>NZ_JAHVHY010000006.1:0-423597 GCF_019802025.1 Halomonas sp. DP5Y7-2 | reverse complement strand
TCGAAGCCCGGCGCCGGGGTAAAGGTCACATCCCCCGCGGCATTGATCGATACGCTGCCCTGACTCGGGTCACGCAACGTCGCAGTGGTGAGTGTTGCACCGTCCGCGCCTTCAACGTCATTAGCCAGCACGTTGTAGGTGATCGGGGTGTCTTCCTGGATCTCGGCGGTATCGTCGAAGGCCTGAGGGGCATCATCGAGAATCGCGATATCGAGAAAGCCGCTGGTGGTGCTGCCATCGGTATCCGTGGCAGTGATCACGATGCTCTCTACAAGGCCGTCACCGGTGGCACCATCCGCGCTGTCATTATCGACCGGCGTGGTGAGCTCGAAGGTATAGCTGACGGTGCCACCCGTGGCACCTCCGGTATAACCGGTCAGCGTCAGGGTGCCATGAGGGGTATTGATAACCAGCGGATTACCGGCAAGTCCATTCAGCCGGTCCAGGCTGATCGGACCACTGGAGCCCACCGTAATGGAGGTCAAACCGTCGGGCGCACTGACCCCAAAGCTGCCACTGACGATACTGCCGGTAGCGGGCGAGCTACCTGAGGCAAGCCCGGACTCGCTGACGGTCTGCTCAGCGGATGCAAAGCCCACGGCTGCGCCGCCAGTGCCCACGGCACCGCCAGTGCCCCCCTGCGGACCGTCCAAGCCTGTCAACGTGACTGGTTCATCAACGTCGTCTGAACCGCCGCCCTCCTGCTGAGGAAGCTCGTCGTCTACTCGCTGGTAGCCATACTCGAAAGACAGCGGCGTCACTTCCTCAACAATACGCAGCAGACGCACGAAATCATGCCCGCCTTCAACCCCAGCGCCACCAGCAGCCCCCGCAGCCGGCGCTTCCAGGATATCCAGCAGATCCCCATCGCTTTCTTCCAGCAGCGCCAGCACCCTGGCGACGTCAGGGTCCTCGAGTACCAGCGCTTGCTCGCCTTCGCCACTGCCTTCAGCGATATCCTGAGTCAGCAGAATCTGAGCATTGCTCTCCATCTCGACCAGGGGCGCACCGTCCACCTGTTCGAGCCTGACGCGCGCCCCATTGCCGGTAATCACCACCTCGCCCTCGCGAAGCTGGTCACCCTCTGCCAGGGCTCTCAGGTTACCTTCTGCGTCACGGGCCCAAGCTTGACCAACAAGCTGAACAACGGTGGCAATGATCATAGGGGCGTCTCTCTATAGCATTTGGGGGCTGTATAATTTTTGGCGCACGCACACAGCTGTGCAGATACGACATTACATGCGCACGAGATATCTCAATACTGTACCAGAGGACAATGAGCTACCTCTTTTTCTCCACCACCCCGTCTTCCCCTTTTTCTCCTCCTATGCTATTGCTTTTTCACGCCTATTAGCGTGCTTACAAAAATATCCGCGTTATGAGAAAAGCCAGACCGCGCAAAAACTCCCCCGACCTCTGGTACTAGCTTGTTGGCTTGCCACACCGTCAGCGATGTCGCCTCCTGCATTTTTCGTGTACAACGCAGCGCACCACGTACAACAATTTATGTCTCGTGATACGGTTTCGGCTCGAATGCCAGGCCTTAGCGAGAAATCTGTGCGCATAAAAAAACGCGCCCCTGGGGGCGCGCCATTTTGGCCAAACCACGCGATGTACCGCGCGTTCAGTCGTTTTCTGATCACGTCATCGCCAGCACCAGGCCAACGACAGCGAGAGGATCACTGCTCCCGCATCTTCCATCCAAGGGTTTCGCCGGCACGCAGCGGCACCAGGCTCGTCCCTGCGCCGAAGGGCAGCTCGGCAGGCACCTGCCACTCGGTCTTGTCCAGGGTAATGCGATCTGCGTTGCGTGGCAGCCCATAAAAATCCGGGCCGTGGTGACTGGCAAAACCCTCGAGGCGGTCAAGCGCACCGGCCTGCTCGAATGCCGTCGCGTACAGCTCGATCGCGGTCAACGCTGTGTAAGCGCCGGCGCAACCGCAGTCGCTCTCCTTGTCGTGGCGAGCGTGAGGAGCGCTATCGGTGCCCAGGAAGAAGCTGGTGTCGCCAGAAGTCGCTGCCTCGATCAATGCCTCACGGTGACGCTCACGCTTGAGAATCGGCAGGCAGTAATAGTGAGGACGAATCCCGCCCACCAGCATGTGGTTGCGGTTATACAGCAAGTGATGGGCGGTGATGGTTGCCCCCACATTGGCCGGGGCCTGGGCCACAAAGCTCGCCGCATCGGCTGTAGTAATGTGCTCAAACACCACCTTGAGCTCAGGGTGGCGTGACAGCAGCGGCTTCATCACCCGGTCGATAAAGACCTTCTCCCGGTCAAAGATATCGATCTCGTGATCTGTCACCTCGCCATGCACCAGTAGCGGCATGCCCAGACGAGCCATGGTGGCCACCGCTTCGTCGCAATGCTTCAGATCGGTCACACCGGAATCAGAATTGGTGGTGGCTCCCGCCGGATACAGCTTGACCGCCTGTACCTTGCCGCTAGCCCAGGCCTGCTCGATATCTTCCGCCGTGGTGCGGTCGGTCAGATACAGCGTCATCAGCGGCTCGAACTGGCTACCTTGCGGCAACGCCGCCAGAATACGCTCGCGGTAGGCCAGCGCCTGCTCCAGCACTGTCACCGGCGGCTTGAGGTTGGGCATGATGATGGCACGCCCCATTTGGCGCGCGGTGTCCGCTACCACTGACTCAAGCGCGACGCCATCGCGCAGGTGAAGGTGCCAGTCATCCGGGCGGGTCAAGGTAATGGAAGTCACTTGTTGTCCTGTCATCGAGTGGTTCAAGGTCGGGCGCAGTATACCGCAAAGCGATCGACCTCCGCTCATCGCCACAAAAGCACGATATTTCGCGTATCATGCGCAAGTGTCTCCTGCGAGCACTATCCTGACAGGCGAAAGGCGCCGGCAGGACAGGCCGACACAAGACGCGGAACAAGGCAGTGGCCATCCAGATGGCCATGGAGAGTGAACGAGGCATTGAGGGCCAATCAATAGGCCTCGCCTGTCACCCAGGAACCCCCTGCGCCCCGTTTTTACCGACTAGCCCTAGCGAGAGCTCAATGCCCAAGGTACGTCACTACGCCGACCTGGTCGCCACCCTGGCGGGACTGATGTGGTTGATGCTGTATTGGTCGATCAGCGTATCACTGCATATCGATAGCGCCGAGCCGGCACTGGCTGCCCTGCTGATACTGGGCACCATGATCCTGCTGAGCTTTGTGCATCGCCCGGTGCGCGTCATGCTGAGCCGCTATCACGTGCGCAAGCGGCGCACCGAGATGTGGATGCATATTCTGGCGCTACCGCTGAACCTGGCATTTCTGTTTGCCATCGTCATAGATCACCTGATCACGCCCTTGAGCGGCGCGCAGAAAATGCTGCTGTTCAACGTCCTGGCCACCGCCAGCTGGTTGGTCTTTCTCGTCACCCTGCTGATGAAACTGCTGGCCAGGTCCATCGCTGAACGCCGCGGAGAGCGCAGCGATGACGACGCTGACAGCAACTCTGACGTGAGCGCTGCAAGCGCCAGCGCACTGCCCCCCACTTCCGGCGAATCAACAGCCACCGAACCGCAGAAAGACAACACCTGAACCCGCCGCTCACCATGACAACGCCACCTCACGCAGCCCTTGTGGGCTTTGCCCGGAAAGCGAGAGCCAAAGACGTAAGAACGGAAAGCGGTGAGAAGGAAGCGGTGAGAAGGAAACGGTAAGAAGAAAACAGGGCCACGGACATCGTGGCCCTTTTGCATTCTGAACAGGACAGCGTGTCAGAAACGATCGACCCTGAAGGGCGTCATGTCGATATCCGCCGCCTCTCCTTCGATCAGCTGGGTCAGCAGCTTGCCGGTGACAGGGCCCAGCGTGAAGCCCTGATGCCCATGACCACAGGCCAGCCACAGGCCATCCTGTCCCAGCACCGGGCCAATCACTGGCTTCATGTCTGGCGTGCAGGGCCTGGCACCCTTCCAGGGCGTGGACTCCAGCCGTTGTCCCAGCGGGAAGAGTTCCCTCGCCTTGCGCTCCGCCGCCTCCAGCTGGTCAAGGTGCGCCGGCGCCTCCAGCCGCTCCAGCTCTGCCCCGGTGGTCAAGCGCACGCCCTGGCGCATCGGCGCCAGCAGATAGCCGACCTCAGCGTCCATGACCCAGTGACCGAGCGCCCGCTCGTCGGGCTGGGCATAGTGCATGTGGTAACCGCGCTTGACGAACAGCGGAATCCTCAAGCCCAAGGCCGTCATCCACTCCTGCGTCCAAGGCCCCAGCGCCATGACCAGACCGTCAGCGTCCAGCTGGCGGCTGACTGCACCGCCACCCAGTGACACCCGCCAGGCTTGGCCAGTGCGCTCCACGGCGTCCACATTGGCCTGCACGATCTCGCCCCCGGACTCGACAAAGGCCCGTGCGTAAGCAGCGACCAGATCCCCCGGACTGGCCACCGTCCAGGGGTCCAGCCAGTGAATGGCCCCGGCCAGCCGCTTGCCGCTGTCGTTGCCAGCGCCGCTCGCCAGGCCGGGTTCCAGCTGGGCAAGCTCCGCTCTGTCGAGTCGCTTGAAGCGAATCCCGAAGCGCTGCGCATCGGCCTGAGCCTGGGCATACCGAGCCGTCAGTTCGGCCTCGCTGCGATACACCTCCAGCCAACCGTCGCGACGAATCAACTCCTCAGCGCCAGATGCCGCAATCATGGCGGCATGGGCGTCGATACAGCCTGAAATCAAGGACGCATACTCATGCACAATTCGCTCATACCGCGCCGGCGCTGAGTGCTGCCAGTACTTCAACAAGGTACCCGCGTTGGCCATCATCGCACCTGGGCGGTAGCGGATATCGATCTGCCGATTCGGAGCCACCCGCAGCAGCGTGCCGAGGTCGCGAGGAAACGCATAGGGCCGAACCGCCTCGCGCTGGATGATGCCGGCATTGCCATAGGACGTCTCACGCCCCGGCTCGCGACGGTCCACCAGGGTCACCTGATGACCTCGCTGACTCAGATGCCAAGCAACGGACACGCCCACCATCCCAGCACCCACTACCACCATCTTGCGCGACATCTGCGTCTCCTTGTCTCGACTCGCACTGGCTGAATCAGAAAACTTCACTATCCCTGGCAGCGTTCAACAGGATGATCCAGTGTACCTGTCAGGAAAGCCAGTCTCACCCACTATAGTTTCACCGACTGACGATAACGCGATCGACAGACCCTGCGAGCGACAGACCTGTAAACGACAGACTTGTGAACGAAAGACCCTGAAAGCAAAAGACCAAGCGCGCTTGAGCTTATCCACGCCGTCGCTGCTCAGGTTCGGTTGATGCAGGCGCCCGTCCGTTGATCACCGCGCCGCGGCGCGATTTTCCTCGGCGATACGGGTACGCACAAAATCGCCGTGGCTGACATGCAGCAACTCGGCCAGGGCACGGATGCGATGCTCTTCCAGGGCATCCTTCTCTCCATCGGCAAAGGCCAGCGCCCACATCTGCTGCACCAAGGCGACCCGCTCCTGATACCCGGTTCGGTCTCTCAGCTCACGCACAAAACGGTGATGGTCAACGGCCGTTTCCGCCTCCTGGCGGGCCAACGACATCAGCTCGTCCAACGCTGCCGGGTCCAGCTCGAAGCGCTGCTGCAGCTGCTCGCGCATCAGCGCGATCTCGCTGTCATCCATGCGATAGTCTGCCCGCACCACCTCACACAGCAGAACCGCCGTGGCCAAGGACAGGTCGACGTCTGTCTGGGCGTGTTCCGGCTGCGCCACATCGTTGATCCAATTCCTCAGGGAGGCCATCATCGTCATCGTTATCTCCTTGCCTTTACCACCATCTCAATGTCTTAGCAGGATACCGCCATGCCTCATCCGCTGCTGATCGTGTCACTCGCTGCCCTGATTGGCGCCATTGTTGCAGGCGTCGGGGCCTGGAAGGTGCGGGACGTCAACCGCTGGCCCAGCGCCCAGGTCACCGTCACCGACACCGGCGTCAGACTGGCCGAAGCACAGCGCCATCAGCGCGAGCGGGATGAACAGGCCAAGCGATATCTGGCACGCGTGGCCGTCGAAGGCCGACTCGAGGGTCGCCTTGTCACTTCCGACAACAGTGGCTTTGATGGCGTTCCCTCCTTCGAACGCCGCGAGGACGCCGAGGCCTATCTGGCCGCCTACCCCGTCGGCAGTCAGATAACGGTGCGCTACTCGCCTAGAGACCCGACCATCATCCACCTGGGCACGGCCAGCCTGCCCTGGGGACGCCTGGGCCTGGCGGGATTCCTGCTGATGGCAAGCCTAGGCGCCTTCGCGCTTTACACGACCAAGACCTGACCCTGGCAAGTCCCAGGCAATGATCGCAAGTGGCGGCTCAGGCTTCTGGCCGCCGAACCAGCAGGACCACCGGCGCGCAAAGCAGGTAGAGGGCACCCAGCCACAAGAAGATGTCATTGAACGCCAGTACCTGGGCTTCACGCGCCACCGTCTGCCCGACCAGCGCCAGCGCGCTCTGCTGCGGATCCGCCACATGACCGGCCAGCAAGCTCTCGTATCCCTGCAACCGCTCAAGCACGACACCACGCCCCTCATTTACTGCACCGATCAGCTGGCTCCAATGATAGTCCTCGCGGATGTCGCGAACGGTGTCCATCAGCGCCAGACCGACCGCCCCACCAAGGTTGCGCATGACGTTGAACAGCCCGCTGGCGTTGCCCACCTCTTCACGCGGCAAGGTCCCCAGCGCAATGCGCGAGGCCGGAATGATGCACAGGATCAGCCCCACCCCGCGCACGATCTGCGGCCAGAAGAACTGCTCGAACCCGGACTCTGACGTCAGGCAGGCGTTCATGATCGAGCCCACCCCCACCAGCACAAAGCCCACAAACATCAGCACGCGCAGGTCAACGCTGCCGGACAGCCGACCGGCCACGGGTGCGGTGAAGAACATCGCCACCCCGGTCACGAACATGACCTGACCGATCTGCAGGCTGGAAAATCCGCGCACATAGCCAAAAAACAGCGGCATCAGATAGACCAGCCCGTACAGGGCGATGCCGATCACAAATCCCTGGCCGGCGCCCAGCGCAAAGTTGCGGTTGGCGAACGCGTGCAGGCCCACAATCGGATACCGATGACGCAGCGTGCGCACAAAGAAGCCGATGGCGGCCAGGCCGCAGGTCAGCGAGAGCATCAGGATCAGGTGATCATCGAACCAGTCATCCCCGGGGCCCTCTTCCAGCACGTACTCAAGGCACCCCAGAAACACCGCCATCAGCGCCAGCCCCAGCACGTCCAGACGCCTGGCCGCGCTGCGGTCGCCCTTGTCGATATCCAAGAATCGCCACGCCGCCCAACTGACCAGCACACCTGGAATCACGTTAGCCAGAAACAGCCAATGCCAACTGGCGATCTCGGTGATGTAGCCCCCCACCGTGGGACCCACCGACGGCGCCATGGTCACCACCATGCCGATCACGGCCTGAACGGCGCCCATCATCCGACGCGGAAAGATCGAGAAGCTGATGGCGTGAGTGATCGGGATCATCGCCCCGCCAAGAAAGCCCTGCAGTGCCCGCAAGATGACCAGCTGTTCGATGCTGGTCGCCAGGGCGCATCCCAGGCTTGCCAGGGTGAAGCCGACGCTGGACAGCACAAAGGCCACCCGCGTCGAGAGAATCCGGGTCAGCATCCCGGACAGCGGAATCATGATGATCTCGGCGATCAGGTAGGACGTCTGGACCCAGGAGATCTCCTCACTGCTGGCGGCAACGCCGGCTTGAATCTCGTTCAGCGAGCTGGCCACGATCTGGATATCCAGAATCGCCATGAACATGCCGAATACCGCTGCAATAAAGCCAATACGCTGAGGCCAGGGGGGAAGTTCATCGGCGCCCGAAGGCGCCGCGGAGGCAAGCGCTGGGGACTGACTCACGCGCCTGGCCCTGCCAGCGTCGCCGCTACCGGCGGCGTCTGCTCACGCTCGGCCTGGTGCCGCGCGCCCAGGGGGTCACCGTCCAGGGAGCGGGTGTCGACTTCAGGCACCACAGACAGCCCCGCACGCAGTACTCCCAGTGCCTGCTCAGGCCCGGTCAGTCGAATCTTGACCGGCACCCGCTGCACGATCTTGTTGAAGTTGCCGGTGGCATTGTCCTGGGGCAGCAGACTGAACTGGGACCCCGTCGCTGGCGCCAGGCTGTCGACCACCCCCTCGAAATGCACCTGGGGATAGGCATCGACCGCCAGTCGCACCGGCTGACCAATGCGCATGCGCTCCGTCTGGGTCTCCTTGAAGTTCGCCACCACGTAGGCCGACTCGACCGGCACCAGGTGCATCAGCGTCAGCGAGGGCTGCGCCAGATCCCCGACCTCCGCGGTGATGGCACCGACAACGCCATCGCGCGGGGCCCGCAACGTCGCCTTTGACAGCTGGTGTCGGGCGACCTCCACTGCCGCCTGTGCGGATACGACACGCGCCTGCGCCGCCTGTTCGTCGGCCAGCGCAACGTCCAGCTGTCGCTGGGCCGAGGTCAGTGCCGCCCGGCGTGCCGCCAGGGTAGCCGCGGCCACGTTGACGCTGGCTTCATCGTCCTGCTGTTGCTGCTCCGAGGCGTACTGGCGTGACGCCAGCGAGCGCGAGCGCTCCAGATGACGAAGCGCCTGAGCATGCTGCGCCTCGGCAGAAACCACCTGGGCCTGCGCCTCTTCGATGGCCGCACGCTGTCGTTCGATCTGTCGGCTGGCCTGGACCTGCTGGGAACGAGCCACCTGCTGGTCCGCCAGGGCCTGGGCCAGCTGCTGCTTGACGTCGGTGTCATCCAGCTTCACCAGAACATCACCAGCGCGCACCTGCTGGTTATCCATCACCGGCAATTCCCGGATCAACGCCGATAGTTCAGCGCGCAGACTGACCGCATCCGCATGCACATAGGCATTATCCGTCTCTTCCAGGTAACGGCCCGTCGACCACCAGCTCTTGCCCCACCAGATCAGCGCCACCAAGGCCATCAGCCCGGCCAGTGCCACGATTGCCTTCTTGCCACGCGTCATCTCGTCCCCCACGTACCTTGTCTTACGCTTGTCTGGTTGCCGCCTGTGTCGACCCACGCGCTTCGTCATCGAAGCACCGGGAGGGGGCAGCAAGGCGCGGCCCTGGACAGCGCAAATTCATGAACCGCATTAGTGTAGCGCATGCTACACTTTTACGTCGCGGTGCTTTTTGCGTCGATCACCCCGCTGCTGTCTGCGGTGGCTGGGCCATTCGCCAGCATCGGCATCGGTAACATCAACAACAGCAGCAACATGGGCGAGGTCCGCAACACCGGGGCTTGTACCGCAGCACGAAACGGGGAAAGGAAGCGGGGCAATGAAGCGGATATCAGTACGCCGGTGTAAGTCAGCAGGTATAGGCAAGCAGGTAACGTAAGCAGAACCCAGCCATCGGACGGCGGGGGACCATCAGCAAGAGGACGAGCAGATGTCGGCCAACGACTCAGCCCATCAGGGCTTTACCCCCCGAGGAGAAGCCCGCAGACAGCGCCTGCTGGCAGCCGCCAGGGAGGTCTTTCTCGAAAAGGGATACGCCGGTGCCAGCGTCAACGATATCGTGGCCCGAGCGGGAGGGTCGCTGAGCACGCTCTACAAGCTGTTCGGCAACAAGGAAGGGTTGTTCGTGGCGTCGATGGAGGCCCAGGCCTCCAGCGTGTGGAGTCGCCTGGGTCAGGCCGGGGAGCGACCGCCGGAAGAGGTGCTGACGGAACTCGCCCGAGACCTCATGGACCTGGCCCTGCCCGCCGCCAACATCCGCCTGATTCGTGGCATCGCTGCCGAGGCCGAACGCGCCCCGGATCTTGGCGCACTGTTTCTCGACCACGGCCCCGACCGCACCCGCCGCGAACTGGCCGACTACCTCAACGCCCAGCATCAGCGAGGTCGACTGACGGTCAAGGACCCGCGCGCCGCCGCCGGTATCTTTACCGGCATGGTACTGGGCGAGTGGATGCTCGACTCCCTGGTGGGTCGCCCGCCCCAGCTCGATGCCCAGGCCAGGGACGAGCGCGCTCGCCTGTGCACCCAGCTGTTCCTCGGCGGGCTCGGCGGGCAGTAAGTCCCGGGGTCAATCGTTACCGATGGCCGGTCCATAATCCGCGGCGCTGAAGATCTTCCATTCGCCGGCACGTCGACGCTTGAGGCCAGCCAGCACCTGACCACCTGCTCGATTCCACGCAAGCCAGGCGTCTTCAAGCGTGGCATAGGGCGTCTCCACAGTGGGATCACATAGCATGCTGGCCAGGGAGGAGCGGCTAAAAGCGCCCACGCCAATATTGAACGCCAGCAGCACCATGGCATCGAACTGATGCTGCCCGAGCCCCGACGCCCCGACCCAGGGGCGACACGCTTCCAGCCGCGCCAGCACGCCCTGCTCGATGTCCTGGAGATCTCGACGCAGCAGCGAATCCGCCCAGTTCAGGTCGATCCCCCGAGCAAACCGAGACCACTGCCCCTCCTCGATCAGGTGGCCGACGCCAATGGTGGCGCCGGGCTGCCACTCATCGATCGTCTCACCGGTGAGGTCGTGATAGGGCAACAGGCGGCAGCCTTCCGCGTCGATCAACCATCGCCGGCCACGCGGGCTCAGCCTGCTGGGGGGCGGCTGAATGTACGCCGCCAGCTCGTCATATAGCGATAGCGGCCAGCTACGGCTGCCCTCCTTGTCATCACTACCGGCCTCATCGTGGCGACCGGTGTAGGCGACGTCCTTTTGCCCGCGCCCTTCACTACTCCCTGCCTGGGTGACCATGGCATCCTCCTGCGCACTTCATTCCGTGAAGCCATGTCCCGCAGGGTGACAGTCAACGACGTCAGCCATCCCGACTCAGGACAAGGTTATGTAACGGCACGGCGCCGATATGTCCGGTGCCCGCCCCAGATCAACCCCACTGGCCTCGGCAGGAACGTGCGCGCAGCGAGATCTCAGGTGGACGGATCTCGGCTAGGCAACGCCATCGGCCGCTTGCCCCCAGCGATACAGGAACAAGGCATAGGCCCGCAGGGTATGACGAATGGACGCAATCTCCACCCGCTCATCCACGCCATGGATGCGCTCGGCCACGGGGCCATAGCACGTGCCAGAGATACCATGGCGGTTCAACGCTCTCAGGTCGGTGGTGCAGGTCAATGCCACCGACGGCAATGCTTCACCGGTCAGGGCCCGATGACAGTCCGCCAGCAGCGCCACGCCCGGATGATCCAGGTTGACCTGGTGCCCCTCGGAGCGGAACCCGTGAAAACTGACCTCCGGTGCCGAAATCCCAGACCCCATGCCCTCTCGCGCGGCGTCGACGCACTGGCGCACCTTGTCCATGATCTCCTCCGCTGCCACCCCCGGCGGAAAACCGATACGCCCTTCCAGGGTGGCATGACAGGGCACGCTGGAGGCCCAGTTGCCGCCTTCGATGCGGCCAATGTTCAAGTTGAACGGGTGCTCGACGGCGTCATAGGGTGCCGCGCGCCCGGCATTCAGCTCGGCTTCCAGCGCCTTGAGCGGCGCGATCACCGCCTGGATGGCCTCGATCGCATTACTGCCCGCAGAGGTGTCCAGCACGTGGGCCGGCACCCCTTCCAGCGTCACCTTGAACCACAGGGTCCCGACCTGGGCGGTGGTCAGCGTGGCGCCAAAGGGTTCTGGAATCAGGGCGAAATCCCCCCGTCCATCCCGCGCCAGGCAGGCCAGCGCCCCGTGACCGGTACACTCTTCCTCGATGACCGCCTGCAGCGTGAGCGGAAAGCGGATATCGAATCCTGCCCGCTGCATGGCGGTCACCGCGGTGACCATGGCGGCAATGCCCGCCTTCATGTCACCGGCGCCGCGTCCGTAGAGCCAGCCATCCTGCTGCCACGGCTCCCACGGCGACCTAGTCCACATCGACACAGGCTCCGCGGGGACCACGTCCAGATGCCCGTTGAAGATCAGGTGCGGCCGCTGAGACGTACCGTTGATCACCGACACCAGGTTGTAGCGATCGTCAGCAGCGCCTGGCGGAGAATCCGGCAGCGGCACCCGCTCCACCGTCAGGCCCATGCCCAGCAGGTGCTGTTCCATCACCTGCAAGACACCGGTTTCAGCCCCCAGCACGCTGTATTCGCGCACCAGATCCGACGTCAGGGCCAAGGTGTCGGGCATCAGTTCGTCACACACATCGAGCAGCCGCTGCTCGTTGGCGTCCAGCGCCTCAGTAGACAATAGGGGCGTTGTCATTGGCGGAAGTATCCAAGGTTGAGATGAGTGTCGAAGCGGCCAGGCCGGTGCCGATGATCCATCTCGCACACCAGTTATGCACTTTCGTGCAGGATGGACACAAGCCTGTGGAACCGCGGAATTAGCAGGGATTGATCTACATCAATCTCACTGGTGGTTGTTTGAGTGGTTGACGCTGCTGTGGCCGTCGGCGAGGCGCTCGATCACGGAATCACGCGCCACACCAATGTGATAGTCGACCTCTTCGCGGCAACGCTCCGGGTCGCCACTGCGCAGGGCATCCAGCAGACGCCAGTGCGACGCCGCGATGCTCTCCGGGGTGTCGTGCGTGCGAGTGATCAGCGTGATACACAGCCGCAGCTCGAAGCTAAGGTCGTCAAAGGCACGCAGCAGGCGGGGGTTGCCGGCAAGCTCGAAAACTCGCCGGTGAAAGGCAATATCTTCCTCGATCTTGGCACTCTCATCGTGACCCGAGGCGACGTCACACAATCGTTCGATCTGCTGCTTGAGGCTCTGCTCGATGTCCTCATCAAAACGCAGCATCACCCGCTCGAAAGCGTGTCGCTCAAGACCGATGCGCAGGTCGAAGACATCGTTGAGCTCCGCCACATCCAGACTACGCACAAAGAAGCCACGTCGTGGCCGTGACACCAGCAACCCGCGGCTTTCCAGCAACCTGGCGGCCTCGCGCACCGGCGCACGACTGATGCCCAGCTCGCTGGCCAGTCCGGCTTCTGACAGTCGCTCCCCCGGCGCAAAGCGCGCCGCCAGAATCGACTCGGTCAGGTAATCCACCACCTGATCCACCAGGTTGCGTTGAATCACGAAGGGGGCGGGGTAGGCATCTGAAGGCATGGTCATCCTTTGCGTTGAAGCGTGGGCCTTGGCCCAGGAAGCTGGCACAGCGGGTACCGTACCGACCCAGTATGCACGGAGTCGCCCATCAACAACAGTCGATTGACGACTGTCGACAGTTTGGATCAGCACTGCTAGGTTCTAGAACAGCCACTGACAACAATCGCTCATAACAACTGCTAACAAGGTGCCCCATGTCTGCGACGTCTCGCCGCTTCGCCGTTCCCCTCATCACCTCGACGCTGGTGTCTCTGGGACTGGCCGCCACCCTGCCCGCCTCCTCGGCACTGGCCCAGGACACGACCGACAGCTCGTCGGCACAGCCCCAGCGCGGTGGTGTCATCGACACCATTATTCAGCCGGAGCCCCCCGGCCTGGTGCTGGGCATGATCCAGAACGCGCCCACGCGCACCGTGGCGGGGAACATCTACGAGGGGTTGCTGCGCTACTCCACCGATATGGAGCCGATGCCGCAGCTGGCCAAACGCTGGGACGTCAGCGAAGACGGCCTGACCTACACCTTCTACCTGCAGGAAAACGCCAAGTGGCATGACGGCGAGGCCTTCACCGCAGACGATGTGGTGTTCTCTGCCGACGTCTTCCACCGGGAGCTCAATCCCAGCGCCCGCGCCGTGCTGGAGCACGTGGAGAGCATCGAGGCGACCGACGAGCACACCGTGGTGTTCACCCTGAAGAAACCCTTCGGCCCCTTCCTGATCTCCTTCGAGGCAGGCACCTTCACCATGGTGCCGGAGCACATCTACGCGGGCACCGACTTCCGCAATAACGACGCCAACAATCACCCCATCGGCACCGGCCCCTTCCAGTTCGACAGCTGGGACCGTGGCACCGTGATCAAGCTCACCCGCTTCGACGACTACTACGAAGAGGGCCTGCCCTACCTGGACGGGATCAACTGGCACATCATTCCCGACGGCGCCTCCCGTGCGGTCGCCTACGAGAACGGCACCGTGGATGTGCTGCCCTACGGAACGGTAGAGAACTTCGACGTGCCCCGGCTGACCGCCATGGACAACACCTGCGTGACGGACAAGGGCCACGAGTACTTCAGTCCCTTCGCCATGCTGTGGATGAACAACCGCGAAGGACCGACCGCCGACAAGCGCTTCCGTCAGGCAGTGATGTACGCCCTGGACCGCGAGTTCGCCCGTGACGTGCTGTGGAATGGCACCGGCCAGGTACCGGCAGGTCCCTTCGGCTCCAACGCCAAGTTCAACGACCCAGATCTTGAAGGCTACGCCTACGACCCCGACAAGGCCGAGCAGCTGCTGGACGAGATGGGCTACGACGGCGAAGAGGTACGCCTGCTGCCGATGCCCTACGGCGAGACCTGGAGTCGCTGGGCCGAAGCCGTGCAGCAAAACCTCAAGGAAGTCGGCATCAATGTGCGCACCGAGGCGACCGACGTCGGTGGCTGGAACCAGCGCCTGGGCGAGCGCGACTACGACCTGGCCTTCACCTACCTGTATCAGTACGGCGATCCGGCGCTCGGAATCTCGCGCACCTACCTGTCGACCAACGCCGAGAAAGGCTCGCCCTGGAACAACGTGGAAGGCTACCAGAACCCCGAGGTCGATGAGCTGTTCAACAGTGCCGCCACCGCCTACCCGGACAGCGAGCGCGAGCGCCTCTACCACGAAGTGCAACGCATCCTGCTGGAGGACGCTCCCCTGGGCTGGCTGCTCGAGCTCGGCTTCCCCACCATCTACCGCTGCAATGTCAATGACCTGGTGACGTCGGCGGTGGGCGTCAATGACGGTTTCAAGGACGCCTGGATCGCCGACTGATCGCCGATCGATACCCCCACCGGGCCGACGACCTGCTCGTCGGCCCGGTGGTTGGCCAGATTCCCGACCAGATGACGGGGTCGCCCGCGGCCCCGAATGACTGCGCGAGAACCCATCATGCTTTACGCCCGACTTATTGTGTCGCGCCTGATCAAGGCAGCCGTCGTGCTGCTGATGATCGTCGTGTTCAACTTCGTGCTGATCCAGCTCGCCCCCGGCGACCCCGCCGCCATCCTCGCGGGTGAAGCCGGCGCCGCGGACGAGGCCTTCATCGCCCAGCTACGCGAGCGCTTCGGCCTGGACCAGCCCATGTACGTTCAGCTGTGGCACTACGTGTCCGGCATCCTGACCCTGGACTTCGGTTACTCCTATCGCCAGCAGATGCCGGTACTGGACCTGATTATGGATCGCCTGCCAGCCACCCTGCTGCTGACCGGCACCGCCTTTGTGCTATCGCTGGGCCTGGGTATCCTGGCCGGCTCCATGGCCGCCATGCGGGTCAAGAAGGCCTCGGGCTCCTTGATCATGGCCCTGGCGCTGCTGTTCTACGCCACACCGCTGTTCTGGGTAGCGCTGATGGCGGTGGTGCTGTTCTCGGTGTACCTGGACTGGCTGCCCGCCTACGGCATGTTCACCGTAGGTGCCAATCTGGAGGGGCTGGCCTACGCCCTCGATGTAGCCAAGCACCTGGTCCTGCCAGCCACCACGCTGGGCCTGTTCTTCATGGCCATCTACACCCGCATGACCCGGGCCTCGATGCTCGACGCCGCCCAGCAGGATTTCGTCAAGACCGCCCGGGCCAAGGGCCTGGCGCCGCGGGTTATCCAGCGTCGTCACATCCTGCGTAACGCACTGCTGCCGATCATCACCCTGGCCGGGCTACAGGCCGGACAGATGGTAGGCGGCGCGATCCTCACCGAGACCGTGTTCGCCTGGCCCGGCATCGGCCGCCTGATGTACGAGGCACTGATGCAACGCGACTACAACCTGCTGCTGGGCATCTTCTTCTTTTCTGCCGCCCTGGTGATCCTGTTCAACATCCTTACTGATCTCGTCTATCGCCTGGCGGATCCACGTATCAAGGGGGCTGCCGCATGACGTTCTTTGCCCGTTTTGCCCAGAACCGAGGCGCCCTGGTGGGCCTGCTGATCCTGTGGGCGATCATCCTGATGGCGGTACTCGCCCCGCTACTGTTTCCGGAATCACCCTGGCGCATGGTCCAGCGTCCGTTTCTGCCGCCCATGGCCCAGGAAGGCTTCTGGCTCGGCACCGATACCATGGGACGCAACGTTGCAGCCGGGCTGATGCACGGTGCCTGGGTGTCGCTGTTGATCGGCCTGGTCTCCACCGCGGTGGCCCTGGCCATCGGCGTGCCCCTGGGCGCCATTGCCGGCTACTACGGTGGCTGGGTCGACGATGCGCTGATGCGCTTCACCGAGTTCTTCCAGACCATTCCCAACTTCGCCCTGGCCATCGTCCTGGTGGCGATCATGCAGCCCAGCGTGACCTCCATCGTGCTGGCCATTGCCATCGTCAGCTGGCCACCGGTGGCGCGCCTGGTGCGTGCGGAATTCATGTCCCTGCGCCAGCGCGAATACGTGGAGGCTGCGCGCCTGGTCGGCCAGAGCAACCTGCAGATCATGCTGCGGCAGATCCTGCCCAACACCCTGTCGCCCATCATCGTGCTGGCGTCGCTGATGGTCGCCACCGCGATCCTGCTGGAGTCGTCGCTGTCCTTCCTCGGTCTCGGAGATCCCAACGTGATGTCCTGGGGCTACATGATCGGCGCCGCACGCACGGTGATTCGTCAGGCCTGGTGGCTATCGTTCTTCCCTGGCCTGGCGATCCTGCTCACGGTGCTCGCCCTCAACCTGGTGGGCGAGGGACTGGACGACGCCCTCAACCCCAAACTGGCTCGGGAGCGCTGAACCATGGCGACCAACAACGACCACAGCACGGCGCCTATTCTGCGCATCGAAGGCCTCAGCGTTGCCCTGCCCCAAGGGGCCGACCGCGACTATGCGGTCGAAAACCTCAGCTACGACGTCAGCCCCGGCGAAATCCTCTGCGTGGTGGGAGAATCCGGCTCGGGCAAGTCCATGGCGGCCAATACCATCATGGGGCTGTTGCCCAAGGGCGTGCGTGCCACCGCAGGGCGCATCCTGTTCGAAGGCATCGACCTCTTGAGCCTGGACGACAAGCGTCACAGGGCCCTGCGCGGCAAGCAGATCGGCATGATCTTTCAGGAGCCGATGACCGCGCTCAACCCGCTGATGCGGATCGGCGACCAGATCGCCGAAGTGTTCGAGGCCCACGGAGAGCTGAAACCCGCGCAGCGTCAGGCCCGAGCCCTGGAGCTGCTGAAGGAAGTCGGCCTGCCCCAGCCGGAGCGCGCCATACGCGCCTACCCCTTCGAGCTGTCCGGAGGCCAACGCCAGCGCGTGATGATCGCCATGGCGCTGGCACTGGAGCCGCGGCTGCTGATCGCCGACGAGCCCACCACGGCCCTGGATGTGACCACCCAGGCACAGATTCTCTCGCTGATCGCGGAGCTGCAGCAGCGACGCGGCATGGCAGTCATGTTCATCACCCATGACTTTGGCGTCGTGGCCGAGATCGCCAATCGCGTCTGTGTCATGCGTCAGGGGCACATCGTCGAGCTGGGCCGCCGAGACGACGTCCTCGACCATCCGCAGCATGACTACACCCGAGCGCTGATCGAGGCCATACCTGCCGACGCCGCCCCACCCCGGCGCGAGTCGCAGCCACCGGCGCCCATGCTGGAGGTGCGCCAGCTGAATCGGGTCTTCCGCTCTCGCGGGGGCTTGTTCAAGCCGTCTCGGGAAGTCCGCGCCCTAGACGACGTCAGCTTTACCCTGTCCCGGGGCGAAACCATCGGCATCGTCGGTGAATCCGGGTCCGGCAAGTCGACGCTGGGACGCTGCATCGTCCGGCTGGAACGTCCTGACAGCGGTGAAATTCTGATTGGAGGCGAAGACCTGTCGGCGCTAAGCGGCGATGCCCTGCGCCAACAGCGCCACCGGATACAGATGGTGTTTCAGGACCCTTATGCCTCCCTCAACCCGCGCACTCGGGTGGGCATGGCGATCGCCCAGGGGCCCATCGCCAACGGTGTGCCCAAGGCCGATGCCCTGAGCAAGGCCGACGAACTGCTGGAACTGGTCGGGCTCGGCGGCAGCGCAGACCGCTACCCCCACGAGTTCTCCGGCGGCCAGCGCCAGCGCATCGGTATCGCAAGGGCCCTGGCGCTGGATCCCGAGCTGATCGTGGCCGACGAGGCCGTGTCTGCCCTCGACGTGTCCATCCAGGCTCAGGTGCTCGAGCTGCTGGAGGACCTCAAGCAGCGCTTCTCGCTGTCGCTGCTGTTCATTACCCACGACCTGCGCGTGGCGGCGCAAATCTGCGACCGGATCATCGTCATGCAGCACGGCCGCATCGTCGAACAGGGCACCGCCTCGGAGGTCTTCCTGACCCCCAAGGAGGACTACACCAAGGAACTGCTGGCAGCGATCCCTGGGCGCAAGAGCGAACACGGGAGCCGTCAAGACAGTCATCTTGAAAGAGAGAGCGAAAAAAAGAGCGACAGCCATAACGAAGGAAGTAGCGGCAGCCAGCAGGAGGCCTATTCATCATGACGGAAGCGACATCTCCTCTCTCCGGCTCTTCCTTAGCCTCTTCTTCGGCCTCTGCGTCCTCCTCGGTGGGCGCGTCCGCCGAGGATAGAAACGCACTGCTCGCCACCCTGAGAGAGCGGCTCGGCGACAACCAGGTCCTGACCGGCGAGGACGTGACCCGCCGCCAGGTGGACTGGTTGAGCGGCGCCGCCTGCCGGGCTGCTGCCGTCGTCCGGCCCGGCACGCCGCAGGAGGTGGCTGAAGTACTGACGCTGTGCCACCAGGTACGCCAGCCCGTCGTCACCCACGGTGGGCTGACCGGCCTGGTTCACGGCGCCGAGGCAGAGCCGGACGAGCTGGTGCTGTCGCTGGAACGGCTGACCCGTATCGAGGACCTGGACCCACTGGCCGGGACCATCACCGTACAGGCGGGCGTACCGCTGCAGCAGGTGCAGGAGGCAGCCAGAGAGGTCGGTATGCAGTTTCCCCTCGACCTGGGAGCCCGCGGCAGCTGCACCATTGGCGGTAACATCGCCACCAATGCAGGAGGCAACCGGGTCATCCGCTACGGCATGATGCGCCAGCAGGTGCTGGGGCTTGAAGCCGTGCTGGCCGATGGTCAGGTCATCAGCGCCATGAGCCCGATGCTCAAGAACAACGCGGGCTACGATCTCAAGCAGCTGTTTATCGGCAGCGAGGGTACCCTGGGCGTCGTCACTCGCGCCGTGCTTCGCCTGCAGCCGGCGCTGTCGGATGCCCGCACGGCACTGATCGCCTGTCCGGATTTCGCCTCCATGACCGCCCTGCTGGCACACCTGCGAGACCGACTGGGCGGCGGTTTGGCGGCCTTCGAGGCGATGTGGCGCAATCATCTGACGCTGATCACCGCCAATGGCCGCCATAGCGCCCCGCTGGAGCTGGACGCACCCTACTACGCGCTGGTGGAATCCCTGTCCGGCGATGGGCCGCACCACCAGGCACAGTTCGAGAGCGCGCTGGAAAGCGCCTTCGAACAGGGCTGGGCCAGTGATGCGGTGATCGCCCAGTCCGACACCCAGCGGGAGCGGCTGTGGGCGATCCGCGACGACATCGAAGGCCTGGTGGAGGCGCTGTCTCCGCTGATGGCCTTCGACATCAGCCTGCCCATCGCCGCCATGCAGGACTACGTGGATGAGGTCGAGTCGGCGCTGACCGCACGCTGGCCACAGGCGCGCCTGGCGGTGTTCGGCCACCTGGGCGACGGCAACCTGCACCTGTCCGTGGGCGTCGGCAGCAACGATGCCGAGACCCGCCACGGGGTGGAAGCGTGCCTGTACCGCCCGCTGGCCGACCGGCAGGGCTCGATCTCGGCCGAACACGGAATCGGCCTGGAGAAGCGCGACTGGCTGTCGATTTCGCGCAGCCCAGAAGAACTGGCGCTGATGGCGACGTTAAAGCGCAGCCTCGACCCGTTGGGGCTGCTCAACCGACACAAGGTCGTGCCATGGACAGCCGCCCAGGATCATTGACGACCTGGTTGATACATTAGCTACCCAGCTCCTAAATACCCGGCTCTTGGATTTCCGGCTTTCAAGCACCCACGTTTGTTGCCCAAAAGCTCTTTGCTTCAAAAGCTTACTGCCACCGACCACAGGAACCTCTACAGGATACGTTATGGCCTCCGACACCCCCGCCTTCGCTGACCACCTCTACACCCCGGGACCGGACAACCCCTTCCCTGGTATCTGGGTGCTGAAGCGCCGGATCGGCAAGGAGATCCCTCATCGCCTCGGCTCCAACGAGGGGCTCGACATGCCACATCGCGCCCTGCGTGACGCCTTCGGCGATGCCATGGCCGAACACGTTTACTGCTACGGCGACGCGGAAGCCCTGGCCGTGCGTGAACGCCTGTGCCGCCTGCATGGCTTCGAGCTGGATACCCTGCTGGTAGATGCCGGCTGCGACAGCCTACTGGCGCTGGTACTGCGGGCCACCGCGCCCGCCGGCAGCACCGTGGTCAGCTCCGCCGGGACCTACCCCACCTTTGGCTACTTCGCCCAGGGACAGGGGTGCCGGCTGGTGGAAGTCGACTATCACAAAACCGCCGACGCCCTGGCACCGGACATCGATGCGCTGATAGAGGCCGCCCACCAGCATCAGGCTCGCCTGGTGTACCTGGCCAACCCTGACAACCCCACGGGCCACGTCCATCCCGTGGCGGAAGTTGAACGGCTGCGAGCAGAGCTGCCCAAGGACTGCTGGCTGCTGCTCGACGAGGCCTACCATGACTTTCGGGATGATGCGGCAGAACCCGCCTTTACCCGCGCCCTGCCGGGGGTGATTCGGTGTCGGACGCTGTCCAAGGCCCACGGCCTGGCGGGCCTGCGGGTCGGCTACGCCATCGCCGACCCTGACACCCTGGCGATGCTGATGAAGGTGCGCATCCACTATGCGGTGTCCACCTTGAGTCTGGCCGCCGCCGAGGTGGTGCTCGACCATCAGGACGAGACCGACGCGCACATCCAGGCGGTGCTGGAGCGTCGTCACCGCCTTGCGGAGCACTTCAAGGCACTGGGGGCCGACGTACTGGAAAGCGGCACCAACTTCATTGGAATACGCCTGGCCGACGCCGACACGGCGCGCCAGGTTCACGCCGACCTGTTGAATGAGGGCAAGCTGATCGCGCGACCCGCGCACCCGGCGCTGGGGCACGTGCTGCGCATTACCGCAGTGGCTGACGCCCTGGAGCCAGGCCGCCTGGCCAGGCTCGAGCAGGCGATTCAAGCTCGCTGAGCCTCTGCTGAAAGGCTTTGAGAAAGGGCTATCACCCACAGCATCATCGCCGACGGGCACAGGCCCGTCGGCGATGACGTCAGGGGCTACCTCCTTGAGTGGTTGCCGCCCGCCGGTGCCAAACGGCTAACGCTCAGATAATGGCGTGAGTTCAGCCAACAGCATCGGCTTGGGCGAACAGGTCGCTTAGCTGTCGTGTACCGCCACGTTGAGGGTGGCGTCGGGAAAGTGCCTGCGCAGCATGCGGTTCTGGAACTCGTCCACAAAGCAGGCGTTGATGATAATGATGAAGCGCTCGAACGGGGCGTCCTCGCGACACTGGCGGATGCTGTCCACACTGTGGAACAGCTGATCATCGCGCAAGTGCAGTATCTCACCCGGGGCCAGGGTGATACGGCCCACCTCCTGCTGTCCGGCCTTGTCCAGGTACAGGGTGTTGACCGCGCCCTCGACGTTGTCACGGCTGAGCACCACGATACTCAGGTACTTGCAGCCGTCGGCGTGGATTCCCTGCCCCTGCAGCGGGTCGACGCAGCCATCCCCTCTCACCCCGGTGATCTGCATCAGGATGGGTGACCTGGCCGGCAACTCCCACAGCTCTGCCCACGCCTTGACGAAGGCCTTCACGTCCTCACGCTCGGTAAAGGCCGGCAGCAGCGGCTCGTAGTAACGCAGGCGATCGGCCATGCTGGCCGCATCATTGAAGCGACCTCCCTGGGCCATCGGGCATTCACCCAGTGTCTCGACCTCACCACTATCGTTCAGGTGCAGCCAGGACATCCGCTTCCAACGCTGGTTGACGTAGGGGTCGCGGGGTAGGTCCGCCACGAAGTCTTGCCACGCAGCTAGGTCAATCCGCGCCAGCGTCGTCTTGCTCCAGGACTGAGACGCCACTTCCTCGTGGACCGATGACTCCCAATAGCCAGGAGCAGGCGTCTCATACCATTCCTGTAGCGCACCGGCGTCTTCCACCAGTGCCAGATGGCGGCCGACGTTCATCTCTTTGATTGATTTCATGACATTTTCCTCGTTTTTATGCGCATTCACGCGCATTTCATGGATGTTGCTTACGCAACAACGAGGATCATGTGGAGGCCCTTGGGGCCGGTCAAATGCCGGTTTGTACGCAAAACAGGAGACTAAAACCCTACCGCTTTGCTGGTATCGCCACCCATGCCGCCGGCATGGTAAAACTCACTTTTCATGTTCCTGATACCATCCTAGGTCGCGCTTCGGGACGTTCTGTACGACACTTGCTACATATGCATGTCCATTACAACGTGTGCAGTTCGACGCAATCTCTTCGTCCACTCTCTTCCACCACTACGTCGTGATTGATCGCACAGGGGTATGACGCCATTGCACATCGGTGACAGACTTCCACCCTATCCTCGCGCCAAGCAGAGCATCGCCGAGCAGGACAGTCGCAAGCAGACTAGCGATCAGCGGCTGAGCCAGAGCGAGGGCGAGGCGCCGGCGCTTCCATCACTGACGCTCAGTGAATGGCGTTTCCGCGAGCTGCTGATGAGCCTCTCGCGGGTGGCCGTGCAGGGGTACGATCGTGATCGTCGGGTCATCTACTGGAACAGCGCCAGTCAGGCACTGTATGGCTACAGCGAGCAGGAAGCCCTTGGCCGCCGGCTGGAAGAGCTGCTGATTCCCGATGCCATGGTGTCTGCGGTTATCGACGCTCATCAGGCGTGGGTCTGCCACGGCACCGAAATCCCCCCGGAAGAACTGGAACTGAAGCATCGTTCCGGCGCCACCGTGCCGGTCTTTTCCCACCACGTGATGCTTGCCCAGAGCAGCGACAACCCGCTGATGTTCTGTATCGACATCGACCTGGCTGGCGAACGCCAGGCCCGCCGCGACCTGGACTACATGACCCGCTTTGACCGTTTGACGGGGCTGCCCAACCGCCACGCCTTCGAACATGACCTGGCGGGTATGCTCGAAGAATGCCGGCTACATGACGACAGCCTGTTGATCCTGTTTATCGACCTGGATCGCTTCAACGAGATCAACGACACCCACGGCTACGAATACGGGGACAAGGTCATCAAGGAAGCGGCCCGGCGGCTAAAGTCCTTTCGCCGCAGCCATGACCTGCTGGCACGCTTTGGCACCGATGAATTCGTGCTGGCCATGCCACGCGTCGACGTAGCCAATGACGCCACCCAGGTGGCCGACCGGCTTCTTGAGACCATCGCCAGGCCCATGCGCATCCAGAACCGGGAGCTGCGCATCAATGCATCGGTCGGGCTCAGCCTCTATCCCGACAATGGCAGCGCGGTACAGGAACTGGTCGGTAACGCCGATGCGGCCAAGACCAGGGCCAAGCAGGAAGGCCGCAATACCTATCGTTTCTTCAGCCCTGAGGCTCACGCTGCCATGGTGCGCCAGCACAGGATCGCCGCGAGCCTGCAGCGCCTGCTGGACCAGGATGGCAAGGCTGACAGGGAGGGCGAGCTAAGCCTGGCCTATCAGCCTCAGGTGTCCGCCAGCAGCGGCTACATCGACTCCATGGAGGCGCTGCTGCGCTGGACCACCGCGGAAGGCGAGTTCATCTCCCCCGGGGAGTTCATCCCGGTGGCCGAACGCAGCGAGCTGATCACGCGACTGGAAGACTGGGTACTGCATCACGCCTGCCAGCAGCAACAGCGCTGGCGCCAGCAAGGGCTAAGGCGGGTCAGGGTCGACATCAATATCTCGGGCAGGCACGCGATGATGCCGGGCATGTTCGAGGAGTGCTCTCGTTGCGTGGCGAGCTACGGGCTCGGCCCCCAGGATATTGGCATCGAGCTGACCGAGAACGTGTTGATCGAGGCCGGCCAGAGCGTGCTGGACAGCCTGCGCTGCCTGTATGACCAGGGCTACAAGATTGCCATCGATGACTTCGGGACAGGCTTCTCTTCCATGAGCTACCTGAAGTTCCTGCCCGTCACTGCGCTGAAGATCGACCGCACCTTCGTGGCCGAGTGCACCCAGGACCCCAAGGACCGCGCCATCATGGAAGCCAGTATTTTCCTTGGCCATCGCCTGGGCCTTGAGGTCATCGCCGAAGGCGTCGAGACCGCCGAGCAGGAAGCCCTGCTACAGGAAATGCGCTGCGACCTGCTGCAAGGCTACTACTACCACCGCCCTACCGATGCCGCCAGCATCGCACGACTGCTGCGTGCAGGCCCATTGGGGCTAAGCGGCAAAACAGGCAGTGGGGCCCATGGCAGCAGAGAGGGAAACACAAGGACGAGCACGGGAGCGAAATATAACTGAACGCCGCACAACAGTCGCGTAGCTCTGGAACAAGCTAGAGAACGAGAGAGAGAACGAGTGAGACGATCCGACTCTTAATACTGGATGGCTCCCATCTGGCTCGTAGCGTACGGCTCTCCCCCTGCTCCTCAAACCTGCGTTAAACCTTTACTTGGTCGTCAACGCGCTTGCGCCGGACGGCGGCTTCTGTATCCTCAGCTACTGACTTCCGCCTGATGGGTCGAGCAATCCAAAAGCCAGGTAGGAAGCATGACACTTCGCCATCCGTCACGCTTTTCACAGCGATGTACCAGCAAGGACCACACGGCAATGACCAACACCCCCACCCAGCCCCCAGAGCACTACTTCCCCAGGCCGCCTGCGGATGATGAGATATCCTTGGTAGATATCGCGCTCATCCTGGTTCGCCGTTGGAAGATGATGGCGGTGATCTTTCTGGTCGTCGTGCTGGCAGCGCTGGCGTTCGCCCTGAGCAAGACCGACACCTATCGCTATGTGTCCATTTACAACGTAGCCGAGCGCCAGCCGAGCGGCAGTTCAGGGGTAGGCGTTCTGGAAGCACCTAAGAGCGTGGTATCAAAGATTGAAAATTACTACTTCGATGCAATCGCTGCCGACATTCTGGAAGCCAAGGGACTGACCAGATTCTCCTTCGAAACGCAGGCAGAGGCACCTGACAACGTCGCTTTTCTCACCATCTCCTCTGAAGCAGATGAGGACAGCGCAGCCTTGGTCAAGGAGTATCACCAAACCCTGCTAGACACCGTGAAGCAGGATCAAGACCAATTGCTTGCCAAGCGGAAAAACACGCTCGAACAACAGCTGCAAAGTGCAGAGGAAAGCCTGGAAGCAGCAAAACAATCCACATCAGAAAGCGCTGCGGAACTAGTCGCAACCTACACTGCAAATATTGTAGACATCGAGCAAGACCTCGCTTACTTAGCAGAAGGCCATGTGCAGCGAGTCGCAGCTCAGAGTCGGGTACCCGTTGGTACCAGCAAGGCCCTGATCATGGCGCTGGCGATTGTGCTGGGCGGCATGCTCGCCGTGATGGCCGCCTTTATTGCCGAGTTCGCCGGCACTGTGCGCAAGGCCTCCCAGCAGCGCGGCTAAGAGGCTAATAAGCCAAGAGGCTCTCTTATAAGTTAAGAGTCCGGCAGCACCATCAACGAAAACCGCCCAAAACCGCCCCGCAGGCCAAGCCTGCGGGGCGGTTTTCTATTTGGCTTGGCCTTCTTCGGGGAGCAAGGTCAGGGGGCTGCTATGCCTCGACCAGCCTTAACCGGCCTCAACCAGCGAGTCGCCGCGTCCTACTGCAAAGTACATCAAGCCAGCCTGGCGCACGATCTCCGGGTCGTAAAGGTTGCGGCCATCGATCAATACGGGCATTGCCAGTTGTTCCTTCAACCAGCTGAAGTCGACGGAGCGAAACTCCTTCCACTCGGTGCAGATCACCAGGGCGTCGGCACCTTTCACTGCCTGGATACGATCCCCCGCCAGCATCAGGTCTTCACGCTCGCCGTAAATGCGGCGGGCTTCACGCATGGCCTCAGGATCATACGCCTGGACCTTGGCACCGGCTTGCCAAAGAGCCTCCATCAGGGTGCGGCTAGGCGCATCACGCATATCGTCGGTGTTGGGCTTGAAGGAAAGCCCCCACACGGCGATGGTGCGCCCCGTTAGATCCCCATCAAAGGCATTGGCCAGTTTGGTAAATAGCGTCTGCTTCTGGCGGTTATTAACCGCCTCGACCGCGCCAAGCAGCTCGGCCTGGTAGCTGACCTCACGGGCGGTGCGCTCCAGAGCCTGTACATCCTTGGGGAAGCAGGAACCGCCGTAGCCACAGCCGGGGTAGATAAAGTGGTAGCCAATGCGCGGGTCGCTGCCGATACCGCGGCGTACCTGCTCCACGTCTGCCCCCAGGCGCTCCGCCAGATTGGCAATCTCATTCATAAAGCTGATCTTGGTGGCCAACATGGCGTTGGCGGCGTACTTGGTCAGCTCCGCCGCGCGCACGTCCATGAACATCAGCTTTTCCTGCAGGCGGATATACGGGGAGTAACATTCCCGCATCAGCTGCTTGACCTTGTCGGAATCCGTACCCACCACGATTCGCGCCCCGTGGGAGAAGTCCTCGACGGCGGCGCCTTCCTTTAAAAACTCGGGGTTGGAACACACGTCCACGTTCAACGCCACGCCGCGGGCGTCAAGCAGGGACTGCACCATGGCCTTGACCTTGTCGGCGGTGCCGACCGGTACGGTGGACTTGTCCACCACCACCTTGTCATCCTGCATATGCTCACCGATGGTCTTGGCCACCGCCAGCACATACTGAAGATCCGCACTGCCGTCTTCGTCCGGCGGGGTGCCGACAGCGATAAATTGCAGGGTGCCGTGGTCCACTGCCGTCTTGGCATCCGTAGTAAAGACCAGTCGGCCCGCCGCCACGTTGGCCTTGACCATCGGCTCGAGGCCTGGCTCGAAAATGGGGATCTCACCACCTTCCAAGCGAGCGATCTTGTTCTCGTCCACGTCCATGCACACGACGTCGTGACCGACGTCTGCCAGGCAAGCGCCAGTGACGAGCCCCACGTAGCCGGTGCCAAAAATGGTGATCTTCATTCCCTATCACTCGCTGCTTTTTTTCAGTGGCCCAAGCATAGCAATCTCGTTCTGCAATTGGCATCGCCATGAAGGGGGGACGACTGTCTATTGACCTGATGCATTGCTCGCTACTAAGCCAACGACGAATCTACAAAATTGGGTCTACACACCGTAGAACTGACGATACCAGTCAACAAAGTGACGAACGCCCTCCTCTACCTGCACCTGGGGCTTATAGCCCGTCGCCTGGTAGAGGGCATCGGTATCCGCCCAGGTACGGGGCACGTCGCCCGGCTGCATGTCCTTGTAATCACAGATGGCCTGCTTGCCCGTCGCCTTTTCGATGGCGCGCACAAAGTCCATTAGGGATACCGGGCTACCATGACCGATATTGTAAAGGGCGTAGGGCGCAGACGCGGTGTCCGTAGTGACCTCGGTGCTGCCTCTTGGCGTCGGCACCACCTCCAGCACACGCACAATCCCCTCAACGATATCGTCAATATAGGTAAAGTCACGAGACATCTGGCCGTGGTTGTAGACCTCCATGGCTTCGCCGTTCAGCACCGCCCGGGTGAACTTGAACAGGGCCATGTCGGGACGCCCCCAGGGGCCGTAAACGGTAAAGAACCGCAGCCCAGTGGTCGGCAGGTCATACAGGTGGGAATAGGTGTGGGACATCAGCTCGTTGGCCTTCTTGGTGGCCGCATACAGGCTGATGGGATGGTCCACATCGTCGTCAGTCGCAAAGGGGACCTTATCATTGGCGCCGTACACCGAGCTGGAGGAGGCATAGACTAGATGCTCTACCCGGCTGTGACGGCATCCTTCCAGGATATTGAGGTGCCCCACCAGGTTGGCATCGACATAGGCGTGGGGGTTGTCGATCGAATACCGCACCCCAGGTTGGGCAGCCAAATGGATGACGCGATCGAAACCTTCGCGTTCGAACAGCGTCGCGATGCCAGCGCGGTCAGCCAAGTCCAATGGGAGAAAGGCAACGTCAGTGCATGAAGCCAGATCATCCAACCTCGCCTGCTTCAGGGCAACGTCGTAGTAGTCGTTGAGGTTGTCGATACCGACAATACTATGACCAGCGCCACTAAGCCGCTTCGCCACGGCATGACCTATGAAGCCCGCCATACCGGTAATCAAGAGTTTCATCGCAGAGTCCTTGCCAAGTGCGGCGCCATTGTAACCCGGTAACGGGGTACGAGGTCAGCCATCTGTCGAGCACTTTCCGCAAAAGGCATATGACGATCATGACATGCTCATCTAACGACCATCGCGACAGTGGCTATGATAGCATTCGCGTCGACATCATCACGCGAGACCCACCCGTTGCAGGAGCCAACCGTGAAATCACAGCGCATCGCCTTTGTCATTGAAGACCTTTATGGGGGCGGTGCCCAGAAGTCCCTGCTGTACACGGCGGACCAGCTGCGCCAGCGCGGCCACGCGGTCAAGGTCTTCACGCTGCGCGACAAGGTGGAACATCGCCTGCCGCCGGGCCTCGATATCGAAAACCTGGCGGTGGTCACGCGCTTTACCAAGGCGACCTCCACCACGCTGACCGAGAAATGGCAGGCCCGCAAGATAGGCAAGGCTCTGGACGCCTGGCGACCAGAGGTCGTGATTTCCTGCTCCTGCGACAAGATCACGCGACATCTGGACCGGGACAACCTGTACTTCTGGATCAAGTCCGACGTCAGTGCCAAGTTCAGCCAGCCAGAGGCCAGGGAAAAGGCCTTCGACAAGGTGAGACGCTTCTACGACGGTCGCAAGGTCATAGCGGTGTCCCAGGGGGTCAAGGAAAACCTGGAAAACGTTGTCGGCCTCGAGGCCGAGACCATTATCCCCATCTACAACCCCTACGAGCGCGAGCCCTTTGTCGAGATGGCGGCGGAGACGCTGACCCTACCGGCAGGCATCCGCCAGGGGGAATACCTGCTGTCCGTGGCGGCCATCGAGCCCCGCAAACGCCAGGACAGACTGCTGCGAGCCTACCGCAAGGCACGTGATGAACACGGGCTCACCACGCCGTTGGTGCTGCTGGGCAAGGGCAAGCCGGAGAACGAGGCGACGGTAATGGCGCTGATTGACGAGTTATCCCTTGGTGAACACGTTCATTTGCTCGGGTATACCGCCAACCCCTACCCTTTTATTCGCCACGCCCTGGCGATGGTGCTGACCTCTGACGCCGAAGGGCTGCCACGGGTGTTGATTGAAGCGCTGCTGTTGCACACACCTGTGATCAGCGTTGACTGCCCCAGCGGCCCGAAGGAGATTCTGACCCAGGAGCTCAGCGATTTTCTGATCGACCGCGATGATGAAGATGGGCTGGCCAGTGCCATGGCTCGCATGGCCTCGACTCCCGTCACTATCGAGCCCCGTCACTACCAGCAGTTCCTGAAGGAGAACGTGCTGCCGAAGTTCGAATCCCTGCACGTCAGCAAGCAGGCGTAACACCATGCAGCTGCTGGATATTCCCTTTAACGATCGGCGCCGCCGCTACCTGATGTTTCATACCCAGGGCCTGCCCGAGCGCCTGGCTCTGTCTCAGACAACCACCACGGAAGCGTTTGAAGCAGTGGGCTCCAGTCGCTTCTTCGTCTCTGAGGACGGCAGGATTCTGGCCAAGGTGGTAGCGGACAAGTTCTCGAAGAAGCTCGAGCCCTTCAAATGGTTGACCCGCGACTACCTCGAGAAACGCTGGCTGGCCCAGTCAGACGCGCGAAAGGAGTACTTGAGCATGCGTATTCTGTACAACGCCGGGCTGACCACACCCCGCTGCCATGGATGGGGCGTCAGCCTGAACCCCGGCAATCGCAACGCGTCGCTGCTACTGATGGAACGAGTGGAAGGAGCGGTATCTGGCGGCGATGCATTCGAGGCCTTTACACCGGGACAGCGAGCTGACTTTCTGGATCGGTTCAGCCGGGAGGTGGCCCAACTGGCAGAAGCCGGTTTTGTGCACCGCGACCTGCACTTCAACAACCTGCTTATTGCCCCCTCCGGATCGCTGGTGTGGGTAGATGCCCATGTCCGCCGACTGCCACGACAAGCGCAGCGCAAGTGGCGCGCCATCGCGTCGTCATTCACCGCGGGCAAGCTACGTGGGGAAGACAACCGGGCTGAAGTTACCAGCCGTGTGGCGGATCACTTAAAGATCTTCGGGAGCGACCAAAGCCACGACAGCCCGTAGCATCTGCGGTACTACTTTTCGGTGGCTCCGCTCATTTCTTGGTTCCCTTACTTTTCCGTCCTTTACTATTGCTTGCTTTACTATGCCTGCCCTACAGTCCGCTGCTCTTTAAGCTTACGCCTTCTCCCACCACTTCCGATGCAGCACCAGTGTCTCGCCAAACCTTCTCTGATTCACTGACGCTCACTTATCTATAAAGGCGGCTGCCGCTCTCTCCGGCATAAAGTCCTGGAGCCAAGCATCGCGGATGGCTGGCTTCGGGCTCGTCAACGCCTGGTTGATCCCCTCCGCCAGTGACGAAGCATCTCTCTCTACCAGGCAAGTCTCAAGCTCCCCCTTGAGAATTTGCCGCACTCCGCCGGGACAATCTACAGAAAGCACCGGCGTTCCACAGGCCAGTGCCTCGAAAAGCACAATACCCATACCTTCAAAGCGTGAGCTCAATACGAAAAGTCTGGCCCAATGCATCCACGGGTAGGGATTCTGCTGATTACCAGCAAAGATGACTCGCTCAGCAATACCCAGTTCTTCCGCCAAGCGTTCCAACGCTTCCCGCTCCTGCCCATCGCCTACCAGCACCAGCGGCATCTGGGTTTCCGACAAGGCATAGGCACGCAGCAGCAAATCATGGCCCTTGGCGGGTACCAGCCTGGCCACATTCAGCAGGTAGGGCTGCTCAGGTATCTGCGGGTTGTGCTCGTGCATTGACCTGCGAATGGCACGAATGGGGCAAGGGTTCGGAATCACCGTCAAGGAGCGAGGCCGAAACTTCCACAGCGCTTGCGCTTCACGCAGGCTTTCGGCCACCCCTTCCGACACCGCAACGAGGTCCCGGCGGTGATACAGACAGCGTGCAAACAGCATTCTGCGCCGGCTCGTCCCCTTCAGGTGAAAGATGTTCTCCAACACGTAGCGAGCCCGCTTGTCGCTGAAGCTCCACACCAGTTCGAAGGTTCCGATGCCCCGAAACACGATGCGATCCACCTTGCCGTACTGCTTCTCGAAACGCTTCAGCCAGTGGCGAAACACAACACCACCCATGATCCCATTGCCAAGGAACAGCGCCCTGCCCAGCAACGGATTGAGAATCAAGCGAGCGATCACCTCAAGACCATAGCCAATCAGCGTCAGGCGGTTCCGCTGCTGCAGTGGCAGATGGTGCACGGTGACACCTTCGTGCTCCGGAGCCAGGGGCCGTTTCACCTTGCGAAAACTGACCAGATGGCTTTCATGGCCAGCCTCATGGAAGGCGTCTGCCAGGTTGACGGCCACCCTCTCCATACCGCCCATCTTGAGCGATCTCACTACCACCAGCGTTCTCATGAAAGGCGCCTTGTCCACCTGCCAACGAAAAGAGGCTAATGAGAACACAGATCACTATGCGTGATCGAGCCTTCCTGCCGATCACTCACGGCGCGCGGTACTGCCAGCATCCGCTACACCACCGCCCTCGACACAACGGCGACTCGCTATATGTGAATTTGCTGAAACACGCGAAGTCCTCATTCCACCGAGACGCGCCCCCCTGCGGGCTTGCTAGACTTTGCAGTAGGAACACTTTGTGGCGAAAGCCAACCGAAACGTCTGGGCTGGGCCGCCGCATAGATTCTGACACAAGGAAAGCCCTACCAGGCTAGGCGGTGAAAGATGGCAGATAAAAAGCGCGTTCTACTGGTGCTGCGACGTATGGGCATCGGCGGTATCGAACAGGCCACCAAGACCCTGGCGACCGCGCTGGAGAGCGCAGGACACGAGGCGCACCTGCTGGTGCTGAAAGGGGCCAGCGCCCTCCCCTCCGACACTCCCTTCCAGACTCACCACCATGACGTGGATAGAGCCAGCCGCAAGGGGTTGGGTCGACTGTGTCACCTGGCCGACAAGCTGCTACTGACCCCGCTCATCAAGCAGTCGGGCTTCATCTGGCGGGGCAAGCGCTGCTCTCAGGAATTCAAGCGCTACATCAGTGAGCTGGAGGACACATACGGACACTTTGACCTGATACTGATACGGGGTCAGGGCGCCTTCGAGAACCTATGGGCCTTTGATGATGAGCGCACCTGGCGCGTGGTAGAAGCGGTCACCGGACGCTTCCCCGCTAATGCTAAGGGGCGCTGGCTGGCACGAGCGCTCTACCAGAACAAGAAGCTGCTGTTTGTCTCTCGCGGGGTCGAGAAGGAAGTAGGTCAATACCTGGAGCGCCAGGGCGTCACACCGCTGCGTAGCGAGATTCTTTACAACGCGGTCCCTATACCCGCGATCAGGCGAATGGCCACCGCCGATAAGGATCTTCACCTACACAAACCCTATCTGTTGCACGTCGCGCGCCTGGTGCCGGTGAAGAACCAACAGCGCCTGATTGCGGCCTACCACCTGGCCGTGAACCAGGGCCTTGAGCACGACCTCGTCATCATTGGTGATGGCTCCGAACGCCGACACCTGGAAGCCCAGGTGATGGCACTGGGGCTCGCCGCCAAGGTGCATTTCCTTGGCCAGAAGGACAACCCCTACCCGTGGATGAAGGATGCGACCGCCCTTGTGCTGAGTTCCAACTTTGAAGGCCTGGGCATTGTGCTGATAGAAGCCCTGGCGCTGGGCACCCAATGCGTTGCCTGCGATGTGCCAGGGGGTATTGGCGAGGTACTGACCGGACCCCAGGCACGCTTGCTTGCCGCGCCAACCGTGGAGGCGCTGGCCAGCAAGATGCGCGAGGCAGTAACGGATCCGGTAACGATCGACGACTCGATGGTAAAAGCGTTTGAAGCCCCAAGGATCATCAGCGATCTTGTAGCATTGGCCCCTGAGACAACGGACGTGTTCTATGCCCCATCAACGTGACCACCAGCTCCCCCTGACACCTGACTGGGAATATACGGCCACAATCGGAAGCGACGGGCACCTAACCTTAGAAAGCACAGGACGACAGGCTCAACAGGGCTTACCGAACAAAAGCAGCATCACGTGGATGTTGGACGTCAGCTATCGCGCGAGTTCCCGCTGGAAACTCCCCGCGGTAACCACCCACCAGGCCGGTACCGATCTCTTCACACAGTATTTTGAGCCCAATGAGGCTGGCAGCCGCCTTATCAACCTCACCGGCATAAGCAGCCTGGAGGACATACGGCTTGATCTCTTGCACCTGCGCTTGGACACCCAAGCAAGGCTGCTAGGGTTCAAGCAGCCTGATCTTGATAGCGGGCCGATTCTTATCATCGCGCCCCACCCCGATGACGCAGAGCTCGCGGCCTTCGGCCTCTACGCCCAGCACCCCGACAATACCTGGATTATTACCCTTACCCCCGGTGAGAGGCTCAAGAAGCTCCACAAGCAGTACTGGCCCAACATGGATGAAAGCCTCGAGGAAGCATCACGACGCAAGGGCTTTATCCGGACCTGGAACAGCGCTACAACGCCTTTTTTGGCAGGCGTCCCGGCTCAGCAACTGGTGATGCTTGGCTACTTCAATGACACGTTGGCTGCACTTTATGCAGCCCCCGACGTGCCGCAGCCTTCACACAGCGCGGGAGATGTCACACCGGACACCTTTCGCCAATGGAATCATTTGGCACTACCGAGCGATGGCCAAGCCACCAACACAGGGCGCTGCCTGCAGCAGGACCTAAGCGCCCTGCTCGACCAGATAAAACCCACCACCGTTATCACACCGCACCTTGAGCTGGACCCTCACACAGACCACATAGCCGCCACCGAGCACCTTCTTGCCGCTATGCAAGAAAGCGAGCACTCGCCAGAGACGATGTTGCTGTATGCCAACCACCTAAAGAGCACCCGAGGGTTCCCAAGAGGCCCGGCTCATGCTGCTGCCGGCGTATGGCCCACCCAGCTGGCAACATCCAGACTTGGCGAATGGCGGCTAATGAGCACACGGCTAGACCTGGAAACTCAGAAGCAAAAAGCCCTGGCATTGCACTCCATGTATGATCTTGGAGGCAAGCCAGGGCTTGAAAGACGTTGGAAACGACAGTTAATGCGATGGTTAAGCGGCGTACCCTCCCATCAGTGGAAAGAGTACGGCGGTCACGATTACTTTCAGACTCACGTGAAGGCCCATGAGGTATTCTGTTCGATTCAACTGAAGTGATGACCGTCGCGGGATCCATGCCAACTCACGCGATGGCTTGCTCAGGCCGAATTCTGCTTATGGGGCAGCTTGCTTGCGTCCAAAGGTAAAGACCGAGCTGCCGCTTTCGAGCTGCCAGCGCCAGATAAAGGTGACGACAACGCCCATCACCACATTCTGAATGTACGAGCCTGTCCAGAAAAAACTATAGGACTCAAACAGACTCACAATAAAGTAATAAACAAAAAATGCCCATCCAAAAATGAACACTTCTGTTGGCATCACTCCAGCCTTCCAGGACTTGTAGCTACCAAGCCCCGTCCACACCACGAGCACACTGATCACGGACAGGCCTAGCAGGCCATAGCTAACAAGAAAGTCCAGCAGGGTATTGTGCAAATGACCGTACTCTTCCTTAATCTGCTGAGGCAGCCAGTCGGTATGATCAATCACCAGGCCACGTCCTTCTCCACCCCAACCCACTATGGGGCGCTCTGCAAACCATTCAAATCCTGCGCGCCACGTATGCAGACGCGTACCAATACTGCTATAAGGAACCTCCTCCCAGTTACCCTGCATGGCATGAGCCATCACGGAGTTTTCAGCTGCGAGGCGTGTTTGAAGCGTGTCCTCAAACGTTATACCGGCTATAACAGCTAAGGCAACAACGCTGAAGATCGCAATAACTCCTTGGCGTCGGGCGCTACGAGAAAACTTACCTTTTAACGCCGCCACCACTAAAATAGAAAACGCCAAACCGGTGACAACTACTATAGCTAGCCACACAGCGCGTGTTTGAGTAACCACGACACCAAGCAAGCATATTGTGAAAGCAACGACCCAGGCTGTACCTGTTAACCAAGCTAAGCGCTCACCAGAAAAGCATAGCCTGACAAAAAAAAGTAATCCGATCAATGCCACACCAAAAAACATTGCAGTATGCTGTGCATTTCTGATATCGAGATCAATCCTATGGCCCTGCATCCCCCTTACCCACTGCTCCAGCGAACCATCAAAGAAGAAACACGTCGCCAGAAAGCCAAATAAAGCAAGTGACAACGCAAGCTTGACATTAAAATAATTTCCACCAAGCCAGAACGCCACGCCAACAAATAAAAACCATTTGCCCAGACGATCAATCTCCGGATTGCCTGGCAGCCAATCTGGGTGGTGATAGTACCCCGCTACCCAGCTTAACGACTGAGTTGCTACAACTCCGAGCAGACACCAAAAAACAGCGCTGCTGCGAAGGGCTCTACTAAAAAAAAGAATAAGAAACAAGGCGGACAGAGCACATAACGTACCTAAGCCCTGTCCGACATCCGATAAAAAAATCCTGAGGGCTGAGTACCCTAACGCTGAGACAGTACCAAGGAAAATAGACCACGTGGGAAGCGATACACCAAGCGGTCCACTAACATTAGACAACTTCATAAGAAAATCCCGATGAGCTACGCGAGTAAAAAACTAACTTCGATAGCCATCGGGATTCTTAGACTGCCAACGCCAAGTATCCGCCATCATATCGTTCAATGACTTTGTTGCCGCCCATCCCAATTCCTTCTTTGCATGGCTAGGATCGGCCCAACACTCTGGGATATCGCCCTCTCTTCGATCTATGATGGTGTAAGAAATATCTCGACCAGACACACGCTGGAAAGCTTCAACTACCTCTAGCACCGAAGACCCATGCCCTGTGCCCAAGTTCCAAATCTTGGCACCTTTCTCAGTCGCAAGCTTCTTCATAGCGGCTAGATGCCCAGCAACGAGATCTTCCACATGAATGTAGTCCCTGACACCAGTCCCATCTTTTGTCTGATAATCACCACCGAAAATCGACAACCGTGGTCGTCTTCCTACAGCAACCTGGGCCACGTAAGGAACAAGATTATTCGGCTCACCCATTGGATCCTCTCCTATGAGGCCGCTCTCATGAGCCCCCACTGGGTTAAAATATCTTAGAAGAGCGATGGACCATTCCGGATCAGATTTCGCCACATCACGCAAAATCTCTTCAACGATGAGCTTGGACCTGCCATAGGGATTAGTCGGTGTGCCCGTAGGACAGTCCTCACTGATCGGCATATTCTTAGCATCTCCATAGACCGTAGCCGAAGAGCTAAACACCAAATTTCGAACGCCCGCACGTTGCATTACTCTACATAGAGTCAAAGTACCAGTTATGTTGTTATCATAATATTTTAGAGGAGCGCTTACACTCTCTCCCACTGCTTTGAGGCCGGCAAAGTGTAGTACTTCAGTTATGTCATTCTCCTTGAAGACCTTATCAAGAAAAGCTTCATCACGAATATCGCCTTCTACCACAGAGCACTCACGCTCCGCGATCGAGCAAACCCTGCGCAAAGCCTCGGGAGAAGAATTACAAAAGTTATCAACCACTACAACTTCGTATGCCTCTTTCAAAAGAGACAATACCATGTGTGAGCCAATATATCCTGCGCCACCAGTCACCAGTACAGCCACACAGCACCTCCGACAAAATTATTTAGCACCGAAACCAGTCAATATCGTCTTAATTGTTTTAAAGACAATGAGTATGTCAATCCAGAGAGAAAAATGCTTAATATAATAAAAGTCGTGTTGAATTTTTATTCGCGTATCATCTGCATCACTGGCATAACCTTGCACAACCTGAGCCCAACCTGTAATACCGGGTTTAACAACATGACGATATGTGTAAAAAGGAATTTCTTCCTCAAATTGCTCTACAAAGGCACGCTGCTCAGGACGAGGGCCTATTAAACTCATATCACCTTTAATAACATTAAAAAACTGAGGTAACTCATCAAGACGTGTCTTTCTAATAAACTTTCCAACTCGAGTAATTCTGGAATCCGACGTTTGTGCCAGCTTAGCACCATCTTTCTCAGAGTCCACTCGCATACTCCGAAACTTATATATCTTGTAACTCTTGTTTCCTTGCCCTACTCGCTCTTGGATGAAAAGAGCAGGCCCGCGACTGTCCAGCTTAACGGCTATCGCAGTCAGCGCCATCAAAGGCACGGTCAATGGCGCTACAAGCAACACAGCAAAAATATCAAAGCACCGCTTAAAAAAACTGTAAAGCCGCGAGGGAAGCAATGATCCTATCTCGTTTTCGGCAAGATGTTCAATTTGAACTCGACCTGTCATCGATTCAGAAATCTGTTTTACATGATACACAGGAATATGGTTAAGAGTGCAATGGGCTAGAAACTTCTCCCACTGCGGTGAAAGATCGTCAGATCTCAAATCCGCCACTACGCCATCATAGCGCACGTTGTCGAGATCAGGTTTTGCCAAACACCTTAGCTCGCTTCCCCCAGCAGATAATAAATTAAGCGCTGAGCCAACTGGCACCACTGCCAACTTAAGGCGACGGTAACGTATACCTAAAAAGTAGCCAGAAAAGCACCAAAACAAAGTAAGAATATAGCCGGTAAAAAGAACCTGACGTGAGTATGCCTCGCGGCTAAAAAAAAGAACAGCGATCGCAAGCAAAAAAGCACTTGTCACCGTAGGTATGATATACGCGACAATTTGAACACCTGGGTACTTAAGCAAACGCCTCTGTGTGACAACTATTAGTATAAATGACAGAGAAATTGCTAATACGCTATTCAGCCGAACATCATTAAGTGACAGCCAAAACCCCCAACCCCATCTCTCTAAAGCGGGCAAAAAAGCCACAAAAAAGCTACCGACGATCAATTGAAAAGGTAGCGTTAAGAGGATCATTTCATACCACCGAGAGTGGCGACGCTCATAAGATTTTTTCACAACGAATCCTTTCTTTTGAACCAAAGTAGTTGTCACTTAACATTACAAAAAATCAAAATCCTAATACCCTTAACCTCTAGCGACTTCAGTGGTGTCGCGCAAATACTAGAACCATACCTACTATCAAAAACAACAAAGACACTACCTTTAATTAGTGAGAGAACCAGAGCTTGATACGGCGTCATGCCCCACCATTAAATAACCACCAGAGTCCCTCGAAGAAAAAAACTAATCTACTTATGTATGAAACTCAGAAATGGCAGCTAGCCTACATCGACGAACGATGGAAATGCTTTAGTCTTTTAAAGAAAAGCATCTTGCTTTCCAACGCTTTAGTAGTGAATTAATTATATAGTGCGCAAAAAACCAACTAGATTTAAAAAAACTTAGCCCAATTTTATTTCTATATATATACCACTGCCACTTCGCTGCTCTAAATTTATTAGACGAAAGACTGCCACCCACGACTCTATAACCTGCCAAAACCTGAGGAACGACGCGAGCATATCCTGCTTTTTTAACTACATTTAACCACATCAAATAATCTTCATGCCCACAATTTTCTTGGTAAAACTTTCCAAGGATATCACAATTATAGACACCTGTAAGATTACCAATCTTATTAGACTTCAGTAAAGCATAGTAATCAATTTTAGAGTCACAGGTTACCACCGAGTACTCATTCGGTGAAAAACGATAGTAATATGAACATACCACTAACTCATTGGACGATAACAAGTCGTATTGTAACTCAAGCTTCTTCTCTTTCCAGACGTCATCTGCATCTAAAAATGCAATATAACTTCCACGAGCTTTACTTATTGCGAAGTTTCTAGCTGCAGCAACTCCGCCATTGATTTCCAATTTATAAATATGAATTCTTGGATCATCGTACACATCCAATCTTGAAGTACTGCCTTGAGGGCAGCAGTCATCTATCACTAACAGCTCAAAATTTCTAAATGTCTGATTCAATACGCTCGAGACTGATTCGAGTATCGTACCAGAGCATTTATAAACTGGCATGATGATACTGAAAGCAGGGCGCCCATCAATCACGTTATGCTCCGAATTATTTTCTTCCAGTAGTTAACTACATTTTCTTCCGCAAAGCGCTGTGAGAGCAGCCGCGACGTTTCGCTCAACTCATCACGAGTCCGCACATCATCATACGTCTCAATTAGTCTACTTACAAACATGTCGTCGTCCTTAGGTGCAATTAGATATCCATTTAATCCGTCTTTGATGATATCTGATGGCCCAGTCGGACAGTCAAAAGCTATTGCTGGAACCCCATGCGCTTGGCTTTCGATTAAAACCATGGGTAGTCCCTCATATCTTGAGGTCATGACAAAGCAGTCAGCGCGTTGATACCAGCTGCTAATGTCTAAAGTTGGGGGCACTATATTAACTGTAGTTAGTTTTAAATCATTAATCATAGCCAATAACTTATTTTTATCTTCTCCCTCGCCGACTATCACAAGCTTGCTACCTTTTTTAAACTCATGATTTAGCTCGCCAGCTCTGTGCCACAACTCTATCAAACTATCAAAGTTCTTTTGATAGGTTAGTCGCCCTACAGCCAAATATAGGGTCTCACCGTCACTGGCACTGGACCGCTCTATGTCAGTTGTACGACTAAAGCTTGAGGGTACAAAATTGGGAATACAGTGTATATTTGTGTGTCCGAGTGTATTCAGGCTCTTCAAGTCAGACTCTGTCAACACTACTACCATTGAAGATAGCTTATATCCTATTCTCTTAATCGCTCTCTTCATAGTGCTGAAACTATGGAATGCAACGTGTTCACTGGCAAGAAACTTGAAGTGACGTCGATGGAAAATCGAGTATAAAATCGAACTTTTGAACGACAAAGCCCCCATGGATACACATATAAGACTTTCAATTTTTCTTTGTCTCACACTCTTCATCACCGATAATATTTTCACCCACTCGCTAGATATAGTTAGCTGGTTCTCAATAAATATCACTTCAACGCCATTATTAATCTCATAAAAAGCGCCATTCCCATTCAAAACAAATATCACTACTCTGAAATCACTATCTTTGGAAATAGCGTTCGCTAAGTTAACACAAACACGCTCAGTACCACCACCTACTTCCAAAGAATCAATCAAGAAAGCTACGCATGTCATCATAAACCCACTACTTGATATAATATATTAGCTTAAGACTCTACTTTGTGTTTCAAACTGCTAACAAAAATTACTAAATGCTGGAATTCTACTTACATAATTTCCGTATGAACACAACAGTAATTGTGTTTGCTTTATCAAAGCAATAACATCGCACATTGCTTTAAAGCTTTGAACTGACCCCCTCCCGAGCTGCACAGGCTATAGTGCAGCCATCAGGAGGACAGAATGACGGACGTCAACCCCATCAAGCGATGGACCGCGAAGCGCAAGGCCTCCGTGGTCATGGACATCTTCAAGAGCAAGACCACAGCAGCTGAGGTGGCCCGCCAATACGATCTCACCGTCTCCGAAATCGAGGGCTGGGTCGATGAGGCCCAGCGCAGTATGGAAAACGGGTTCAGGGCTCGTCCGAAGGACGTCAGAGAGCAGTACGAATCTGAACTGCGGGAGACCAAAGAGGCGCTGGGTGAGGCCCACTTGCAGATCTATGCGCTAAAAAAGTTTCGCCGCCTGCTCGACGAGGACGAGAGCTCGTAAGGTCGCTGCAGGCGGAAATGGTCCAGCAGGGCCACGTGGTGTCGCTCGTCAAACTCTGTCAGTGGTTGGGGCTTCCCCGGCGGACGTTGTATTACCGTCAGAGGCCGCGGCGACGCACGATCAATACGGAGCTAACCAAGAGAGTGAAGCTTGCGCTGGAGCAGTTCCCCACCTACGGCTATCGCCGTCTGGCGTGCGTCCTGGGGGAGAACCGCAAGCCGATCCAACGCATCTTGCAGCTCAAAGGCTGGCAGGTGCGTAAGCGGCCCCAAGGCTTCCGGCCGCGTGCCCGGAGCCTGCCGTCCGTCGCCTCTCGGCCTAATGAGCGTTGGGCCACCGACCTCACCCATGTGTGGTGCGGTAAGGATCGGCGGGCCAGCCTGGCGGTGATCATCGACTGTTGCACCCGAGAGATCCTTGGTTGGCGATTATCGGACAACGGCAACAGCAAGACGCCTGAAGCAGCGCTGGAAGAAGCTCTGGTGCATCGATTCGGCGCACTGGGCCGGATTCATCAACCGCTGGCCCTACGCTCTGACAACGGCCTCGTTTTCAGCAGTCGACACTATACGGCGACAGTGAAGGCCTACGGGCTTACACAGGAGTTCACGACGCCCTAAACCCCGGAGCAAAACGGTCTCGTCGAGCGCTTCTTCCGGTCCCTGAAGGAAGAATGCATGTGGCAGCACCGGTTCGAGTCGCTGAGCCATGCCCGAGCGGTAATCAGCCGCTGGATCCGGTACTACAACGAAGAGCGGCCACATCAGTCTCTAGGCTATGTGGCACCCCGAGCACACCCGGCGTTAGCGGCGTAGGGTGTGCAGAAACCAGGGGGGCATTACACGTATTGCATGCAGAAACCAAGATGTGATTACAAAATAGCTGTAAGCCAAGTGTTCTAATGCTTGAGATAGGTATGACGCAAATTTTTTAGTTGGAAGCATCGCAACCTACCCAATGATGGTAACAAGGGCAGGCTGACCCAATTCGATCTTTTAATGATTAAAAAATTAGTTATGCATAATTACGCTGACAAAAACTCCTAACCAAACCAAGTTTTTTTTGCGGAGATATGGCAAACTACGGCCCAGCACGCAAAGAAAAAAGGCATGTATGTAACAAATAGAGAAAAACCGCCAATCAGAGGTACAAGAAGAAATGGTGCAAATTCACCATTGCTGCTTTTTGCCATAAAGATAAGCGTGAAAGAAAATAGTGCAAATCCTACCACCCCCCATTCTAATAACAAGGCTGCGTAGATATTATGAACATACAAGCCAAATGTACTCGTAGACACTCCTGGGCCAATGCCGAAAATTTGATTTAACAATATTGTATCGCTTTTCCATATCGTTAGGTAGTCGATTAAGAATCCTATTTTTGTCCTAAAACTGTCGTCAATAGTAGCAACACTACCAATTAAAGAATTTTCCATAACAAACAAGAAGGTCAGCAAAGACCAGAAAGCAAGAACAATTAGATATGTAACTGTCGATCGTGATTTAGCTGGAAAGCAGAATACCATCCTTATTAATAACGCTAGAAATAAGCCTGTTCTTGAAAAAGATGCCGCAATAAGAAGCCAGAGCGGTAATTCAGAAAAAACAACTTGCAACTTATCTCTAAGGTATAAATATAACGTCAGCAAACATACAAGCGCCAATGCGACAAAATTACTATCATAATAAAAAACGCTATACTTATAATCATAAAACCAAGGACCTGGATTATCTTTAGCATTTAAAAGTCGAGTCATTAGCTCAATAAAGAAAAAAACCAACAGCCACAAATAAACTTTAGATAAAATGTCTCGCAAAGAGTGTACATCGTACTTTCGAATACACTCGAACAAAGCGCAGCCCATTAAAAAAGAGTACGCATAAAGAATGACTGACAAATAGTTTGACAAGTCTGCAATATTATTGCTTTTAGAGACAAACCAACCAAAGGAAAGGCTACATATTGTTGAAAAACCTAGAATCAGCAATGTCGTACTTTTGTAGTGCAGCTCTGGGCTGAATAGCAGTCTATTCAAAAAGACAAACTGTGTCGCTAAAACACCAAGCACTAGCGCTGGATTAGCCGGAAGCGAAGAAAGGCTAAAAAAAGAGAAAAATAGAATGTATTTACTCATTGAGTTTTCTTCGCTGTTTTAAATAATCAAAGGCCAACATAGCTTTACGAGCACAACTCTTAGGAAAAAAGGTCATCATATATAACAATAGAAATTTAAGCCCATTTTTCTTAAAGTCAAAAGCAGATTCTCGTACAGACCTAAAGTCTAAGCACTTATACCTACTCTTAAGATAAAACCATAACAAGTAATCAAAGAAACTTCTGTCTTTAGCTTGGAGAGTTTTTCCAAGATAAGTATTCTTACCCTTTAATTCTTTTAATCCATACTGTTCGTCCATAGCTCCATGAGTGGAAGTAGCATTGCCAATGGTTTCGATATAATAAAAAGACAGGGGTTTATTTACGAACACCATATCATAGAAGATGGATAATAAAAATAGAAAATTTAAATCCTCCCCCATTTTCTGCCCAGTTGGAAAAAGTAATTTTTTACTAAAGATTGCAGCTTTGGCAACAACTACACTTGACATATTGCAACTCAAAAATGGGAAACTACTTAAATCATTATAGTTTGTCGTTATAATTTCTCCATCTTTATAACCATTTTTATGCCTAACAACCTTTCCTTGCTTGTACCAAGCATATGAGCTGGCAAAGATATTAAAATCTGGAAATTTAGCTATGAGCTCGGCCATATTCTCCAAGTATTTTGGATCCCAGGCATCATCAGCATCTATAAAAGCTAAATATGTATCATCTCCAGCTAGCTCTATTGCTCGGTTACGGGCTGCCGATACTCCCTCATTTTTAGTATCAATTATCGTGCCACTAATGCCAAACTCTTTCGTGGCTTCCTCGGCTTTCAACAAGCTATTATCCGTCGAGCCATCATTTACTATGATAACAGCATAGTTAGAGTATGTTTGTTTAGCTATCGATTTTATGCAGCGCTTGACCTGATTTTCTTTATTATACAACGGTATGATAATACTAAATTTCACAATGCCTTCCTTGCAGAAAGCTCAAAAACTGCATCGCTAACCCAGGAAATATGATAGTGACTGCTAAAATAATTTTTAAACTTATCACTATATCCCACTACATATGTCTTCTTACAACAGTGATTAGCTATGATTATCGAATGAAAACGCCCTCCTATAAAGTAGTAACATGTCGCAATTTCATCTTCTACATTCGAAACATCGCCATTATAATTAACAACTATGATCTCAATATTAGCATAGGTTTTCTTCCACTCTTGGCTCAACTTATTAACTTCTTCTTGGTCGCCTTCGTGCTTACAGAACGCAAAAAGCTTAATTTTATCTATTTTGCGAGTCTCAATAATTTCTTCTGCTTTTTCAATAATCGCTTGATTGGTCTTGCTCCTCATTCCGACAAGGGATAAGCCTAAACTAGCTTGCTCCGGCTCCTGCTTAATTTTACCGTTTGCTCTATAGTAGTATTCATCTACTATGTCCAGTTTGAGAGATGACCGATTATTACAGCTTCTCGCAAAGGAATAGGAGTCTTTATCTCTTACTTCGATACTATCACAGAGCGATAGAATTCCTTTCATTAATATTCTGGATGTTGTATATTTGAAGGGTCCTATGTTGGCTCCATTAATACTAACCTTCTTACCTAATAACTTAGCACCTGCAACTATCAAAAATCGTTTGAAAAATTGCAGTACTGAAGTCGGCCCATAATCATAAAAAAGTGAGCCTCCGATAAAGGACAGCTCCTTAGACCTGATGAAGTCGTAAAAACTCTTTGATACTTGCAAGTTTGCAGATGAACTTTTAGCCTTAAAATCAGCTGCTCTTAAAAAATAAATGACATTCGTGTTCGACTTGCTGACTACTTCTATCATAAGGTCATCCCCGAGATTACTTTCAAAGTAGCCTATTACATAGGTTGTTTCACTCATTTTCTTAACTCAATATTGATTTTAATTAGTTCAGTCATTCCCAGCTAGTAGATCTTAGCATTCTTTAAAATCGATATACTATCTAAAAAAGAACAAATAATTAGGCTACTTATGCCAACTTGTGAACGTTATTTTCTTACGGATATCTTTCAAGCAAGCTCAATAACCACAAATTTGCAGCATCGTATATATTATGGTCCTGTCACTACACTCTTTCGCATTTTCAATGCCCATCGAAACTCTCAGCAAGCTGTCATTGCAACTAAGGTTGTTATCGGCCACAGTTCGCTCGCGCTTAAGAGGCCTTGCTTCTATTGGGTATGAGCTCAGAATCACTACAGCTTCAGCTCTCGAGATAGCACCTACGCAAACTCGGTCGCTAGGCCTAAGTGTCATGGCTCCAGGTTTCGGCCCACCCTACGGCACTAATGATCGATGCGCTCGACGAAACGGTTTTGCTCCCGGCATGAAGGACGTCGTGAACTCTTGTGAGAGCCCGTAGTCTTGCACCATCGTGCATTAGTGGCGACTGCTGTAAGCTAGGCCCATGTCCAAGCGTAGGGCCGACTGCACAGTGGGCTCGGAAGATAATACGACGTCCGCTGGGAGCGCCAGTCACTGAAAATGTCTGACGAGCAACACCGAATGACCCTGCTGGGCAATTTCCGCCTGAAGCTACCTTAAAAAAGCTCTCGTCCTCGTCGGGTAGGCGGCGAATTGTTTTTAGTTCATAAATCTGCAGATGGGCCTCCCCCAGCGCCGCTTTGGTCTTCTGCAGTTAAGGTTCGTATCGTTCTCAGACTTCCTTCGGATGAGCCTTGAACCTACTTTCATATCGTGCTAGACCTCGTCGACCCGCCTTCGAGCGCGGAAATGGTGAGATCGTACTGGTGCGCCACCCCAGCTTCTGTGGTGTTGTCCTTAAAGGTATCCATGACCGCCTAAGGCTGCACTAATAGCCTGTGAAGCTCGGGCGCGGCTCAACTCAAGCAGCTGGAACTCCTACGCAATAAAACAGAGCGAACTACCAATACACTTTCGAGTTATTTGCAGCAAGTAGCCTTACCTGTGTGAGTGCTCCGGCATAGCCCAATTCTGGTTTGCTTAGAATAGGCCAGATTTTTAAGATATCGGTACAACTAAGGAGTCTAGTACAGCCATATCGAATTAAAGAACTAGTGGAAAGCACATCACACCTGTTAACTGTCAGATACTACGGAATAAGAGATTGCTCACTATCACAAACTTTGGTATATAATTAACTGGCATTGCGTTTTGAAAAATTGTTTTTAGGCACCAGGCCTTAAAACTCGATATTTTATGAAATGTATATGTTTTGTTGTCGCAACAACGCACCAGCATTACAGTCCCAACACACTCACTTTTTTCTAGCTACCAAGCACTCTTTTAAACATACCTATAAATGGAAAAACTTTGACTTTTCTTAAACATATAAATACAAGAATTAATTTGGGGACTGTGTATAGTGCTGCCATCGAATAAGCAGCTCCCTGCAAACCCAGGATATGTGAAAAATAATATGCAGCTGGCAGTATCACTACCGTGACAAATGAAAGTATTAACGTTGCTATCATCTGATGTCCTGTCATGTTTAACAGATACAACATAGGACCTGTCGCCACATTAAACATCTGAGCACTTACCATGAAAACCAAGACGGACGCACCTCCCTCGAAGCCTTCCCCAAATATAGACAATACAGCTTCCGGGAACATGACACATATTAAAAATACAGGTAAAAAGCATATAACTCCAGCCATACAGCTAAAATCAACCAAGTGCTGTATTTTTGTATAATCTTTCTGCTGATAAGCGTGAGCGATTTTCGGCGGAATGAATGAGTTCAGCATCATAATAACTACATTTGCCAAAACTACAATGCGCTCAACTGCTTTAAACACGCCCATGTCAGCAGGGGGTAGTGCGGCAGCTACTATTAAAATCAGTCCTACGCTTTGCGACAGCCCCATAATGTTGTATACAAAAAAATGCTGTGCAGAATGCTTGAACGCTTTTTTTTCCGTACGATTCAGCTCGACTAAACCGCCCTTTCCAAAAGAATAGCAGATAGAAAACAATGAAAAGAAAAGTGCTAAAGCGCTTGCGGCTAAGTAACTCTTTACTATAAAGTCAAGGCTAAGAAAATCGCTCGCATAATAGCCAGTTATACAACATACTAACGCAACAATTGGAATTATCGCTGGCTCAGCGATACTTCCTCTAAAAGCAAACGTTCTGGCTTTCAAAAATGATGACGTAATATTTAAAACCACATAACTAGTGATTGCTACTGTGAAAATAAGCCAAGCACTCGTCGAGAAAGAAAAGTTGAAAAAGGCATAAATAGCTTCTGACATAATGCCTAGCACAACGACAATTAACACTAAGGGTATGGCCACTACTTTCAATGCATAGATTAATATACTTTTGCTTCTCGTCTCTTTGTCTCCAGATGCAAACTTTAATATCGCAAGATCAGTACCACAAGTTGCTATAATACCAGCGCCCATGATGATACTTTGAAGAATCGAGAATTGACCCAACCCTTCTGCACCAGTAGATCTGCCTAAAAAAATTGTTAGCCCAACGCTACCTACTACGATAATTGCTCGCGCGCTTCCTGCTCGCATCATAATAATTAAAAGTGTCTTGAAACTATCCAGCATAGAAGGTTTGTGCCTATTCGAATTAATCTGTTGGTCGCTTAATTTTTATTTTTAAAGCGTTGTCTGCATGCAGCTTTTCTTTTAAATAAATGAGAACTACAATAGTGAACTATCAAAAATATCAGCGAATAATTCGCATAAATCTCTTTATCAGCCGTCTTCCAAGCTCGTAACAAGCCCCTTCACTCCCGTGCACCAACCTCACCTCCCCTACCGGTTCCTTGGCGCTTCGCACATAGTTCAGCAGGTCTTGCTGGTCTGCATGGGCGGAAAAGCCGGAGATCGTCTTGATCGTGGCGTTGACGGCGACTTCTTTGTCTTCGAGGCGGACGTGGCTGCCTGGTGTTGCCCGCTGGATGTCTCGCCCTGGGGTGCCTTCGGCCTGGTAGCCGACGAACAGCACGGTGTGTCTAGGGTCTGGTAGCAGTCGCGCGAGATAGTTGACGACGCGCCCTCCGGTGGCCATGCCGCTGGCGGCGATCACGATGGCGCTGGTAGTCGTCTCGGCCAGACGCTCCACCATGGAAAGGTGGTCATCGTGGCTGTCGATGGTCACGAGGCCATCGAAGCTTAGGGGGTGGCGGCCGTCGTCCAGTCGCTGCTTCGCTTCACTGTCCCACCAGGGCTTTAGCTCGCGGTAGACCTTGGTAAACCTGGCGGCCAGTGGTGAGTCAACAACAACCATGGGTATCGGAGGCGTTTCGCTGGGCTTGGGGCCTGGGCTTTCTGCCTCGTGCTGGCCCGGCAGGTCGTGCAGCAGGGTCTCTATCTCGTAGAGGAGCTCTTGCGTGCGGCCGATGCTGAAGGCCGGAATGACCACGCTACCGCCCTCGCGCTGTGCACGATAAATCATTTCCTTGAGCTGTGCGCGCCGCGTCCTGCGGCCTTCATGCCGACGATCCCCATAGGTGCTTTCCAGCACCAGGACGTCGGCTTTTTCCAATGGGGTGTGGTCCGGCAACAGCGGAGTGTCGGGCGGCCCCAGGTCCCCCGAAAAGACGTAGCGATTATCCAGACTGGCGCGCTGGTCCTCAACATCAATTTCAACGTATGCAGAACCGAGTATATGCCCCGCGTTCTGGAGACGCACCTTGACCTTGAGTTGCTCTTCGTCTATGCAACTTTTCCAGACACCATAAGGACTTGGCTCAAGATGCATCTCGACTCTATCAAGAAACAGCTCGATGAGTCTTCTGTCTCGGGTAAAGCCAATTTTCAGTGCATCTTCAATTACCAGCGGTAGTAGCTTGGCACTGGGCGGGGTACAAATTATGGGGCCTGTGAAGCCGGCGGCCAGAAGATAAGGAAGCCGCCCGACATGGTCGATATGCACGTGGGTAACCACCAGCGCAACGACATCTTCGACGGAAAACTCGATCTGGTGGCGCTCGAAGCTGCTCTGCCCTTTCAGGTCGCTGCCCTGAAACAGCCCGCAGTCGATCAAAATGGCCTGGTGTGGGGTGATCTGGAGCCGGTGGCAGCTCCCGGTGACGCCGTCGGCGCCACCGTGATGCACAATCGCCGGAAAATCCGACGGTAAACGATTTTCTTCAGTAGATCTGTCGGACATTAGCGACCCTTTGGCGTTTACTGCGTTTTTGACGCTTAACTGCCGAGGGCGTCATCGACATCCATAACGGGAGGAATGATCAACTTCACCGCTTCCGTCTTGAATTTCTCTGAGGAGGGGGTCGCATATAGCTCACCATCCTTATCCGCCGTGCCCCCGGTTCCGTTTACGCCTGCCGTGTACTTCACACTGGTGTCCAGACAGGCTGACCAGGAATAGGCGTCCTTGAGCCCCGTGTTAGCCACGTCCACCTCCGCAAGGGTTCCGTCTATCGATAGCGCCGTTCGTGCAGCCGCGAGCTCCTCCTTGCAGGCATTTACCGCCGCTCGCTTTTGAAAGTTGGTGTACTGCGGTATCGCGATGGCAGACAGCAGGCCGATGATGGCAACGACCACCAGCAGTTCGATCAAGGTGAAGCCGCCCTGCCCTTGCCGTTGTGTCGGCTGTGCTTGCGTCGTGGCGCGTGGTTCGGCAGCCGAAGCCGTGGTGGTGGGCTTTTGCATGGCACTCGCAATACGGACTTCAGTGCACGCTGTCGCCGCGTGTGACGGATGGTGTGCGTCCATGACGACTCTCTCCTCAGTGGGGCTTGACGTATCGCCGGACCGGGAGGTGCGGCGGGGAATATCGGGATAGTACGCCGGACCTCGTGCCGCGCAGGGCTGAGCGCGCTGAAACCTTGATATGCGTCGGGTTGCTAGCGCAAAACACGCGCTGCGGCGCAATTGACCACTCGCAGAGGCGCAAACTGGCGCTATTGTCGACGCTGGATACTGGCTCGCAGAGGAATCATTGTGCCGTTTGATCAAACTGTGGGGGATAGACACGCCCAAGGGCCACACAGCGGCCTGGGGCAACGCCTGGTGGCCCTGGGCCTGCTACCACCGCTGGAGGCGCTACGCGCCGAGCACGACGCCCTGGCCCACGGCAGCACGCTGCTGCGCCATCTTGTCGAGACGGGACGCGTCGAACCCGGTCCCGCGACTCGCGCAGCGGCGGAGGAGTACAGTCTCGACTTTACCGATCTAAGTACGGTGGTAGCGGAGCAGCTGCCGCCCCTCAGCCACTTTCCCCAGGCGTTACTGCGGGAACACCAGGTACTGCCCCTGGTTCTGGATGACGACCATCTGCACGTCGCCGTGCCCTACCCGTCCACGCTTGCGCGCCTGGGTGAGCTGCAGTTCGTGGTGGGCAAGCCGCTGAAGCCGGCGCTGGCGCCCATGGACAAGCTCTCCCTGCTGCTGGATGCCTACCTGGGCGAGGCCAATGCCGAGGATATTGCCGATGCGATTGACGAGCTTGGCCCAGAGGCGCCACCAAGCCGTAGCAAATCCGTCGCAGCGCAGGGCCAGAGTCGCGGTGAGCGTTTCAGCCGGGCGGAGCCGCACCGGTTAGCGGGAGACGACAGCGGGCTCGACGAGGACCTTAGCAGCGGCCAGACGGCTAGCCTCACCAGCCAGGCAGACGATGCCCCGGTAGTGAAGTTCGTCAATACCATCCTGCGGGACGCGGTCAGAAAGCGCGCCTCGGATATCCATTTCGAGCCCTTCGAGGTCCGCTTCCGCGTTCGCTTTCGCATTGATGGGCTGCTCCATGAAGTCGCTCAGCCGCCGTTCAACCTGCGCAGTCGCATCGCCTCGCGCTTGAAGGTCATGGCGCGCATGGATATCTCCGAAAGGCGCCTACCTCAGGATGGCACCATCAAGGTCCAGCTGGACGACGGCGAGGATATCGATTTTCGCGTCAACTCCTTGCCTACAGTCTACGGCGAGAAACTGGTGCTGCGCCTGCTGGCCTCCGCCACCGCCCGTATCGGGATTGAACAGCTCGGCTTTTCACCCAGCCAGCGAAAGCTGTTCGAGACGGCCCTGGCGAGCCCTCAGGGGATGATCCTGGTGACCGGCCCCACCGGCAGCGGCAAGACGGTCACTCTGTACACGGGCATCCACTTGCTCAACAGCACCGAGCGCAATATCTGCACCGCAGAGGATCCGGTGGAGATCAAGCTGCCTGGGGTCAATCAGGTCAATGTGGCGCCGCGTATTGGCCTGGACTTCGCCCACACCCTGCGGGCCTTTCTGCGCCAGGACCCGGACGTGGTGATGGTGGGAGAAGTTCGCGATCGGGAGACCGCCGAAATCGCGATCAAGGCGGCCCAGACCGGCCACCTGGTGCTGTCGACGCTGCACACCAACTCCGCCGCCGACACGCTCTCCCGGCTCGCCAACATGGGGATCGAATCCTTCAATATTGCCAGCGCGGTCACCCTTATCGTGGCCCAGCGTCTGGCAAGGCGCTTGTGCCCCCACTGCAAGGCACCGGTACAGCTGCCTGAGGATGTGCTCATCCACCATGGGCTGAGTTCGCTACAGGCCCAGCAGGGCAGCTTCTACGACGCCGTCGGCTGCCGCCAGTGCACCCAGGGCTACAAGGGGCGTGTGGGGCTGTTCGAGGTCGTGCCGGTGGACGAGCACATGCGCCGACTGATTCTCAGCGGCGGTAGCGCCGACGAATTCGACACCCTCGCCCGCAGTCAGGGCTTTCCCAATCTGCGCCGCAGTGGCCTGGAACGGGTGATGGAAGGTGTCACCAGTCTGACGGAGGTCTGCCGCATCACCACGGCATAGCGGCTTTCCTCTTTCCTTTAATCCTTGATGCGAGATGCAGACCACGTGCCCTTCCGCGACCGTTCGTCCTCGCCCTCCTCCTCTGTGTATCGGGACCACCGCCAGTCCAATGGCGACGGTCCCGGTTCTGATCCTCGTCCTGGTCCTGGTTCTGTTGCTGGTTCTGGCGCTGGACATGGAGATGATCACAGCGGAACGGATCAGAGCACCCGCCTCATCGCCGGCTTGCCCACCGGCATGGAACGCACCACGTCACCTCCCCCTGGTGTCGACGCTTTTCATCACCCCATCGGCGGCCCGGGTGTCAGGCCTGATGTGCGCTCAGGTGCTCGAGCAGATACGGCTGGGCGATCAAGGTCAGCGCAGCAACGGCAGCTCTGCTGGAAGTGGAAGGGAGAAGATCGCCAGGGTCTGGCCTGCACCGGCATGCTGCTGGCATCGAAGCGACCCGATGCGCAGCGTCAACTGCACCTGCTGGGCATCACGCCGCGTAAGCTCAAACCCGCCGGCAAGTTGGCCCGCTATCAACGACAGATCAAGCCCAGGGACCTGATGCTGTTCTCCCGCCAGCTGGCCACCCTGCTGACTGCCGGTGTGCCACTACTGGAGGCCTTTCGGGTGCTGGCCGACAGCCTGTCCAACCCCGCCATGCGGTTGATTGTGCAGGCCCTAGGCATGGATGTCAGTGCCGGAGCCAGCCTGGCGCAGGCGCTGTCCCGACAGGGCGCCGCCTTCGACAGCCTGTACGTCAACCTGGTTGCGGCAGGCGAACAGTCGGGCACCCTGGACCAGATGCTGGATCGCCTGGCCAATCACCTAGAGAAACGCGAGCTGCTGAAGGCTCGCGTGCGCAAGGCGCTCTGGTATCCCGCCACGGTGGTGGCAGTGGGTATGGCGGTCAGCGCGATCCTGCTGATCAAGGTGGTGCCCCAATTCGAGCAGATGTTCGACGGAGTGGGCGCGAGCCTGCCTGCCATGACCCAGTGGACCATTCTGCTGTCGGAGTTCGCCCAACGCTGGTGGCTGGCCACGCTGGGAAGTCTGTTCACCTTGGTCGCGACGGTTCGTTGGCGGGTGGCGAAGTCCCAGGCGGCCCGCCTCAAGCTTCACGCCCTGTCGCTGCGGCTGCCGGTGGTGGGGACGATTCTGGATCACGCGGCGGTGGCGCGCTTCTGCCGCACCCTTGCCACCGCCTTTGCGGCGGGGGTACCGCTGGTGACCGCACTGAAGACCGCCGCCGGCGCCTGCGGCAACGATGTCTATCGCCGGGCGGTGTTGGCGCTGCAGGCCGATGTCGCCAGCGGCCAGCGGCTGCACCTGGCGATGCGGCGAACACAGCGCTTTCCGTCACTGGCCTTGCAGATGGTGGCTATCGGGGAAGAAGCCGGCGCCCTGGATAGCATGTTAAGCCGGGTGGCCGACCACTATGAGCGCGAGGTAGATGACCGGGTCGATACCCTGACCAGCCTGCTGGAGCCGCTAATTATCGTGGTGCTCGGGGTGGTGGTCGGCGGCCTGGTGCTGGCGATGTATCTGCCCATCTTCCAATTGGGCAATGTGGTGTAACGGGCTCTCATCCAGGCACGACGCGTCGAGGGTGTCGTTAAGCCCTATCTAAGAGCTATCAGCTCAGTCCGTTAATGGAGGCCTGACAGACCTCTTGAACGGATACCTTAATCATGCAGCCACACCGGAGTCCCAGGGGGCGCCTGATCGAACAGCTTCAGCAGGTCGTCGTCCCGCAGCCGAACGCATCCGTGGGAGTCGGCCACGCCCATGGGCTTGTCCGGTGGAGTGCCATGGAAATAGATGTAGCGCCGCTGAGAGTCGACGTTACCGCCGCGATTGACGCCCCGTTCTAGGCCGCACAGCCATAAAATGCGCGTCAGTATCCAATCCCGCTCGGGGTTATCACGGCCCAGCTCGGTGTCGAACACCTCTCCGGTTGGCCGCCGCCCACGAAAGACGCTACCTACTGGCTCTCCACCCCCAATAGCAGCGCGAATGTAGTGCCAGCCAAGCGGCGTCTGGCCGCTGCCCTCTTGCTGGCCAGTGCCGGCAACGCCGGTCGACACCAGGCACTGCCAATCCGGCTGCTTGCCCCGCCACAGCGTCAATTGCTGGGTGGAGGTGTCGACCTCCACCCACACGCTATCGGCGGGCGGCAATGCTTCAAGTCGCGGTGTCTGCATCGTCTCTCCCTGTTTGTTTACGCTGCAGCTGTACCTGCCGTGTTGCCTGTTCGACGCGTCACCGCCCGGGTGGTTCCGATGCGGCTTTGGTGTCGGGCCTGGTTTTACGTTCTGGCTTCAGGCCTGAGAACTGGCCTGCGGCGGCTCCGGCAAGGGAGCCTTCATGGCCGCGACCACCACTGGCCGCATCCGGCGTGCCAGGTCGCGCACCGACACGTGCTCGTCGTAGTCCTTCTCGGCGATGTCGCGCAGGGCATCGAGGCCAGACAAGGTGAAGATGACCGTACCCAGCACAAAATGCAGGCGCCAGAACCGTTCGGAATCCGGCAGCTCCGGGGTCGCCTTGCGCACCAACGCCACAAAGCGGGTAAACACGGTGCCGTACTGGTCCTGGATATAGCGGCGCAGGTGCCCCTGGGCCTGGCTATAGGCCAACCCCAGCAGGCGCATGAAGACTTTCAGGCTATGACGCTCCGCTGGGACTTCCAGCACCGTCCTGGCCATGGTTTCCAGCAGCACTTCCAGCGGTATGACCTTGCTGCCGTATCCACGCTCCAACTCATCGATGGCGGCGTGGAAGCGGTCGGAGAACGGGTCCAGGTAGCGCGAGAAGACCGCCTGGATCAGCGCCTTCTTGGAGCCAAAGTGGTAGTTGACGGCGGCCAGGTTGACCTTGGCCTTGCCGGTAATGTTGCGCAGCGACGTTTCCGCGAAACCTCGTTCAGCGAAGAGGACCTCGGCGGTGTCCAGAATGCGAGTCACTGTATCGGTCTGGGCCATTCGCGGGCTCCGTCCAGTCAGTCAGGGCAGTTGGAAACAATTGTTTGAATGTTAGCCGGAGTGTAAGGGAGGCGCTCTCTACGCACAATCAACCATCGCAGACGGTGTTTGAAACGTGTGCATCAGACCGCTCATACCGGTGCCACGACGCCTCTCACCCCGAACGCGAAATTCGAGGCAGATCACCGTTTTACTGGATAGGCATCCATACTGTACACTTCACCAAGGGTGCTGAAGGTACCCGCTGTCTGGCAGCACGCTGGGGCTACCCTGCCGCTGCCGTCCTGACTCACCGCCGCCCGTGGGAGGCCGCATGACACGTCCCCTGACCCCTCGCCAGCAAAACGTCTATGACTTTATCGTCAAGACCATGAACGAGCTGGGGTACCCGCCGACCCGTGCGGAGATCTCACGCGCACTGGGCTTTCGCTCCCCCAACGCCGCTGAAGAGCACCTGCGCGCGCTGGAACGCAAGGGCGCCATCCGGGTGATTCGCGGCACTTCGCGGGGCATTCGTCTGCCAGCCCAGGAAGCCGACACTACTGCCGCCAACGATGCGCCCCAGGACACCAGTCCCGTCCAGGGCCTGCCGATCATCGGTGAAGTCGCCGCGGGTAGCCCCATCCTGGCGGCAGAGCATATCGATCGTTACTGCCCGCTGCCGCCTGACTACTTCACTCCCCGTGCCGACTACCTGCTGCGCGTGCGCGGCCTGTCGATGAAGGACGTTGGCATTCTGGAGGGCGACCTGCTCGCCGTGCACCGTACTGAACGCATTCGCAACGGCCAGATCGTGGTGGCACGCCTCGAGGACGAGGTGACCGTCAAGCGTTTCCAGCGCGACGGACATCACGTCACCCTGCAGGCGGAAAACCCCGACTTTGCTCCCATCACCCTGGACCTGCGGCGGGACAGCCTGGACATCGAGGGCGTTGGGGTCGGTGTCATTCGCGGTGGCAACGGCCAGGCCCTGGGTTAATAGAAAGGTTAATACGAAGGTTGATGCGAAGGTTGGTGCTGCGGTCAATCCTAGGGTCAACACTGAGATTGACGCTGAGCAAGGCCGAGGCCCCGCCTCACCCTCTCGGATAGATGAATAGACGCCGCGCCGCTACCAGGCCAGACCATGACGGAACCGGTACGCAAGATTCTTCACGCCGACTGCGACTGCTTTTACGCCGCCGTCGAGATGCGCGACAACCCGGCCCTGCGGGATATCCCGCTGGCCGTGGGTGGCGCCCGTGAGGGGCGTGGCGTCATCACCACCTGCAACTACCCGGCGCGCAAGTTCGGCATCCATTCGGCCATGCCGACTTCCCGCGCCCTGCGCCTGTGTCCTCAACTCACGCTGGTGCCACCCAACTTCGACAAGTATCGCGAGGTCTCCGCCCAGATCCAGGCCATCTTCCACGAGCTGACACCACTGGTAGAGCCGCTATCACTGGACGAGGCCTATCTGGACGTTACCGATGTCGCAGGCTTCAAGGGCAGCGCTACCTGGATGGCCCGCTGGCTGAAGGAACAGTGCCTGGCGCGCACCGGTATCACTGTATCCGTCGGGGCTGCACCGTCGAAGTTTCTCGCCAAGATCGCCAGCGACTGGGACAAGCCAGACGGCCTGACGGTCATCCCCCCGGACCAGGTCGAGTCCTTTGTGCTGGCCTTGCCCGTGCGCAAGCTGCACGGCGTGGGCCCGGCTACCGGGGCGCGCCTGGATGCGCTGGGTATTACCACCTGCGAAGAGCTGCGCGCCCAGCCCATTGATCGCCTGCTGGACGAATTCGGCAAGTTCGGCCGCCGCCTGTACGAACTGGCCCGCGGCATCGATGAGCGGCCGGTCAAGGTAGAGCGCGAGCGCAAGTCGATCAGCGTCGAAAGCACCTACGGACGCGACCTGCCCGACTTGAGCGCCGCCCAGCTGGCACTGGTGGAGCTGTGCGAAAAGCTCAAGGCACGTATCGACCGCAACGGTCGGCCGCCCCTGGCTGGCGTGTTCGTGAAGGTACGCTTCGATGACTTCACCACCACCACCCTGGAGTCCCGCGGCCTGGAACCTGACCCCGCGACCTTTGCGCAGCTGCTGGACCAGGCCTGGCAACGGGCACAACGACCGGTGCGCTTGCTTGGGGTTGGCGTCAGGCTGGTGCCACAAGAGGCACGGCAGCAGCTGACCCTGCCCTTCTAGGTGCCCGCTACCCCCGCTCATCACCTTGCTGCGGCGCGCGAACGCCGTCCTCTCACGAGTAGCGTTCCTCGTCGTATTGTTCGTCGTGTCGCTCGCTTGCCAGGCGCCCCTTGTTCGACGCCTCCATTCCCAGCAGGTAACGCTTGAGCTGCCACCATTCGCCGGGGTCCACGGCGTCATGCCACAGCCAGTGGGTTCGGCCATGCCAGCGCAGGGCGATCAGGTAATGACCCACACTGATGCAATAGAGGTCGATGTCATGCCAGGGAGCGTGACTGTCTTCTGAGGCGGTGACGGGCCCACGCCCGTTCTGACCGGCGTCAGAACGCCACTGCCAGTGTCCGGGAACAGGCACTGAGACGGACGCCAGCCCGGCGACAAACGCCATGGCACCTTGCCACCACCGACGCCATAGACCGAGCCATAGACCAGGAAATCGTCCAAGGCAGCCACAGGGGCTCAGGTACGTCTGCAACCTCGACACAGGCGGTGTGGAAGACAGAGTGGAAGACAGCGGGGAAGACAGTGTGGAAGGCAGCGCGAAGGACGTCCCGGCGGAAATAGCGGAAGGCGACGCGGTCGGCGTGGTCTGTGGCCCAGGCAGGCAGCGCAACTGACCGAGGAGAGGATGGCGGGCGCTGCGAATCAGCACTGCACCGAGCAAGGCAACACAATATCCCCCGAGCGGGGAAGGCAGGACGATGGCGACGATCAGACTGACCGCCACCACCACTGCACCATGGGCGAGATGCTGTCGGTCAGAGGCCCCGATTGTGGCCGTGACCCGTGGTCTCTGCATAGTCCACGATCATCTGCACGATACGCCGGCGAGTCGGCTCTTCCGGCCATTCGCGACGCATCAGCCATATAAACAGGTCCTGATCCTCTTCGGTGATCAGGTCGCGATAGGCGGCCTTGTCGGCCTCATCAAGATCATCGTAGCGGTGTTCCAGAAACGGCAACAACAGAAGGTCCAGCTCCCACATGCCGCGACGGGAGTGCCAGTGCAGGCGCTTGCGCTCGGCCTCGAGCTGGGAGGCCGCGGAAGACGGTTGATCCAAGGGGAACCTCGTCTGGGATGTTAAGTGTGGCGCCAGTATACCGCAGGCACCAACGGCGGGCAGCCGCACGGCGGCGAAAAAGGTGATGCCGGGCAAGGGCCTGCCACGAATGTCGATCAATGTAGTGCGTTGTTTTATCAACACTTGAAAAGTATGCTATCTAAAAACAAGGGACTGCGATCGACGCGGTCCTCGACACTGGCCTGACCAGCGCTCATCACCCAGATGGGACTCACGGAGATAACCGATGACAAAGTCCGAACTGATAGAGCAGATCTCCATGCGGCAGCCCGAGCTGTCGATCAAGGACGTTGAGGCTGCGGTGCGCCTCATTCTGGATGACATCACCGACACCCTGGCCGATGGCGGGCGCGTCGAAATTCGTGGCTTCGGCAGTTTCTCTCTGCACTATCGGGAGCCACGGGTCGGACGCAACCCCAAGACCGGCGAAGCGGTGGAGCTGGAAGGCAAGTTCGTGCCACACTTCAAGCCAGGAAAGGAGTTGCGCGAACAGGTCGATGCCAGCCGTGCGCTGGGATACTAGCGACCAACGTCTGGGCCCACTCGCGCCAGCGTTTTCCGTTATCTCTGGCTCAACCTCTCTTCGTCTCACTACGGGAAGTCACACATGCGTTGGCTAAAAGGCCTGATCATGGCCATCATTCTGCTGGCGGTACTGATCATCGGTATCCTGTTCGCGACCAATAACCAGCAGGCCCTGCCGCTGAACCTGATCTGGTTCGAGCTGCCCGAGGCATCCCTGTCCGTCTGGCTGCTGGCCTCCCTGGCCGTGGGCGTCCTGCTCGGCATGCTCGCCATGACCGGCGTCTACATCAGGCTGCGCACGCTGCTCACCCGCGCCCAGCGCCACAACCAGCAGCAGCGCAAGGAACTCGACCGCCTTCGAGTGCAGGAGATGAAGGAACTGCCCTGAATGCCGGATCTCCTGCTACTGGGCCTGCTGGTCGTCGCCCTCGCCATTGGCTGGGCGCTCGGCCGGCGGGAAAGCCGTCCGCAACAACGCCCTGCCCCCAGCCTGCATCGCGACTATTTCGTCGGCCTCAACTACCTGCTCAACGACCAGCAGGACAGGGCCATCGAAACGTTTATCTCCGCGCTTGAAGTGAACAGCGACACCATCGAGACCCATGTCACTCTAGGCAACCTGTTCCGCTCTCGCGGGGAGGCCGACCGAGCGGTCAAGATTCACCAGAATCTGCTCGCCCGGCCGTTCCTCGATGCCCACCAGGGCGCCTGGGTCCAGCTCGAGCTTTCCCGCGACTTCCTGCACCTGGGTCTGCATGACCGCGCCGAACGGCTGCTCAAGGGCCTGGTCAAGGAGGACACCCACGCCGAGATTCGCCACCACGCCAAGCGGCTGCTGGTGGACCTGTTCGAGCGTGAAGGGGAATGGCAGAACGCCATCGAGGTTGCCGTACCGCAGCTGACCCGCCAGCACGACGACCTGCGCCGCGCGGCAGCCCACTGGCATTGCGAGCTGGCAGAAATAGCACGCACCTCCAATAGCCACGGGGTCGCCCGCAAGCACCTCAAGCAAGCGCTGTCCATCGACGAGCGCTGCATCCGCGCCAATCTCGTGCATGCCAAGCTGTGCCACGACACCGGCCAGTACCGCCAGGCGCTGAAGTTTCTTGACCGTATTCCCCAGCAGGATGTGGTGTTCATCCCCACCATGCTGGAGCCGTTGGAGCGCACCTATCAGCTGCTGGACGATGCCGAGGGCTTGATCGAGCACTTGCGGCGCCTGCTGGAGCTCAACCCCTGCACCAGCGTTATCGTGCTGCTGGCCCAGACGCTCAGGCAGGTGCGTGGCAACGATGACGAAGCCATCGAGCTGATTACTGAGCAGCTAAGGAAGGAGCCGAGCCTGGGCGGCGTCGATTATCTGATGGGCCTTTACCAGCGCAGCGGCGCTGACGCCGGTGACAGCCGCTTTGATCTACTTCGTCAACACACGCAGCCGCTGCTGAAGGCGTTGCCGCGGCATCGCTGCCGACGCTGCGGCTTTTCGGGGGAGCACCTGCACTGGCAGTGCCCCCGTTGCCGCAACTGGGGCACGACCAAGCCAATCACCGGCATCGAGGGCGAATAGCGCTGCAACAGAGCGTCAGCCCTTGAGCTCGTCCTCGATCGCCGCAAGAGCGGCCATCGGATCTTCTGCCTGGGTCACGGGCCGCCCCACCACCAGATGGGTACTGCCCGCCTCCATCGCCTGCTGGGGCGTCATGATCCGCCGCTGATCCCCCGCCTGGGCAAAACTCGGGCGAATGCCCGGCGTGACCTTCAGGAAATCTTCGCCACAGGCTGCCTTCAGGCGGGCGGCCTCCTGGGCAGAACACACCACGCCATCCAAGCCGCTATCCTTGGCCAGCTTCGCCAGGTGCTCCACGTGCTCGTCCAGCGGCGACGACACGCCGGTGGTCGCCAGCTCATCGGCGGTCATGCTGGTCAGCACCGTCACCGCGATCAGATGGGTGGACAGCCCGTTCTGTTCAAGACGCTCACGGGCCGCTTCCATCATGCGACGACCGCCACAGGCGTGCACGTTGACCATCCACACGCCCTGCTCTGCCGCCGCCTGCACCGCTGCGGCCACCGTGTTGGGAATATCGTGGAACTTGAGATCGAGAAATACCTCGAAGCCGCGACCGTGAAGGGCGTCGAGCACGCTTGGGCCGCTGCGAGTAAACAATTCCTTGCCGACCTTCACGCGGCAGCGTTCCGGATCCAGCCGGTCTGCCATGCACAGGGCGGCGTCCATGGAGGGGTAGTCGAGGGCGATGATCAAGGGAGATGAGGGGGTCACGGCGGCCTCCGGCGAGAAGTGAACGAAGCGCTGGCGCCCTGTTGATCCGGGAGTACTGCCCTTGCACGGGGGGCAATACTGAGGCCTTGAGCCAGGCCCGCTACCCGCTAGCCCGCAGCAGGCAAAGGGCGCCAAATCGCCGCAGTATATCAGCCTTGGCGCTACCTGCGCTGCCGCTTGGCTGGCTCAGATCTTCATAGATGACTGATATTTTATTAAGAATATTCTTATAACAGAGTTTTCTTATTTAACCCTAAGGTGAGAGAAGACAGCCGACGGCCACCAGGACAACGCCAACGACTGTTCACTCGGGAGGGCTTGGCGCACACCTAAAGGATCGACGGTGCGGCCTTTCTGGCACAGGTGCTGCTGCTATTGCTGACACACAGCGCTTGGCCGCCCATTTCCAACAACAACAGGACGTCTCTCATGCCAACATTCAATGACTATCCGTCTGTCCATCACCGCGCGTCTGTCCATCACCGCGCGTCTATCCATCACCGCACGTCTACCACTCAACGCACTGCCCGTCGTCGCCGGCCCCATGGGATCACGCTCGTGACGCTGGCCTGGCTTAGTGTCGCCTGGCTGAGCCTGGCCCATCCGGCCTTCGCTGCAGAAGGCCCCGCCATTGCGCCCATCAACGTCAATGAGGCCAGTGTTGAGCTGCTGGCCGAGCTGCCGGGCATTGGGCCCACCAAGGCGCAAGCCATCGTCGAAGACCGCCAGGTCAATGGACCCTACACCAGCGCAGAGGACCTGACTCGAGTAAAAGGCATTGGCGCCAACACCGTGGCGCGGCTCAAGGACGAAATCAGTACCGACTGACTTGTCGGCGTCACGACGAATAGCGTTCATCGCGCAAGCACCCGCCACAGGACGTGGCGGGTGCTTGCAGATCACCAGGCGCTAGCGCTAGATCGAAACGGCCACGCTTAAAGGCGCAGACCGCCGTCTACCTCGATCACGCGGCCATTGACGTAGTCATTGTCGAAGATAAAGGCCACGGTCTTGGCGATCTCGTCGGGAGCCCCCAAGCGGCGTACCGGTACTCCAGCCGTCAGCTTGTCCAGCATGTCTTCACGCATGGACGCGGTCATCTCGGTTTCGATAAACCCTGGAGCGACGGCAGCCACACGCAGGCCGTGGCGCGCCAGTTCACGCCCCCAGGTCACGGTCAAGGCAGCCACACCGGCCTTGGCGGCGGCATAATTGCTCTGCCCCATGTTACCGGCCCGCGAGATGCTGGAGATATTGACGATAACGCCGTTACGGCCGTCTTCGATCATGGCAGCGGCGGCAGCCCGTCCGCACAGGAACACGCCGGTAAGGTTGACGTCGATGACCGCCTGCCAGGCATCCAGCCCAAGCGTCTTCTCTACCTTGCCATCGCGAGCCTTGACCAGCAGACCATCGCGCAGGATGCCGGCATTGTTGATCAGCCCATCCAGCGGGCCCATACCCTGGCGAATGTCGGCGAAGACTTCCGTGACCGACGCTTCGTCCGCCACATTGGCGACGAACCCGCGAGCATCGATACCGGCGTCCACCAACTCGTTGACGGCCTTGTCGAGTTGATCATTATCGAAGTCGATCAGTGCAGGCCGGGCACCCAGCTTGCCCAGATGATGGGCCATGGAGAGTCCCAGGCCACGAGCACCACCGGTGATGGCAATGACGGCATTTTCCAACTGCATACGGTTTCCCCTGGTAAGCACCAGCCGTGCCATGGCTGACAGGCCGGTCGGTGGCTCGCCGACGCGTGCTCCACGGATCGGGGACCCGGAACGCTGCACAACGAGCAGTTATTGCGTTGCAGCATGCCAAGTTTCCCGGCGCGGCGCTACCTTCCGACACCCGGCTCGCGCCAAACGCTAGTTTGCAGGCGATGGCATACCCGCTATAAGCCATTGACGCACCGACCAATGCGTCCGAGTCGATAGTCGACCTCACGTCACTCACGCAAAAACGCAAAAACGCAAACGACAATATTCCACTGCGATGCAGTGACAGCTGCAGCTCGCCCCAGACGCTCACAGCCACCGACCGACCACTAGCACGCGGTGGCGGGGGCGCCGGTGCGAGCGACCGTCGGGCACTGTGCATCAGCGCCAGAGGTTGATGCTTGAACTCTTCGCCTTTCACCCCCATCTTCTCAACAGACCACAACGCGGAGCTGACATGCCCTTCCTTCTTATCTTCACCATTTTTGCCCTGCTCGACTTCGCCGTGCTGTTTTCGGTCGGCAGTGAGATCGGTCTGCTGTCGACCCTCGCCCTGGTGCTGGCTACCGGTTTTATCGGCCTGCATCTGATCCGTCGTGAGGGTGTGGCGACCTTCGCCCGCGCCCAGGAGCGCATGGCCCGCGGCGAAATCCCCTCCTCGGAGCTGATGACCGGTGCTGCCTTGATCTTTGGCGGTGCGCTGCTGATGGCCCCTGGTTTTCTGTCCGATGCCCTTGGCTTCATGTGCCTGATCCCGGACGCTCGTCGCTTGCTGGGCAAGCTGCTGGCCAAGGTTGATATTCGCATGAAGGGTTTCCAGATGGGTGGCTCTACCTTTGGCTACGGTGGCTCGCAAGGCTCTGACTTCGGCGCCGGTTCAGCCAATGGCTGGGAGCAAGCCTCTGGCCGAGACGCAGGCACCAGCCAGCAGCAAGAACGGCAGCAACAGGGCACCGACAACACTGACGCCGACCCCATCGAAGGCGAATTCATCAGCAAGGACGATCGTCGACGCTAAGCCTTAGGGAGACAGGGGCCGAGACAGGGGCGGAGATAGGGGCGAGGACAGGGGCGTTAACGGCCCCTGTCTTCGCCCCTTTTCATGGCGCTATCCTCAGCGCTCCCTCCAGCGCTCCCTCCAGCACTATCTCCAGCACTATCCTCAGCCCTCTCGCTATTCCTGTCGTCCCCTCTCCCCCATCTCATCATCCCCCTCATCCCCCCTGTCGTTTTCCTGTCGTCACCGCTGTCGTTATCCCTTGCGGGGGGAGATTGCCCGTGGGCATGCCCAGGTTTGCGCCAAGGTTGTGCCGTGATGCGCTGACGGGGCGCATGAGTGTGAAAAAAATTTCGTCCTCGCCCTTGAAAGCCCCTTCACCAGCCCCACTTACCAGATCAGCATCAAGCTTCGGTGAGGGGGTTGCTCCCTCGCCTTTGACAGGAGGGCCGACAAAGGCCTGCCACTTTCATCGGCAGCCTGGCCATGACCTCCAGCTCTCGCCGCGATCTGCGTCACGACGAGAGTGAACAATGAACCGCCGCGGGTGGATGCCCCGGCCTAGCAAAACCATCAGGAGAACGTGAGCAATGAACATCCGTCCCTTGCACGATCGCGTCGTCATCCGTCGCGTTGAGGAAGAGCAGAAGACCGCAGGCGGCATCGTGCTTCCGGGCAACGCCCAGGAAAAACCGACTCGTGGCGAAGTGCTCGCCGTCGGTAACGGCCGGATTCTCGAGAGCGGCGACGTACGTCCTTTGGACGTGAAGGTCGGCGACACCGTGATCTTCAAGGATGGCTTTGGCGTCGAGAAGCAGAAGATCGACGGCGAGGAAGTCCTGATCATGAGCGAGTCCGACATCCTGGCAGTCGTCGAGGGCTGAGCCCACGCCACTGACTCGGTCGTTTCAACGTTCACTTTTGACGCTTAGATTCAAAGGAAGTACAGAAAATGGCAGCGAAACAAGTCAAGTTCTCTGATGATGCCCGCAAGCGCATGGCGCGTGGTGTTGACGTTCTGGCCAACGCCGTCAAGGCAACCCTGGGCCCGAAAGGCCGCAACGTGGTGCTGGAAAAGTCCTTCGGCGCACCGACCGTGACCAAGGACGGCGTCAGCGTCGCCAAGGAAATCGAACTGAAGGACAAGTTCGAGAACATGGGCGCGCAGATGGTCAAGGAAGTCGCTTCCAAGACCTCCGACGTTGCTGGTGACGGCACCACCACCGCTACCGTTCTGGCCCAGGCCATCGTCGCCGAAGGCCTGAAAGGCGTGACTGCCGGCATGAACCCGATGGACCTGAAGCGCGGTATCGACCAAGCGGTCGTTGCGGCGGTCAAGGAAATCCAGGCTCTGTCCGTGCCCTGCACCGACTCCAAGGCTATCGCTCAGGTTGGCACCATCTCCGCCAACGGCGACACTCGCATCGGCGAGATCATCGCTGAAGCGATGGAGAAAGTCGGCAAGGAAGGCGTCATCACTGTCGATGAAGGTCGCGGCTTCGAAGACGAGCTGGACGTGGTCGAGGGTATGCAGTTTGACCGCGGCTACCTGAGCCCGTACTTCGTGACCAACCAGGACACCATGGCGGTGGAACTGGAAGATCCGTTCATCCTGCTGGTGGACAAGAAGATCTCCAACATCCGCGAACTGCTGCCGACTCTGGAAGCCGTGGCCAAGGCTGGCAAGCCGCTGGTCATCATCGCTGAAGACATCGAAGGCGAAGCCCTGGCAACGCTGGTGGTCAACACCATGCGCGGCATCGTCAAGGTGGCAGCTGCCAAGGCGCCTGGCTTCGGCGACCGTCGCAAGGCCATGCTGCAGGATATCGCTATCCTGACCAACGGCACTGTGATCTCCGAAGAAGTCGGCCTGAACCTCGAGCAGGCTACCCTGGACCACCTGGGCACCGCCAAGCGCGTGACCATGTCCAAGGAAAACACCACCATCATCGATGGTGCTGGCAACGACAGCGACATCGAAGCTCGCGTCAACCAGATCCGCGCTCAGATCGAAGAGACTTCCTCTGACTACGATCGCGAGAAGCTGCAGGAGCGTGTCGCCAAGCTGGCCGGCGGTGTTGCTGTCATCCGCGTCGGTGCTGCCACCGAAGTCGAGATGAAAGAGAAGAAGGCTCGCGTCGAAGACGCCCTGCACTCCACTCGTGCAGCCGTCGAAGAAGGCGTCGTGCCTGGCGGTGGTACTGCCCTGATCCGCATCCTGACCAAGATCGCTGGTCTCAAGGGTGACAACGAAGACCAGACCCACGGTATCGCCATCGCCCTGCGCGCCATGGAAGCTCCGCTGCGTCAGATCGTCACCAACGCTGGCCAGGAAGCCTCCGTCATCGTCAACCGCATCAAGGACGGTGAAGGCAACTTCGGCTACAACGCCCAGACCGGCGAGTACGGCGACCTGTTCGACATGGGTGTGCTGGATCCGGCCAAGGTGACCCGCACTGCACTGCAGTCCGCTGGTTCCGTCGCTGGCCTGCTGATCACCACCGAAGCCATGATCGCCGACGATCCGGACGAGAAAGACGCTGCTCCGGACATGGGCGGCATGGGCGGAATGGGTGGCATGGGCGGCATGATGTAAGTGCCCCCACGGGCAGGCTAGCCTGCCCGGCCCCGCACCCAGAGGCGACGAACCACTTGCCTCTGGCGTGCCAGCCCTAGCGCACTAGCCCTAGAGCAAACACAAAAGCCCTGCCCCTGCGGCAGGGCTTTTTCGTGCCCGACGCTTAGGCGCCATAGCCATTGCCATCGCCCTCTTCATCGATCCGCCTCATATCCACGCTGAGGACATTTCACTTATCGAACGATCCCTGCCGTGGTTCACTATGTCCCGGCTTTTTCGAGGTAGGCAAGCGATGGAACTGACGCTATTGGATGGCGGAATGGGGCGAGAGCTGAAGCGTATCGGCGCGCCCTTTTCACAACCGCTGTGGAGCGCCCAGGCGCTGATCGAGGCACCTGATCGTGTGGTCGAGGCCCACCGCAACTTTCTTGATGCTGGCGCCCGTGTCATCACGGTGAACAGCTACGCCTGCGTGCCCTTCCATCTCGGCGAAGAACGCTACCAGGAGCAGGGTATCGCCCTTGCCACCCAAGCCGCCCGGCTAGCCGCGCGATCCATCAGCGAATGGCAGGCCGATCAGACCGGCGAGGCCTCCAGCAGCCGCGCCCAGGTCGCCGGTTGCCTTCCGCCCGTCATGGGCAGCTACCGCCCGGACCTGTTTGACGCCAATCGTGCACGCTCGCTGCTGACGGACCTTTACCGAGCTCAAGAGCCCTTCGTGGACCTGTGGCTGGCCGAGACGCTGTCGAGCCTGGAAGAAATCGCTGTCGTCCAGGAGGTATTGGCGAATAGCGACGCACCACGCTGGTTTGCCCTGACCTTGCAGGACGATATCACCGACGTGGCGCGCCTGCGCTCCGGCGAGAGCGTGGCAGAAGCCGTCACACAACTCTGCCAGGGCGGTGCCGATGCCATTCTCTTCAACTGCTCGATTCCAGAAGTGATCGAGCAGGCTCTGATCGATGCCAGTGACGCCATGCGACGCCTGCGCTGCTCGCTGCCGCTGGGGGCCTACGCCAACAGCTTCGCGCCCATTGCCGCAGCCCATCAGGCCAACGCCATCCTGACCCAGGACCGCCAGATCACTCCCCAGGGCTACCTGGACTACGCCACTCGCTGGTTCGAACGCGGTGCTCGCCTTATCGGCGGCTGCTGCGGCATCAGCCCCAGCCATATCGCCGCCCTGGAGACATGGCGAAGGTCGATGTAGCGACTGAGAAAAGACCAGGACAGACAAGGCGTAGAAGCCCGCTCATTCCCCGCCAGGCCGCTGGCGGCTACAATGGCGCTCCCTGTCTCTACTGCGATTTGCTGTCGAATGCTCTCCAATATCCGCATCGTTCTCGTCCAGACCTATCATCCCGGCAACATCGGCTCCGCCGCCCGCGCCATGAAGACCATGGGCCTGACGGACCTGGTGCTGGTCAATCCCCGTGCCTTTCCAGACGAGGAAGCCAGCCGCTTGGCGGCGGGCGCGCTGGATGTGATCGAGGGAGCAAGAGTGGTCGAGCGGCTGGAAGATGCCATTGGCGACTGCGTGCGGGTAGTCGGCGCCAGCGCGCGACTGCGTAGCCTGCCACTGCCCCACTACGACGAGCCGGATGAACTGGCCAAGGACCTGGTGGAGGATGCTCGCAACAGTCCCGTGGCGATGGTGTTCGGCCGCGAGCGCTACGGCCTGACCAACGATGAGATTCGCTTGTGCTCGCATCAGGTCAGCATTCCTGCCAATCCTGACTACGGCATCTTGAACCTGTCCCAGGCGGTCCAGGTGCTGTCCTACGAGGCCAGGCGGGCATGGCGCAAGCATGCTGCGGAGTCTACGGCCGGTGCCGGGTCTATAGCGACACCGCCGACACGTGAGCAGGTGGGGCACTTTCAGAGCCACCTGAGCCGCGTCATGCAACGCAGTGGCTTTATCACCCAGCCCCACGCGAAAACTGAAGAGCAGCTGCAGGCCCTGTTCGCCCGTGCTACCCCCTCGCGCAAGGAGCTTTCGTTGCTGCGAGGCTGGCTGTCCTCCTTGGAAAGCCACCTTCCTTACGACGACAACCGCTAGCGGCATTTGACCGGCTAGAGCGGCCCTTGGTTGGCTAGAGCGGCTCTTACCTGGGTAGAGCGGCCTTTGATTGACTAGAACGACAGTGCATCGTTCACCTAAACGCGGGTCGCGACACTGTCACGACCCGCTCGGGCTGACGCTTAGCCGTCAATGACCCCACAGGCGACGCGGGCTCCGCCACCACCAAGGTGGGGTTCGTCGCTGTAGTTGTCGCCACCGGCATGAATCATGATCGCGCGGCCGCTTAGGTCAGACTCCTTCACCCTTGGGGCGAGGGTCGTCAGCTCGGCTTCGCCCTGCTGTCCTACGGACAGTGCGGGCAGATCCCCCAGGTGTCCATCGCCATAGGGGCCCTGATGGGTGCCGGTTTCCTCGGGGTCATAGTGACCACCGGCAGCGGCAGCAGCCACCACTTCCCCGTCCTTCTCTGCCGGGGAGCAATCCGGGTTGACGTGTACGTGCAGGCCATGGATTCCTGTGTCCAGCCCTTCCAGGGCAGGCGTAATCAGCAGGCCATGATCGCTATCCTCGAAGGTGATGGTACCGACGCTATCCCCCACGCCGTCGGTACTGACACGGTGCATCTCCACCTCGGTCGCGGCATGTGCTGCACCCGCCACCAGCAGGCTAGCGCCTAACCACCATGTTGCCTTGATCATCTAGAGGCTCCTTTCCATGTGAAGTGTCTTTCCATCGGGTACGACGCTCCTTCTGGAACACCCTGCCGTCAGGAACGTCTTTCTCTCCCTGTAGAGAGTTCAGCGCCGAGCCTTGACGACAGTTGGCCGTGTTCGACGACTCGATCTCGCGACTCCCTGTCCCTTAGCCTGGACCAAAGTGAAGGATCAGCACAACCCGTAAGCGATATCGTCATACACCCTTTACAGCCCCCTTTACCCCCCCTTGAAACGACAATGCCCGTGCTGCGGGAGCACGGGCACTGTTTTGGTCTATCGCGTGTGCGCTGTCATTGCCTTACGTGAGCCGCTTAGGTTAGCCCTTACGTTAGCCGCTTAGCTTAGCCCCTCAGCTTAGGCCGCTTACGCTGGCTAGGACGTCTCTATAGGGCCTCAATGGGCTCCTGAGATTACAGCGTCATCGCCGCGAGCCAGCCAAAGGCCACCAGCGGAATGTTGTAGTGCACGAAGGTCGGCACGACGCTATCCCAGATGTGGTCGTGCTGGCGGTCCACATTGAGCCCCGAGGTCGGACCCAAGGTGGAATCCGAGGCAGGTGAACCCGCATCACCCAACGCCGCTGCGGTACCCACCAGGGCCACCGTCGCCAGATCGGAGAAACCGAACTGCACCGCCAGCGGAACAAAGATGGCGGCAATGATGGGGATGGTGGAAAACGAGGAGCCGATGCCCAGGGTAATGAACAGACCGACCAGCAACATCAGCAGCGCCGCCAGGCCACGGTTGTCACCGATGACCTCGACACTGGCACTGACCAGGCTCTCGATATCGCCGGTGGCCGTCATCACCGCCGCAAAACCCGAGGCGGAGATCATGATGAAGCCAATCAGCGCCATCATGCGCATGCCGCTGGTGAACAGGTCGTCCGCCTCGCGCCAGCGGAAGATGCCGCCCATGGACAACAGCGAGAAACCGACCAGCCCACCCAGGATCATGGAACCGGTGTAAAGCTGGATACCCAGCGCCGCGACGATGGCCACCACCGACATGATCAGCCCCAACGCGCGGGGCTCCTCGGTGTCGCCCGCTTCATGGCCGTGGGCATGGTGTGTTAGCTCGGCCTCAGAATAGTCACGAGGCTTGCGATAGGACAGAAACACCGCCACCAGCAATCCCAGGAACATGCCAGCCACGGGCACGCCCATCGCCATGGGCACCATGGCACGGCCGATCTCGAGCCCAAGGCTCTCCCCGGCCTGATTGATGTTGGCCAGCAGAATATCGTTGAGGAAGATCGCGCCAAATCCCACCGGCAGCAGCATATAGGGCGCCGTCAGACCAAAGGTCAGGGCACAGGCCACGGCGCGACGGTCCATACGCAGCTGGTTCATGACCTTGAGCAGCGGCGGAATCAGGATCGGGATAAAGGCGATGTGCACGGGAATCAGGTTCTGGGACGATACCGCGACCAACAGGACGCTGCCCAGCAACAGATACTTGACCGTGGCCTGGCGAGATGCGCTGGATTCCTGCCCCAGCAAGGTGATCAGGCGACGGGCCAGCAGGTCAGGCAGGCCTGAGCGAGAAATCGCCACCGCGAAGGCCCCCAGCGTGGCATAGGCCAGCGCCACCTTGGCACCTCCCCCTACGCCGTCATTGAAAGCCGCCAGGGTATCCTCGATGGACAGACCACCGACCAGGCCACCCACCAGGGCGCCGACCACCAGCGCCAGCACCACCGAGACCCGCGCCAGCGACAGGCCCACCATCACCAGAACGGCAATAATTACTGCGTTCATAGGAACATCCGAGTTGGGGTTACGAGGGTTGAGGGAGGGGAAAACCTGGGCGCAAAGCCAGGAATAGCGCAGGTTTCCCGCAAAAGTCGGCGCGAAGGATACCAGAAAAGCGCTGGCTGCGGGATGTCACCAAAGCATCACGCGGCGTTTACGGATTTGTCATATTGGCAGGACATACTACACTCGTGTTCAGGCAACATCGGGCAATGGATACTGCCCCATGAGCGTCACGGATGCGACGATGCAGGACGCATCGAGGGAGTTCAGGCACCGGGATAGTGCCTCAGGGAGGAAAGAAAGCAAAAAGATTGCTGCGCCACGTCCATCGGTCGTGGCGCTTTTCTTTTTTGCGACGCCTTTCTTTCCCAGAGGACGTCAGCGGCTAAGGCGACCGTGCTATGTGGCCGCGACAATGTCGTCGCCGCAACGTCGCCGCAGCAACGTCGCCACAGCAAACTCACGTTCAGCACCTTCAGGTATCGGTGAACCCGCGCAGAAAGGCAGCGAGGTTACGGCTCAGCGCCGGGGTCGGATAACCCCCCTCCTGCACCAGCACCGTGGGCAGGCCCAGCTCGCCCACCTGGCGGCCAATCGTCACAAAGTCCTGAGTATCGAGGCTCAGCCCCGCCAGAGGATCATCCTTGTGGGCATCCAGCCCCAGCGCCAGTACCAGTGCATCCGGGCTAAAGCTCGCCATGGCATCGAGCAGCTCGTCCAGCGCTGCCTGGAAGGCATCGATGCCACTGCCCACCGGCAGCGGGACATTCAGATTGGCCCCTAGCCCAGGGCCGATGCCGGTCTCTTCTGCGCTACCCCAGTAGTAGGGATAGAAGTCCGCAGGGTCAGCGTGCAGTGAACCGGTCCAGACGTCGCCGCGGTCGTAGAAGATGTCCTGGGTGCCGTTACCGTGATGAAGATCGATGTCCAGGATGGCCACCTGGGACACATGCTCGCGCAGCACGGTGGCCGCGAGAGCGGCATTGTTGAGATAACAGAAGCCCCCGGCGCGATCTGGCCCTGCGTGATGCCCCGGCGGACGACACAGTGCATACGCCGTGCCTGCGCCCGACACGATGCTTTCAGCCGCGGCCTGAGCCGTCGCGGCGCTGGCCAGAATGCCCTGAAAGCTTGTGGCGGTCAGCGGGCAGGCCATGTCGTGTAGATGCCAGCCTGCCTGACCCACCGGGTGTCGCGGATAATGCTTGCCACCACCGCAGGGATGCACGTTGGGCGCCACGAAGTCGGTGGCCTCGGGCAGCGTTTGCCAACGGGAATGAATCGTCTCGAGAAAATCCAAATAACGCTCGGTATGGATCTCCTTGAGCCGCTCCCTCAACTTGGGACTGTCGACTTCGGCGGGTGCGGTCAGCGCCAGGCCGACCTCGGCGAGACCTTCGCTCAGCAACTCTGACCGACGCGGCCCTTCGGGCGAATCGCTCAACACGCCTCGCTTCAAGAACTGAGGGGGTGCGTGACGTTCCTGGTCAGGATGGTAAAACAGTTTCATCTACATCGGTCTCCGGTGATGACGCGATCTCGCTCCCCGTGTCTTGCGTACCCTGGGGCACCAGTTCGGCACCCTCTCCACGAGTCGGTACCTGAGCGAGTCTATCCCTGGCCACAGCAGTTCAGGCCAAAGCAAGCCAAGCCTGCTCCTGGGCGAGTCTACCCCATGATAGTGCCGGAAAACCCGACCTTGATACCACTCCCGGGACCATCATCACCGCCAAGCTGGCCGCAGCAGGCCAGCTCGGCGTGGCCTGACCTGGCGTTTTTGCCACCGCCAGCAGGCCACCCGTTTGATTGACGTCGGTCAACCTTTGACATCCATCCCAAGGCAGTTGCCAGCCGTCGGTGCGGCGGCTAGCCACCGCGCCAGGCTGACACTGGTGCCTTGCTAGCAGTAGCACCTAGCAACGGCCTTTCTTGGCTTGCCCCGGCGGACAGAAGTCGCCGCCGTGATGGCCGCCGTGGTCACGATGATCATCGTCAAGGATGATCAACGGCTCAGACGAGATGCGCGCCGGTTCGTAGCTACAGCCCGCAACGGTCATGATCAGCAGAAGCGGCATCAGCCATTTCGCAGCAGAAGTTACCATCGGCATACTCTTGATCCCCTATTGATCCTGATACTCTTGCCTCTGGTTATCGATTCACTGTGACAACCCGTAGAGGCGATATCGTCGTAGGGTATCGCAAAGTTCGTACAACCACCTCTGTCGCCGGGCAAGCACACCATATGTCGCCCGATGGAGACGCTACAATTTCGATCACTCCCGCCTTCACCAGATATCGCTCCCAGAATCGGGCAGGCCCTGCACCTCCACCATATCGTCAGAGGGCGGTGGTGCCTGGCGTTGCTGCTCGGATTGCTGCTGCTCCGGTTCCTGCCGCAGAAGCCTCTGTCGAAGTTCCTCCTGTGGCGACACGTCTGGCTGCAGCGACTCCTCTGACCACAAGGTGACGTCCGCAACGGGCTGCTGGTCGGGCCGCGGTTCAGTCATTAGGGCAGTCGGGACCACGCCATCGCCGTCGTACATCGGCTTGATGCCTTCGATCACGTACATGTTGTCGTTGTAGTCAAAGTTCCCGCCATTGAAGTCCTGGATGACCAGGTAGGTATCCGGGATGTCGTTGCCTTCCTCGTCCAGGGCCTGGAACAGACGAATGAAGTAGCCTCGCTCCAGATCAGGGCCATTGGCTGGGGGCGTGCCTTGGCCTGTGGGGTTGAGAGACGGGTCTGATGACAGCCTTGCGATCTCGAAGCCAAACAGCGCGTCCCCGGTCCAGTCCTCCGGTATGTCGGAGCGCTGCAAGGTGACCTCCGGAAACTCACCACGACCAAAGGTGCGTGGCAGCAGCGACTGGTTCTGGTCCGGGCCGTGGGGCAGCAGGCTGAGATCCTGGGAGGTATCCTGGAAAGCATGTACCCCTAACGCTGCCCCACCGGGATTCTGCATGGAGGCGAGCTGGGTGATGCGCACGCTGTCGACGCCGTCGGCAAAGGTCCAGTAACGCGACAGCACCTCCTCGTCAGTGACAGGACGATAGTAGCCAAAGTCGTACAGGGGGGAGCCAGGCCCACCGCCGCCACCGGCGAGGGGCAGCCCGCCGATGCGGTTGCCAAGCCCGGCGACGCTCCAGATCTCATCCACGGTGGGTTCCCAACCGCCCTCGTCCTGGGCCTGCCAGAAGCCCGCCAGCTCAAGGGACGTCACCGGCGAGTCGGCGTCGTTGGTCAACAGGGTCAGCCGGCCAAAGAAACGTCCATCATCGTCATTGCGCTCGGGGGCCTGGTAACTGTCACGATCGAACATGACCGTGATGTCGATGGACTCGCCTGCTGCCAGCACGCGCCCTTGCAGCGCGTCGGCATCGGCCAGCCTAAAGGGTCCATCGAGCATCGCATTCAGAATCTGCAGGGGTTCGCTGCCTTCATTGGTAATGCGCGCCAGGCCAGTTTCCCTGAAATCCCGATCAGGGGCCGCAAAGTCATTGATATCTAAATAGTTGAACAGCAGTCGGTCGTGGAAGAACTGGCTCTCGGCGTTCACCAGGCTCACGTCGGCCCCCTCTGCCACAGCGACCGGCGCCACCTCCACCGCCTCGACCCGGGAGCTGCTGTCATCATCCGATATCAGGTGCCAGCGATACTCCGTACCGGCCTCAAGCTCGACATACCAGAACACCCCGCCAGAGCCATCGTCGGCCTGCAACGGGGGCGGCAATGGCTCCCCATTGAGGGTGACGTCAAGCTCGTCCCCCGGTTCGCCTACCGTCAGGTCCAGTCGGTATAGGCCTGACTCGCTGACCGTGAAAAACGCATCGGCGGTGCGCGGACTGGAGACCAGGCCAGACACGCCGTCATCCAGCGAGATACGCATCCCATCGGTGGCGTCTGCCGGGTGGCTGATGGCCTCCCGGATGGCTTCCCGTGACAGATCCGGCACCCATAGCAGGTCGACGTCGACCGCACTCCCCCCCTCTGAGACCAACGCCAGCGCATGACTTCCCGCCTCCAGGAATACCTCCACGTTCACGTACACCCAGTCATCGGCTGTCTCGCTGTCCGCCGCAAGCTGCAGCGGCGCCAGCTCGACGCCATCGAGCGAGAACGGCAGCTGACGCGGCTCGCCATCCGCGGGAAGGTAGTAGCGAAACCCCAGCTCGTAGTGACCGCCCCGCTCGACCCGAATCGCCCAGGTGATACGTTGCTCCTGGGCGTCCGACAGCGCGACATAGGCTTCGCCAGAAGCGTCGCGACCACTGTCATCCGGCGTTGGCACTACACCTTGAAGCATCGCTTCTTCTGCCTCATAGCCCGTATGACCAAAGGCATCGCCCTGCCACACCTCGAGCTGGTCAATGTTCGGGCCCGCCCTGCCCAAGGATTGCAGGCGAACCTCGACCTCCCCCGCCGGCAGGTCGATCTGTACATCCTGGGTCATCCACAGGTTCCACCTTTCATCAAGGCTTTGAAGGCTCGGGGCAGCCGGAAAGCTCACCAGCCCATAGCTTTCTCCGTTGATAAATATCTCCAGGGGACGTTCCTTGCCGCCACCGTTGGCATAGCGGATGCGCAGCACGTTGTAGCCTGCTTCCTCTGGCGCCAGGGTGAAGCCAAAGGTGATCCAATCCTGGGCGCTGACGCCAAAGTCGGCATAGCCGCCACCGACACCGTCGCGATCATCGAGATTGCCATCGTTGCCATAGCTGCCCGGTCGCAGGCCTGGCGTGTCCTCTGCTATGCCCTGAAAGATCGCTACATCGCCGGTCGTTGACAGCGTGGCGCTGGTACCGTCGTTCGGGGTATCGTCCTCGGCCTGGATGGTGGCTAGCTTCACAGGCTGCTCCGGCGGCTCAGGCAGTTCTGGCAAGACCGGATCCAGACGGACCAGTTGGCTTTCGCCGGTACGCCGATTCAAGGTCAATAGATACAGCTGCCCGGTGGCCGGGTTTTCGATGATATCCAGGGGGCTGTTGTAACGGATGACGCCGCCGTCACTGTCACGCAGCACATCGTCGCTGATGACCTTGCCGTCATCGTCCAGGCGTATCCAGCGAATATCATTGCCGCCGGAAAACTCGGTGAACAGCAGGCTGCCCTTCAAGGCCTCGCCAAAGATGTCGCTGGTGAACTCGGTGGACCCATTGGGTGAGCGGTTGGGTCCCAGAGCGTAGGTATCTTCCACCCGATAATTGGGATCAGGCTGGGTGCCGGGCGCGTAGGTCGACACCTCGTTGGCGTCGTCAAAACGGGTAGGGTTGCCACCATCCAGTATGTACTCATCCCGCAACGGATTGCCGTGGCCGTAATAGCCCCCCTGATCGACAGTAAAGAGATAATCGTCCTGGAGCCCCACGCTGATCAGCGATTCATCCTGTGTCGTCGCCGGGTCGTCCGGTACCACGCCTCCTGCGGCGCCCCCGTTGGTAGGCACGTACAGTCGGCCATCCGAGTGCCACACCAGGTCATAGGCGTTACGGATACCGGTGGCAAAGATCTTGGCCACCGCGTCCTCTGCGAAAGGATCGTAGAACGTCGACAGGACGTTACCATCGACGTCCTGGACGCTGGCGACGCCGCGCTCGTCGAAGACCAGATAGCGCCCGTCTCCCATGGAAATGGGATCATCCTTCAGGTTGTTATCGTCGTCGCGAAAGCGGGTCTGATCCTCGGGCAGGGGCTCGGTCGTGACGTCAAATCCGCTCTCGGGAGGCGTTCGGCTCGGGTCGATTTCCAGCACCGTGGCAGACAGCAGGCGCTCGGGCCGGTTGGCCCAGGCGCTGTCGACGCCTCCTACACCCGTGTTGGAACCTTGGGTCAGGTACAGCAGATACTCGGGGCCGGCGTCGGGGGAATCCGGGTCAAACTCTGGGTTCTTGCGAAACTCGATGCTGTTGCTGACATGGTCCGCCGCAGAGCGCGGCAGGCCGGTCAGATACACCTCAACCTGCCCGCTGAAGCTGCCATCCTCGTCCAGGGTGATCTTCAACAGCCGACCACTGAAGTCTGGCACCCTGCGCACCTGTCCCAACAGCGGCACCGGATAGTTATCGGTGACCCACAGCACCTGGGGATCGGAGGGGTCTTCTGCCACGCCGATAATGGCCCTGCGCACATTGTCAGTCACCGAATCAGGCTGCGCGAATGGATCCCATCCCAGGTCCAGCACTTCACCTGGCCCCAGCGAGCCATCTTCCGGGTCTAATCCGTAGCGTCGGATCTGACCGCCCATGCTGACCACATAGAGGGTGTCGCCTGCCCCATTGAGCGTCAGTGAGGTAAAGGCAACAGCATCATCTGCAGCACCGTCGAGCTCGACGGTGCCCTCGAAGGCAACGTCGACGTCCGCGTCTCTCTCGGTCACCGGTCCAGTGACAAAGGTGTTGGTGTATTTAAGGAAGTCACGGGTTGGCGCATCGATATCGCTGTTGTCACCGCGATCCTGAAAACCATCGATGACCAGGGTATAGCTGGTATAGGGCTTGAACGGGTCAACCGGGGACAGGGTCAGGGAATCGAAACCACCGGTGGTGTTGATATCGAAGTTCACCTCGACACCGGTGACCGTCTCAAACAGGCGCACAGATCCATCCGCCAGGCTTTCCAGCAGTACACCTCCCCTGCCTTCCACCACCTGAACGCCCACGAAGATGTCCGAGGCCGGATCGACCCCGGTAGGCAAACCGCCATCATCCCGATCCAGTTCAACGTCCACCGCCTGGCTGCCGACGCCCGCCACGGCTCTGGCCCCGACAAACCGGGCATAGTCATCGACGGCATCACGATCATCACCTGGGGAGGGGTCCGGCAACGACTGAATCTCGACATATTGCAGCTTGACGTTGCGGGCATCCGCGCCCAGCGCGTCCAGGGTCAAGCGTCCGTCGGTGACCTCGACCACCCTGGTCACCAGCGTCGTGCGAAAGCCATCGGTGTCGTCGGTAAGGTTGGCATCCAACGGGAAGTCGCCGGGCCGCGCGGGCACAAACCCATCGATGAGCGAAGCGCCCTCTGCGTTGACCTGATAGAAGGCATCAAAACGGCCGGAGACATCCCCCACCGCCAGGGTAACCTCATAGAAGCCCGGCGCCAGCTCGATCTCCCATCCCGCATTGACGTCGACACCAACATCACGCGTCATCTGGGCGTAGCTGGCCTGGCGAGGGTCCAACCCGTCAAAGTCCCCCGAGCGGTCAACCAGCAAGGACGCATCCACACCGACCAGCGACATGGGAGTGGTGCCGTTGTCGATGCCATCGGCGATGCTGGCGCCGCTGACCCAGCCGTACTGGTGGGACACGCCCCCGACCTCGATCGCCTGTTCGCCAAACGCCTTGCCGCTGTCTACGGCATAACCGTCCACTGCCGCAGAGGCTTCAGGTTGAAAGTTGATGCGCCATACGCTCCGCTCGCTGATCACCGTTGGGGCCGCCACCGCCGAGGACGGCGGCAAGGCCTGCCCCAGGTGATCGACATCGTTAACCGCGTTTTCGCGACTTACCTCGTTGACATCCTTTACATCGCTGACACCGTCGACATCATTCCTGCCGCTTACATCGTTTGTACGGATTTCATCGCTCACACCCCGCCCTCCCCATCAGTAAATCTCGCAATGGGCACAATAGAGCGCAATTTTTACAGAAAAATAAATAGCACTATTCTTACATTGATTGAGAAAAATGCCATTTTGAAGCTACTTTTTTTACACCAACAGGCAATCAAAAAAACAATGCGCCTAAAGGCACAAAGACATGTCGAAAAACACCTACAGCACAGGAAAATTTTTTATTAAAAAACAATAGCATGAGAAAAATAGTTCGCGAAATTGATAATTTCTAATTTTCAGAAGTGAGAAAAATCGAAGAGAAAATACAGAATAATTTATCACCTTTGATCGAGATATTTGTGCTTAAAAAGTCATATATGAAAGAAAACTTGAACCAGGCTTACGACAAATAATCGCTAGATTCCTACTCAAATATGTCTACATAATACTGGCGGGTAGACAACGACGTCAGAACTGCCTTTTCTGGAACACAGTACATTGCTGTGTGCGTCATTGTGCGAAAGCTCTATTGTCATACTGCAGGAGCTCTACTGTCGCTCTGCCAGAGCCTTGCCAGAGCTCCGTTGTCGTTCGACTAAAACTCTGCCGAGCGAACGGACTGAATCAATCTGCCGAACCAGAACGAACCAGAACGACGAGTCAGAACGACGAACCGGACCGACGAATCAGGCCCTACCATCGAGAGCCACCAGGCTTCTCGCCAGCGCCTCCATTCACGCTGCCAAGAGCTCATCGCCATGCGCTTCTCCCCGTCTCAGGACAATGCTCTATCCCGCGAGGCGTCTGCCGTTGCCGCAGCGCTGCGCGGCTGTCGCAGGGGGCTCGTGGATGTGGCCATCTTCAGCGTTGCCATCAATCTGCTGATGCTGGTCCCCTCTTTTTACATGATGCAGGTCTATGACCGTGTACTCGCCAGTCGCAGCGTCGATACCTTGATCATGCTGACGCTTGTCGTGATCTTCCTGTTTGCGATCATGGCCGGCCTGGACTGGGTGCGTTCGCGCCTGCTGGTGAGGCTGGGCAATCGTTTCGACGAACAGCTCCAGCAGCGGCTTCATCAATCGCTTTATCGGCAGGCACTCGCCAATCCCAGCGCTGCCTCCATCCAGGGCCTGGATGACCTTGCCACGCTACGTCAGTTCTTTTCGAGCCCAGCCGTCCCGGCGTTCCTCGACACCCCCTGGATACCCGTCTATCTAGGTATCCTGACGCTGTTTCATCCGTACTACGGGCTCTTCGCCCTGTGTGCCGGAGCGCTGCTACTGGCCCTGGCGGTGCTCAACGAGGCCAGGACCCGGCAACTGCTCAAGCAGGCCGGGGCCAGACAGGTGTCCAATCGAGATACCACCGCGGCCAACCTGCGCAACAGCGAGGTGCTGCATGCCCTTGGCATGGTCGAAAGCGTCCAGCATCGCTGGCAGGCGATACATCGGGAAGGCCTCACCCTGCAGTCCCTGGCCAGCGACCGCGCAGGCACCCTGACCCATCTGTCAAAAGCGCTGAGACTGCTGTCCCAGTCCTTGATCCTGGGGCTCGGCGCCTGGCTGGTCCTGATCGCGGAGTTGACCCCAGGGATGATGATCGCCGGCTCGATTCTGCTCGGCCGCGCGCTGGCGCCACTGGATCAGCTGATCAACGGCTGGAAGACCTTCATCGCAGCGCGCAATGCATCGGAACGTCTCAATACCTTGCTAGGCGGCGCGACGGGGGGTGAGCCCATGGCGTTGCCCTGCCCCCAAGGCTCGCTGAGCCTGGAGAGCGTCAGCGCCGCTCCACCGGGATCCCAGAACATCACCTTGAAGGCCATCAGCCTCACGCTATCGCCCGGGGAGCAGCTGGCCGTGGTGGGTCCCAGCGGTTCAGGCAAGTCGACCCTGGCGCGGGTCGTGCTGGGCATCTGGCCCAGCCTGGATGGCTGCGTGCGCCTCGACGGCGCCGATATTCTCGGCTGGCAGCGTCACGCCCTGGGGCCTCACCTGGGCTATCTGCCCCAGGACGTCGAGCTGCTGGCGGGGACCATTGCCGATAACATCGCGCGCTTTGCCGCCGTCGACGCCGAGGCCGTGGTCAAGGCCGCGACCCTGTCCGGCGTGCACGAGCTCATTCTGTCCCTCGATGACGGCTACGACACCGTCATCGGCCCACAGGGTCTGGGCCTCTCTGCCGGTCAGCGCCAGCGTATCGGACTGGCGCGGGCGCTTTACGGCCATCCCTGCCTGGTCGTGCTGGATGAACCTGACGCCAGCCTCGATGACGCTGGCGAACGCGCCCTGGCGCAGGCACTCGATGGGCTGCGCCGCCAGGGGACGACCACCCTGGTGATCACCCACCGTCAGTGCCTGCTGGATCGGGTAGACCGTATCCTGACGCTTCGCGACGGCCAGGTGGCCGCGCTGCACACCCGCCGCAGCGCCGACGATGACCCGGTCGGGGCCAAGACCTTGCCCGGCAAGGTGATCAAACGGGTGACACCACACCGATCGGCATCGGCAGGAGGCCCGCCATGACCTTGCCTTCGCCTGGCTCATCCACCGAGACCTCCGCTAAGACTGCGGTCCCTTTAGACGCCGGCGGCTCTCCCAGCGCGTCTCCCAGCGTCCCCCACAACGCCTCCCCACCGCCAGGCCTTTCGCCAGCCCTATCGCCAGCCCTATCGCCAGCCCTACCGCAAGGCGGGCCGCCGACAGCGCTGCTCGTCTATCGCCGCATGGGATTTGCGCTGCTGATGATCGCCCTGGGCGGCTTTGTGCTGTGGGCAACCACGGCTCAGCTGGCGGTGGCCGTGGTCGCGCCCGGCGCGGTATCGGTGGAAAGCTTCACCAAGCGTGTTCAGCATCTGGAGGGGGGCATCGTCGCCGACATTCTCGTAAGGGATGGGGATCAGGTGCAATATGGTGAGCTGTTGCTCCGCCTCGATGACACCCTGGCACGGGCAGAACGCCGCATCGCCGACAGCGATTACCTGATCGCGCGTGCCAGTGAGATTCGACTGCTGGCGGAGCAGGCAAATGCCGCTGTGCTGACCTTTCCCGATGAATTGACGGCCGCCCGGCTACAGCGCGTGCGTGAGGTGCTGGCGGTGCAGCGACACCTCTTTGAGGTACGTCGCCAGGCCCTTGCGGACACCCTGGCGGCCCTGGATCAACAGGTGATCCAACTGGAGGAGCAGATCCAGGGGCTCGAGCGTACCCGGGGGATTACCGACCTGCGTATCGACTCCCTAGAGCGGGACATCGCCAGCCACCGCCGCCTGTTTGACGATGGCCTGATCAGCAGCCAGCGGCTGCGCGAGCTGGAGCGCGAAAGCCTTGAGTACCAGAGCGACAACGCCAGGCATGCAGCGGACATTGCCAGGCTGCAGGCTCAGATCAGCGAGCTGGTACTGAACAAGCAGGTGCGGCGACAGGAGTTTCAGCAACAGGTGGGCGAGGACCTGCGGCGGGTTCAGGCCGAGGTGGCCGACGCCGAAGAGCGCCTGGTCGCGCTCAATCATCGGCTGACGCGCACGCACATTGTGGCGCCGGTGTCCGGCACGGTGGTCGGACTCGACGTGCACACGATCGGCGCGGTGGTCCGTGGTGGCGATATCCTGCTGGAGCTGGTTCCGTCCAACGACCGCTTCGTGGTCGAAGCACGGGTCCCCAGCCAGGACGTGGATCATCTGCATGTCGGCCAGCACGCCGACATCCGCTTCAGTGCCTTCAATCAGCGTTTAACCAAGGTGGTCGCGGGCACCATCGGCCATGTCAGCGCCAACAGCTTTGACGATGAAACGAGTCGGCAGCGCTACTACAAGGTCATCGTCCAGGTGACAGACCCGATCACTAGCGTATTGCCTGAGGGCATGACACTCGTCGCGGGCATGCCCGCAGAGGTCATGATTCGTACCGGAGAGCGCAGCTTTGCCAGCTACATGCTGAAGCCGCTTAATGACATGCTGGCCAGGGCCATGCGCGAGGAATGACGCCTGCGCAAGCAATAGCACCGCCACCCAACCACCATGAGAAAGGCAAAAAAAACTGCGCGGATCAAGGTTCAGGGGGACGATCCGCGCAGGGCCAGCTCCCTGCCGGCACGGGACACCATGACATGTCCGACAGAAGCCTCCCTGATAGCCTCCGCCGATGACACCCCCCTGAGGGACGATGCTGCGTTTCCCTGAGGGGTACCTCCCTTAGACCATGCATCTGGTCGTTTTACGTCATTCGGTGACGCCCGCCTCACCCACCGCGGGCGTCACCGGTCGTCGCTGGCTTACAGGCCGGCATCGTCCTGCACGCCCTGCACGCCCACGTCGTCACTCATCGGCAGGTCATCCACATCGTCGTTGGAGACATCGACAACAGGGTCGTCCGCTGCCAGCAACAGGCTGCTGGTAGACAGGCTGGCCGCCGCCACGTCGGGATCCCGGGTGAGCTGGAACGAGGCCAGATCCTGGGAACCGCCGTTGAAGGTCAGTCTGAGCACCTGCACGCCTGCCTCCAGGTCCAGGGTCATCGCCGCCGTGTCGACGTAGACGCCCCAGTCACTGGTCACCGGCGTGGCCACGCTGCCCTGCTCGTAGACGCTACCGTCCTGTTCCAGCGAAGCGGTGATGCTGCGCCCGCCGCTGGGGCCCGAGGTCACGAAGGACAGGGTGTGGCTGCCCGCTTGCTCCACGTTGATGGTGTACTCAAGCCACTCGCCGTTATCGATCCAGCCCACAGCGTCGCCCTGCCCCACGATATCCACCGGCGTATCGCGGAAGTTGCTGCCGAACTGCTGCGGGCTCAGCTCGTTGTAGGCTTCACCCTGCTCACCCTCGTCGAACAGCACGGCGTCAAGGGACAGGCCATCGTCAGCGTCCACCAGCCAGGCGTTACCTCCTGCATTGAAGGCCTGTTGGCCGTCCTTGGACAGAGAGAAGCCCTGCAGGTCCATGGACCCGCCGTTGAAGGTCAGGCGCAGCACCTGCTCGCCGGCCTCCAGCGTGACCTGGGTCGACGCGGTCTCGACAAAGTTGGTCCAGCTTCCGGTGGGATCCACCTCTACCGCCCCTGCCGTCGCGTAAGGCGTACCATCGCCCTTGGTGAAGCTGGCGGTGATGCTGCGTTGGCCGCCGGCGGTGGTGCCGAGGGAAGCCAGGAAGGCGAGATCATAGGTGCCTGCCTGCTCCACGTTCAGGGTGTACTCGACCCACTCGCCGTTCTCGATCCAGCCGATGACGCTGCCACCACCCGCCAGGTCCACCCCATCGCCACGGGGATTGGTACCCAGCTGTGCCTGACTTGAGTCGTTGTAGGCGACTCCCTGACCGCCTTCGTCGTAGTTGACCGCCTCCAGGTTGAAGTCCGACCCCACCTGCCAGGGCGTGCCATCATCGGTAAACGCCGACTGGCCATCGTCCACCGGCTCCACCAGATCCAGGCTGAAGGAAGCCAGGTCGAGCTGACCGCCGTTGAAGGTCAGGCGCAGGACTTGTTCACCCTCTTCCAGGTCAAAGCTCAAGGGCCCGACGTCGGTGAAGGTGGTGAAGCTGCCGGTGTTGGGCAGTGCCACCGACTGATTTCCCGTGTAGAAGGCGCCATCCTGCTCGAACGCCGCGGTGATGGTCTTGCCACCGGCCACCGCCGAGGTCGAGAAGTTGAGCACATAGGTGCCCGCGGTCTCCACGTTCAGGGTGTATTCCACCCACTCGCCGTCGGCGACAAAGCCGATGGCCAGCGACGGGGTCGAGATGTCCACCGCCTCGTCAGAGCGGAAGGCATTGCCGCTATGGGTGGTGTCCGAGTCGTTGTAGGCCACCCCCTGGCCGCCGTTGTCGTAGAAGCGCGCTTCCAGATCCAGGCCATCGGCGCCCACCGTCCAGGCGGTCTGGGTGTCATTGAAGGCGGTCTGCGCGACCGGCGTCGGGTCATCAAGGAAGTTCGGCGTCCCGTCACCGTCATCATCATCGTACAGATCCACCCGGCCGTTACCGTCGGCGTCCTCGACGCCGGTCGGATCGTACGGCGTGACGTTCTGCACCAGGAAGATGTTGTCGTTGTAGTCGTAGTTCACCCCCGCGTAGTCCTGGATCACGATGTACGTGTCCGGAATCACGTTGCCGTCGGCGTCCTTGGCCACGTACACCCGGATCAGGTGGCCGTCGTTCTCGTCCCAGTTGAGGTTGGCGCCGGGAATGCCGATGGCATCGATGGTGTCCTCGTACAGGTTGGCGTCGGGATCCGACCAGGAGATGTACCCAGGACGATCGGAGATCTCGGCATAGAAGCCGAACGGATCATCCCGATCCAGGGTCGCCACCGCCAGATTGTCGCCATTATTGAGGGTGCGCGGCAGCAGGGTCTGACCGTCGGCCTCGTCGTGGGCGATGATCTCGCTGATGTCGCGGCTGTCCACGTCATGGATGAACAGTCGGGCGATGTCGCCCTGGCCATGGTAGGCCGCGAGCTGGGTGATGGTGATCGGCGAGGCCCCGTCGGCGCGCTGGAAGAACGGCGCCAGGATCTCGTCGCCGTTGGCTTCCACCAGGCCACCCTGGTTCATCTGCCCCTCGGCGACGTCGGTGGTGTAGCCAAAGGCATTGACGATCTCCTGCACCGTCGGCTCCTGGCCACTCTCGGACTGGTTCTGGCTGATACCGGCCAGCTCGATCACCTTCTCGGCCTCATCGGCGTCGCTCGAGCTGATGATCAGACTGGCCTCGTACAGCGAACCGTCATTGGGGTCATCGGCGATAAAGCGCACCGTGACCTCCACCGACTCACCGGGCTCCAGTACCACGGCACTGAAGGCCTGGGTCAGCTCGAACAGGCTGGGGTCACTGACCGCCACAGCGTTGATGGTCAGCGCATCGAAGCCGTCATTGGAGAGCGTGATGGTGACCTCGTCATGCACTTCCTGGGCCGCATTGACGGGGTTCTCGATACGCGACATCACCAGGCGATCGTTGGACGGCACGCCATCGTTGTTGGTGACCGTGAGCGAGCCGCCGGAGACCGGCTTGACGCCTTCGATCACGAACACGTTGTCGTTGTAGTCATAGTTGATGCCGGTGTAGTCCATGATCCCCAGGTAGGTATTGGGAATCACGTTGCCATCTTCGTCCAGGGCCCGGAACATGCGCACCGTATAGCCCCGCTCGATGCCATCGGCATCCGCCGGCGGCGTGCCGCCCCCGGAGGGGTTGAGCGACGGGTCGGTGGACAGTCCCGCCACCTCGATACCGAACACCTCATCGCCGGCCCAGCCATCGGGGATGGTCCCTCTGCCGAAGGTCGCGGTGGCGAAGTTGCCGTTGTTCACCAGCGGCAGCAGGGTCTGATTATTGTCTCCCTGGTGGTTGGAGAAGATGATGTCCTGGCCCTTGTTGCCCGGCGCATGAATGCCCAGCGTCGCCCCACCGTTGCCATGGAAGGCCGCCAGCTGGGTGATCTTGGCCTGGTCCACGCCATCGGCCAGGGACCAGTAACGCGACAGCACCTCGTCGTCGTTCACCGGCCGGTACAGGTCGAAGTCGTTGAGCACCGAGTTCTCGCCACCGCCCACGGTGGTCAGTCCAGCGATGCGGTTGCCGAAGCCGAATACCTCCCAGATCTCGTTGACGTTGGGCTCCCAGCCGCCCTCGTCACGGGCCTGCCAGAAGCCGGCCATGGCGATCTCGGCCACCGGCGAGTCGGCGTCGTTGGTGACCAGCCGAATGCGGCCTTCAAACACCCCGTCACCGGCGTCATTGGCAGGCGGCGTGTAGGCGTCGCGGTCGAACAGTACCGTGACCGTCAGCGACTGCCCGGGGGCCAGGGTCAGGCCGTCGAACGCGCCCGGATCGGCCAACACGAAGGGCCCGTCGATCTCTGCCTCGAGGATATCGAGCGGTTCACTGCCACTGTTGCTGATGGTGACCGTGGCGCTGTCCTTGAACTCGCGGTCCGGGTTGGAGGCACCGTTGTTCTCCAGATAGCTGAAGTGCAGCCGGTTGGCGTAGAAGGCCGCGTCACCACTTTGCACCTCGATGTCGGCGTTGGCGTTACCCGCCAGCGGCGTGACATCCAGGTAGTCCAGATCATCCGCACCGTCCACGGCGGACACCGCACGCAGGTTGTACTCGACGCCGGCCTCGAGCTCGACATAGACGCCCTCTTCGCCGGCATCGCCCACCCCCGGATAGGCCAGACTGTCGACGGCCTGACCGTTGAGTGTCAGCGCCAGCGACCCGCCATTGTCGCCACCGGCGTTGGCCGCCAGGTCCAGACGATAGAGGCCATCGCTGTCTACGGTGAAGTAGAAGTCCGCGGTCAGTTCGTTGACCGTACGGGCGCTGGCGCCATCCTCAAGCTCGATCCGCGCGCCGTCGGACACGTCGGCGTAGACCGGGATGAACACATCGCCACCACTGTCCGGCACCCGCAGCAGGTCGATGTTCGGCCCCACGGCTCCCGGTGCGGTCAGGGTGATGGTGTTGCTGCCCGCTTGCAGATTGACCAGCACCTCCTGGAAGAACCAGTCGTCCTCGGCGTCATTGCTCTGGCCGACGAAGTTGAGCTGGCCCAGGTCGGTGCCATTGATGGTCAGTCCCAGCGGGCGGTCGGCCTTGCTGGCGGCCAGCGCATAGCGGAAACCGATCTCGTAGCTGCCGTCTTCGGCGACATCCACCGTCCAGGTGATGGTCTGATCGCCGCTGCCATCGAAGTCGACAAAGCCATCGCCGGAGGCGTTGCGGTCATCCTGACTCTCCGGCACGAACACGGCGCCGCCCAGCACGGCGTCTTCGGCCTCGTAGACGGTGAAGCCCGGCGTGGTGTCCTCCTCACGCAGGATCTCGAGCTGGTCGATGTTGGGCCCGGTGTCCTGGGTCGCCTGGAAACGCACGGTATTGAGGCCGGCGGCCAGGTCCGCGGTGATGTCCACCGTCAGCCAGTCGGACCAGCGGGCGTCAGGATCGGTGATGCTGGAATCCTGGCTCGGCGGGAAGGACACCACCCCCACCGACACGTTGTTGACGAAGACCTCCAGCGGGCGATCGATGTCCGAGCCATTGCCATAGCGCACCCGCAGCACCGACTCACCGGCCTGAGCGGGGTCCAGTTCGAAGCTGAAGGTGATGAAGTCGACGTTGGTGCTGCCGAAGTCGGCATAGCCCCCCGGCACGCCATCGTCATCCACGGTGTTGCCATCCAGGCCAAAGGCGCCGGGACGCAGGCCATTGGGCAGGTTCTGGTTGGTCTCCGGATTGTTGATATCGCGGATTTCAATCTCCGCATCGGCGCCGGTGGCGATGGTCACCGAGGTGCCATCGTTCGGCGTCACGTCCTCGGCCTGGATGGTCAGGACGGTGATCAGGTCGTCGTCCGGGTCCGGATCGCCGGGATCGGTGGTGCCACCCGGCACCGGATCAAGACGGATGATCTGGCTCTGGCCGTTGCCTCGGTTGAGGGTCAGCAGATACAGCTGACCGGTGGCCGGGTTCTCGATGATATCCAGCGGATCGACGTAGGTGATGACGTTGCCGTCGGGGTCACGCAGCACGTCGTCACCGATGACGTTGCCGTTGGCGTCCAGGGTGATGGAGCGCACGTCGTCACCGCCGGAGTACTCGGTGAACAACACGTTGCCCTGCAGGTTGCCGCCAAACACACCGCTGGTGTACTCCACCGCACCGTTGGGCGAACGGTTCTCGCCCAGCGAATAGACCCCGGCGATGTCATAGGTGCCCTCGGGGTTGGTGCCCGTCGGGTACTTGTCGACCTGATTGGGATCATTGCCACCGGTGGGGTTGCCGCCGTTCAAGATGTACTCGTCACGCAGCGGGTTTGGATGGCCGTAGTAGCCGCCCTCCTCGATGCGGAACAGGTAGTCATCCTGCTTCTCGACGTTGGTGTAGCGCTCGTCCTCCGGCGTGTTCGGATCATCCGGCACGTTGCCGCCGGCGGCCGAGCCGTTGGTCGGCACGTACAGGTAGCCGTTGGAGTGCCACACCAGGTCGTAGGCGTTACGCGCCCCGGTGGCGAAGATGGTCAGCACCGCATCGGGAGCATAGGGGTCGTAGTAGGACTCGAGCACATTGCCGTCGGCATCCTGCACCGTGGCGACGCCGCGATCATCAAACACCAGGAACTCGCCATTGCCCATGGGAATGGGGTCGTCCTTGGGATGGCCGTCCGGATCATCGAAGCGCTGGTTGAGTCCGTTGTCGGGCAGCGGCTCGGTGGTCACATCGAAGGGGCCATTCGACACATCGCGGGTCGGATCGATCTCCATCACCGCCGCATTCAACAGCCGCTCCGGGCGGTTGCCCCAGGCGCTGTCCGGTTCCCCCATGGCCGAGTTGGAGCCCTGGATCAGGTACAGCAAGTGGCTCGGCACATCCGGGTTGGTGTCCGCGTCGTAGTCCGGGTTCACCCGGAACTCCAAGCTGTTGGTGACGTGGTCGCCGTTGGAGCGCGGAAGCCCAGTGATGTAGGCTTCGGCGGTGCCGGAGAAGCCGGGTCCATCGTCCAGGGTGATCTTGGTGATGCGACCACTGAAGTCCGGCACCCCGTTGTCACGTCCCGACAGCGGGATCGGGTAGTTATCGGTGATCCACAGCACATTGGGGTCGGTGGGATCGACCACCAGGCCAATGATGCCCCGCTGCTGGGTTTCTCCCGGCTGATCGAAGTAGTCGTTGGGCAGGCTCAGCTCCAGCCGGTTGGACAGTGAACCATCGATGGGGTCCACGTCGTAGCGCAGCAGCTGGCCACTGATGGTGGCGATGTACATGAAGGCGCCGTCGGGGCTCATCTCCAGCGAGGTGAAGCCGAAGGCCCCATCGGCAGCGCCGTTGAGCTCGACCACATCATTGAACGCCACATCACGGGCCACGATCTCCGGCTCAGGGCCGGTGACGAAGGTGTTGGTGTACTTCTGGAACTCCCGGGTCGGCGCGCTGGCATCGTCGTTGGGGCCGCGATCCTGGAAGCCATCGATCACCAGGGTGTAGCTGGTGAAAGGCTTGAGCGACTGGCTCGGCGAGATGGTCAGGGAGTCGAAACCACCGGTGGTATTGGCATTGAACGTGACCTCCTGGCCGGTCACGGTTTCGAACAGGCGGATGGAGCCGTCGGCCAGGCTTTCCAGCAAGGCCCCGCCGCGGCCGTCCACCACCGAGATGCCGACGAAGATGTCAGAGGTCGGGTCTACACCGGTGGGGATGCTGCCGTCGTCCGGGTCGAGATCCACCTCCACTTCGTTTTGCCCCACCCCGGCGATGGCTCGGGCGTCGGTAAAGAAGGCGTAGTCCTCGACCGCCTCGCGTCCATCTCCTGGCGTCAGATCCGGCAACGCCTGGATCTCGATGTACTGGATCTCGGTGTTCTCGTTATCGAGACCCATGGAGTCCAGGGTCAGGCGACCGTCGGTGACCTGAACGATACGGGTCACCAGGTCGGAGCGCACGCCCTCGGTGTCGTCGGCAGGATTGCCGTCCGCCGGGAAGTCGTCCGGGCGGAACGGGGTGAAGGGGTCGTTGAACAGCTGTCCTTCGGCGTTGAGCACATTGTTGCTGTCATAAGGCCCGCTGGTATCGCCGATGGAGATGGTGACCTCGTAGTAGCCATCGTCGAGCTCGATCTCCCAGCCGGCGCGCACATAGTTGCCGGGCTGGTCAAAGTGCGCATAGGTGCCCTGGCGCGGGTCGAGTCCGGCGATATCGTCGGTCCGGTCATTCACCGCCACACTGGTCAGCGAGCTGATATCCAGCGGCTCGGTGCCTGGGTCACTGTCGTAGATCGACTCTTCGGTGACCCAGCCGTACTGGTGCACCTGGCCATCCACCGTCACCGACTGGGTGCCAAAGGCCTTGCCGTTGTCGGCGATGTAGCCATCCGGCACCGCGGTGCCTTCGGGCTGGAAGTTGATCTTCACCGAGAAGCGGTCGCCTGGCTCCACCGGGCGCGGCGGTGCCACGCCGTCACGGCTGACGGTGACCAGGTCAATGTTGGGGCCCGCGGTGCCTTCGTTGGCCAGGCGAATGGTGTTATCGCCGGCCGCAAGCTCCACCTCGATGGTGGTGGTGGTCCAGTTCTCCCAGCCCACCGGGTCGCCGCCGGTGGAAGCGAAGGCCAGGCTGCCCTGGCTCGCCCCGTCCACCAGTACCGTCATCGGACGGTCGGCGCCATTGCCCGCGCCGTTGGCGTAGCGCACTTCCAGGGTGTAGGTCCCGGCCAGGTCCACGCTGACCTGAAATTCCGCGGCGTCGCCCACGTCGCCGCCCATGTCCAGATATCCGGCACCGCTGAAGCCATCCCACAGCCCGTCCGCGCCTGCCGCGGCGTTGGTCTCGGGGTTGCTCGGGTCGCGCACCTGGGTATCGCCATCGACGTCGACGATATCCAGCGCCTCGCCTTCGATGCTGAAGCTGAACGGTGGCTGGGTCACGCCGTCGTTGAAGTCGAATACCACCTGGTCGATATTCGGGCCGTTCACCGCGCCAGCGGGAATGGTCAGGGTGAAGGTGTTGGCGCCCTCCACCAGTTCCACCGTGACCTCGAGGGTCTGCCACTCTTCCCAGGGCTCGGTGACACCGGTGGCATTGGGGAAGCCGAGCTGGCCCTGGCCACTACCATTGACAGTCAGATCCAGTGGCCGTGGGGCGTCACCGCCGTTGGCGAAACGAATGGTGGCGGTATAGCTGCCCGCCTCCACCGCGTTGACGTTGAAGGTGATCTGGTCACCGGGGTTGGTACCAAAGTCGAGATAGGCCTCGCCCACCGCGCCAGGGCGGTAGTTGCCAAAGTCATCAGGGTTGGCCGAGTCGACCACCCGGGTCACTTCACCCTGGGCGGTGCCACCGACGTCGACGATATCCGCGTCCTCTGCCTGCAGAGTGATCGGCGCCACCACCACAGCGCCATCGTCGTAGCTGACGACCTCATCGACGCTGGCTTCGTTACCTGTTGCATCTGTGACGATCAGCGTCACCGTGAGATCTCCACTCTGGTCATCCAGCAGACCGCTGAGGTCCAGGGTGATGTTGCCCGAGGCATCCGGCGTCACCTCGGTGCGAGTGGCGCCGCCGTCGTAAGACACCTCGACGGTGGTGACGTCGTCATCGACACCGGACACATTGAACACCGCCGTCGCCAGCTGGCTATCATCCAAGCTGTCGTCGGCGGCCACGAGGGCCAGATCGCCGTCTTCATCGGCGCTGTCATCGATGACGATGGGCCCACTTCCGCCCTCGGTAACCTCGATGCGGTCAATGTTGGGGCCGGTGTTGGCACCTGCCGGGATCGCCAGCGCAATGGTGTTGCTGCCCGCCTCCAGGGTCACCGTGATGGTCTCGAAGGCCCAGTGGTCGAAGCCTTCTTCCGGGCCCGTACCATCCGGGTCGGTGCTGGCCATGGCAAGCACCAGCGGATCACCACCGTTGATCACCAGATCCAGCGGGCGATCGGTATTGGTGGCGTAGCGCACGTTGATGTCATATTGCCCGGCCTGGGCCACATCAACCTGCCAGCTGATGTTGTCTCCGGGGGTGTCGCCAAAGTCCAGGTAGCCGCTGCCGGAGAATCCCGGACGCAGACCGGTGGGCTGGTTGGGCTCCGGGTTACTGGGATCGCGAATCTGGGTATCAGCGTCGTTGGCATCCACGTCGAAGCTTTCTACCGCACCATCCTCGGCCTGCAGCGATAGCGGCGAGAAAGGCGCTTCGTCCACATCATTGACGCTCACCGACACCAGCTCGCTGGTCGTCAGGCCATCGTCGGTGACGCTGACCTCGACCTCGTAGACGTTGTCCTCGTTTGCGTCCACGGCCAGCTCGAAGTCACGGGCCGAAGTGAAGCTGAGCACCCCGGTATCGGGGTCGATGGTAAACAGCGGTGCGTCGATGCCACCGGTGATGGCGAACACCGGTGCGCTCAGCGCGGCAGGCTGACCGTCTTCATCGAGTACCGCGATGGCACCGATCTCGGTCAGGTTCTCGTCCACGTCGAGCGCCGTCTGTGCGATGGACAGGCTTTCGTTGAGGTCGTTGACCGTGATCAGGGTCGCCTGGGACACGCTGTCTTCCCCGTCGCTGACGACCACGGTGACTTCGTAGACGCCGTCTTCATCGGCGTCGACCGCCAGTTCCGCATCGGGCGGGTTGACGAAGCTGAGTACGCCGGTGGCCGCATCGAAACTGAACAGCGGAGCGTCGACGCCTTCCAGGGTCACGCTCAGGGTGTCACCATCCAGGTCGTCCAGGGTGAGCGTCGCGACCGCGCTCGAGTTCTCGTCGACGCTGACGCTAGCGTCGAGCCCGGTGATGGTGGGCGCGTTGTTGACCGGCTCTTCGATGCGCTCGAACGCCACCGAGTCGATACGCATCAGCTCGCCGCCCTGGCCACGCAATTCAAGCCCCAGCTGCGAGTCGGCGGTGATCTCGACCGCTGTCTCGAACACGATCGCCTTGCGGTTACCACTCTGGCCGGCGTTGCCCCTGGCACCACTGCCCACCAGGGTGCCGAAGTCGTCGCTGAGCACCACGTCGGAGGTCAGGCTGTCACTCGACAGATGGCGAGCCTCGAGCGCCGTTCCATCGATGGACAGCGTCAGCTCGCCCTCCCCGTCGGTTTCATCGAAGACGTACAGGGTGACCCGATACCAGCCTGGCTCGACCCCGGCCGCGGCCAGGTCGGTACCGATGGCGGCAGGCGCGGTGCTGGTCAGGCGAATCAGCTGGTCGTTGGAGGCGCTGGTATTGGCGGTGACGATCAGGTTGGCGGCATCCAGGTAACTGAAGGCTTCCGCCTCGATGGTCACCACATCGCCGATATCGGTACCGGCGATCTGGAAGTCGAGCACCTGGATGGCCGACAGGCCGCCCGGATCGGTGGCCCGCAGCGTCACGCTGAAGGCTCCACCCTCGGTTGGGGTGCCCTGGATGACGCCATTGACCAGCTCAAGACCCGGGGGTAGGTCCTCGACGCTCAGCGTCAGGTCGTCACCGTCGGGATCAGAGAACAGCACAGCGTAATCCGCCAGGGTAATCTGGACGAAGCTTTCGCCCACCTCGCCGAAGAATGGCTCCAGCGCGGCGGGCTCGGCCACCGGCGCGTCGTTGACGTTCTCGATGGTCAGCACAAAGCTGTCGGAGGTCTCGAACTCCCCGTCGTCGGCGAACAAGGTAACGGTATAAACTCCCGGTACCAGGTCATCCAGACTGCCGCCCAGCACGCTGCCATCGATGGCAAGGCCAACGGCACTGACGGGCGCTCCGTCGCTGTCGGCCACCTCGAAGCGATAGCTCAGGTCGTCGCCATCGGCGTCTTCGAAGGGCAGGTCCACCTCCAGCGTTGCACCCTCGTCCAGCACCAGGTCAGCGACGCCGCCTCCGACCACCACCGGGGCCTGATTGGTGTCCACGGTGGTGGCTTCGCTAAGCGTCACATTGGAAAAACGCGCACTGCCCTTGGCGCCAAGGTCATCGTCGTTGACGAATACCAGGGAGTCGATGGTCGAGCCGGCCAGGGACGACAGGTCGATGGTAAAGGTCAGGACGCCATCGCCATCATCATCGGTGCCTTGTCCCCGCAGGTCGATAAAGCCCTGCTGGGTCTGGGTGCCGCCCAGCTGGAACAGGCTGCCGCCACCACCGAAGGGGTTGTCGTCCGGGTCGATACCGACGGCGATGATCTCCGATACCGGGGAGCTCGAGGCATCCAGTTCCAGGGTCAGCCGTGTATCCGCGGTAATCTGGTAATTTTCACCCAGGGCCACCCGCTTCCAGACGTTGTCGGTCAAGGCCAGGGTCGCCCCTGCATCTTCCGACGCTGCGCCAGTGCCTTGGCTGGGGTTGTCCTGATTGCCGCCGTAGGACGTGATCGGCCCCGCGGCAAAGTCCAGCGTCAGCGGAGCATCGCTGTCGTCTTCCAGGGTCACCTGGGTCGAGGTAGTGGCTTCGTTGCCGGCCACGTCGGTCACGTACAGCACAATGGGATGACTGCCGCCGCCCAGACCGGACAGGTCAAGCTGCAGGCTGTCGCCATCGACCCCGACCGGGATGCGCGTGGCGCCGCCATCCAGGCTGACCTCGACGCTGTCGGCGTCAGCATCCAGCCCAGCCAGGGTAAAGGTCACGGCGGCACTATCCGCCTGGGCCACCGGGTCTGCCGGGCCGGCCAGCGTCAGATCGCCGCCTTCGTCGGCGGTGGTATCCAGGGTCAGGGCCAGCTCGCGAGTCCCACGGTTGCCATAGGGGTCCATGACAATCAGGGTGGCCGACAGTGGACCGTCGGCCTGACCGGAAAGGTCCAGGCTGAAGGCACCGCTGGCGTCCGGGGTGACCTCCTCTACATTCACGCCGTCATCAAAGCTCAAGCCCACGTAGACGATATCGTCATCAAGCCCCGCGACGGTAAAGGGCACAGCGCCGACGGTTGCGGCGTTGACCACACTGTCAGGCGTGGTAAAGGCCAGGTCATCGCCCTCGTCCCCTTCCACATCGCCCACTGGTCCGGAGCCCGCCGTGGTCAGCTCCAGCCGGTCGATATTGGGGCCGCTGCCGGCGCCGCTGGGAATCGCCAGGGTGATGGTGTTGTCGCCCGCCTGCAATGCCACCGTCTGGGTCTGATAGGACCACACGTCAAAGCCTTCCGGCGCTTCGTTGGTGGCATTGGGGTCGGTAGTGACGAAGGCCAGGGCGCTGGCGATACCGCCGTTGACCGCCATGTCCATGGGCCGGTCGCCGTTGCTGGCGTAGCGGAAGTTGAGGTCGTACTGACCCGCCTCGGCCACGTTCACGGTAAAGGTCAGACTGTCGCCGGGCACGCTGCCGAAGTCCACATAGCCGGTCCCGGAGTAGTCGGGACGCAGGCCCTGGAAGCCGGTCCCGTCCTCGGGGTTGGCCGGATCACGCACCAGGGTGCCCGCATCGTTGCCGGCGCCAAGCTCGGCGTCTTCCGCCTGGACCACCTGGGGCGCAATGTCGGGCCCGGTGACCGCGGCGCTGACCAGCACCAGCTCCATCTTGTCGATATTGGGGCCATTGGTATAGCCGCCCAGGCGCAGGGTGTTGCTGCCGGCGGCCAGCTCGACCTCCACCGTCTCGACCGTCCAGCCTTCCCACTGGCTCTGCAGGTTGCCGCCGCTCGGGCTTGGGCGGTTGGCCGCGGCGATATCGGCTTCGGTATCGTCCGGGTAATAGACCGGCTCCAGGGTCGGCGCAAAGTCAAAGGTGGCCAGGGTGGTGGTGTTACCGCCGTCGACCAGCATCAGGTCCAGTGGGCGGGGGGTGGACGTCGCGTAGGTGATGCTGATGGCGTAGGTGCCAGCGGTGGCGATGTCCAGGGTAACGTCGGCAGTGGCGTTGGCATTGCCAGAGGCCCAATCCAGATAGGCTGCTCCTTCGGCACCGACCCGGAAGGTCTCGTTGCCGGTGGTGAAGTCAGCGATGGTGTCGAGGGTGGCCACCCGGTTGGTGTCACTTTCTTTCACGTCCTCGGCGGGCGACAACAGCATATCTTCGCCCTGAACCACGTAACGGTCAGGGTCCGGGGCGGTGATCTCGAGATAGTCGATGTTCGGTCCGCTGGCGCCGTTGGAGGTCAAGGTAATCGTATTGGTGCCCTGCTCCAGGGTCAGTCGTACCGGCTGGGTCAGCTCGAAGTTGGTGAAATCGTCGCCGGTGGAGGTCAGGTCGAACATGCGGTCGAACAGCTCACCGTTGACGTCCAGGCGCAGCGGGCGATTGCCGGCGCCCATGGCGTAGCGCAGCACCAGGTCGTATTCACCGGCCTCGGGCACGTCGAAGGTAAAGGTCAGGCTCTCGCCGCCGGCCACCCCATTGCCATAGTCCACGTAGGCATTGCCCTCGGCGTCCGCCGCGTCCGGGTTGGCTGGATCATCCACCACCGCGATGCCGGTATCTCCGGTGATACTGGCCGATGCGCCGTCGCTGGCGTCATCGTCTTCGGCCTGGATGCGCAGCGAGAAGCCCACGGGGGCCGCCAGGGCCACTATTGCCGAGGCCGCAGCCGCTGCAGGCAGGGTGTCTGACGAGGGGGCTGACGAGCTGTCTGGAAGGCTGTCTTGAGAAGCGTCTTGAGAGGCACCTGAAGCAGGCCCTGAGGACGCTGCGGCAGAGCCCGCCACCCCTGACGCGCTGTCCATGTCAGCGTCGTCGCTTCCCCCGTCACCATCGCTGGCGCCCGCCTGCGGGCCGTCGACATCCTGCGCTGACGATCCCGGGTCGTCGCCCACGGCTGGGTCGATTGGCTCAGGGTGGCTTGCCACAGAATCCGTGGAGCCTTGCTGCTCTGCTCCATCATCGGTATCGGCCTCGGCGTCCTGCACCAGCACTTCACGCAGGGCGGCAACACCGGGGAGCAGCGCTCCTCTGGCGTCGAGCGCCTCGATCATCATTCCCAGCTTGCCAATGGGGGGCGTCGGCAATTGCTCGAACACAAAGGGTCTTTCGAATTTCTCGAAGACGCTTCTCGCTCCTGACGCGTCTTCCCATGTCATGCGCACGGCGGCGACAGCCTCTTGCCAGCGCCCGGGATGGGGCGCCACCACTACGTCATGCAACTCGAAATCTTTATTTAGGAAATGCGCCTTGTCTTCCAGGCGTTTTTGAAAGGACTTGCGACCGCGACCAACAAATGACATGGAAAACATGAGCTGTCCCCTGACGATGATATCGGATGATCAGTCCTTGACGAACCACATTTTATTGTCGGCATCCACTGCCAAAGCTTGGTCTTATTTACGACTACCCTTGCATAACTGAAGTAACGAATGTTTCCGCGATTCGCGAGAACATCCTTTCCTCTTTCTGGTACTCTTCCGGTCTCACCCTTGCCGACCACACCCTTGTAACCCACCCCATGGAGAAAAGCTGTCACTCGCCACTCTGTTCCAGTAGCCATGCTCCACTAGCCACTATGCTCCACTAGCCAGCATGCTCCACTAGCCACCATGCTCGAAACAGCAAAACTCATAAGATGTAGCCCACCTTCACTGATTCTATAACCCCATCGACATACAGCAAGATTTTTTTGACAGCGCTAACGCTAACGCCACTTAGCCTTCAATAAAGGAAGATATGCAACGCTCAAGCCATTGTAAAAATTGACTTTTTTAGTTATCTAAACTGAAAACACTAGACTTCATATTTTAAAAAATTCAGTTAAATAGCACTGACAGCACCAGCAGTAACCAACCCAACGATGAGACTTAAAGTGTAAAAAAGCAGACTAACCTCCACTTTTCTCCAACACCCTTTATTCAGGGATACCATCGCATTCTTTCCTCTCTGCAAAAGCCGAAGAAAACATTGGCTTCATTGCTGTCACCGCTATTGTGGTTGTCCATATTTTCGCTACTATCCCATCGAGACCCATTTCCGTTTCATGGCTCTTTTTCACCATCATCACATCACCTGGACGGACCAATATCTCGGAACACTTCCGAGGGTCTTCAGGAGAACACTCAAGAGAACATCAATAGATCGAAGATGCGCCACACATCACTACAACAAGAAAACCACGGATAACGACAACAACACCATCCCCGCAAGAGGGGTGATGTCAGGGGGAACCATCATGGCTGCAGAGAAGAATGACCTGCGTAAGGTCCTCGCCTTCTGTCGAAGAAGCTTCGGCTATGTGGCGCTGTTCAGCATGTTTATCAACCTGCTGATGCTGGTACCGCCGCTATATATGCTGCAGGTCTACGACCGCGTGCTGACCACCCGCAGCCAGGAAACTCTGTGGATGTTGACACTGGTGGTGGTATTTCTCTTTGTGGTGATGGGGGGACTTGAGCTGATGCGCTCGAGAATCCTGGTCAGGGTGGGTAACCGACTGGACACCTTGATCAGCCCACGCCTCTACGCAGCCATGTTCAAGCGCAGCCTGGCGAGCCCCGGCAAACCCTCCGCCCAGCCGCTCAACGACCTGACCAGCCTGCGCCAGTTCCTGTCGGGCAACGGGTTGTTTGCCTTCTTTGACGCTCCCTGGGTGCCGATCTACATCGGCGTGCTGGCCCTCTTCCATCCCTGGTTTGGGGTGTTCGCTCTGGTGGCCGGGATCATCCTCGCGACCATTGCCGTGATCAATGAACGACTGACCAAACCGCTGCTGACAGAGGCCAACGGTCGCCACGTGCAGTCACAGGATCTGGCCAACAGCAATCTGCGCAATGCCGAGGTGCTGCATGCCATGGGCATGCTGCCAGGCATCCAGGGGCGTTGGGCAGCACGTCATCGCGAATACCTGGTGCTGCAGTCCATGGCCAGCGACCGCTCAGGCCTGCTGACCAACACCTCCAAGGTGCTGCGGCTGATGTTTCAGTCCTTGATTCTTGGAGTCGGTGCCTTTCTGGTTCTGCGCGGTGAGTTGACCCCGGGCATGATGATCGCCGGCTCCATTCTCATGGGCCGGGCGCTGGCCCCTATCGACCAGATGATCAATGGCTGGAAGGGATTCTCTGGCGCGCGGACCGCCAAGGGGCGGCTGGAAGCCCTGCTGGACGAGGTTCCTGCCGATCCGCCGGCGATGCCGCTGCCAAGCCCGCGAGGACAGCTGACGCTGGACGACGTCAGCGCAGCGCCTCCCGGCGTCAAGCTGCCCACCATCACCAATATCGACCTGCGCATGGCCAAGGGCGAACACATTGCGGTGGTGGGGCCCAGCGCGGCAGGCAAGTCCACGCTGGCTCGGGTGGTGCTCGGGTTGTGGCCCACCCAGCTTGGGTGCGTGCGCCTGGACGGCGCCGACATCAATAAATGGGAACGCACGACGCTGGGGCCGCATCTGGGCTACCTGCCCCAGGACATCGAGCTGTTTGATGGCAGCGTCGCCGAGAACATTGCGCGCTTTCAGGACGTGGACCCGGAACAGGTGGTGCGGGCCGCCCGCCGCGCCGGTGTGCACGAACTGGTGCTCAAGCTTCCGGACGGCTATGACACCTGGCTGGATCACGGTGGCAGCGCGCTGTCCGCTGGTCAGCGCCAGCGTATCGGCCTGGCCCGAGCGCTGTACGGCAACCCTGCCCTGATCGTGCTGGATGAACCCGATGCCAACCTGGACGATGCCGGCGAAGCGGCCCTGGCCCAATGCCTGATCGAATTGCGCCAGCAGGGCACCACTGCACTGATCATCACCCATCGACAGCGCCTGCTGGCCAATGTGGACCGCATTCTCGTGCTCAAGGAGGGACGCGTGGCATCGCTCACGCCACCGGGGCGCCGAGAGCCGGTCTCCGCCGTGGCAGCGGGGGCAAGACGGGCCTCCCCCGTCACCACCCTGCGCCCCAGCGCACGTGGCAGAAGCGCGGCCGTCCCCGCTGAATCGGCGTCGCCGGTATCCACGGCGTCCACTGTCCGTCCCGACAGCAAGGAGACCTGATCATGAATCCCGCAGGTGCCCCTCAACAAGAATTGCCGTTGCAAGATCAACGTTACCGCCGCCTTGGGCTGCTCATCCTGCTGGTGGCGCTGGGCGGCTTCGGCAGCTGGTCGGTGATGGCCAGTCTGGCGGTTTCCGTCGTTGCCCCCGGCTCCGTCTCGGTGGAAAGCTTCACCAAGACGGTGCAACACCTGGAGGGCGGTATCGTCGAGCGTATCCATGTGGAAGACGGCAGTCAGGTCGATGCCGGCGACGTGCTGATCACGCTGGATGACACCCAAGCCAGGGCCCAGAGCCGTATCGTCGAGGCGGACTATCTGATCGCCAGGGCCAGCGAGGTACGGCTGCTGGCCGAGCAGGCAGGAGCGGACCAGCTGGCGTTTCCCGACGCTCTGCGTCAGTCCGACAATGGCCGCGTCCAGGCGGTGCTGGGGGTGCAGCAGCGCCTGTTCGAGGTCCGTCGAGAGTCTCTGGACGGCACCCTGGCGGCACTTGATCAGCAGATTCTGCAGCTGGACGAGCAGATCACCGGGCTCGAGGCCACCCGCCAGATCACTCAGCGAAGGATCGACTCGCTCAATGGTGAGGTGGCCAATCACCGCAAGCTGTTCCGGGATGGACTGATCAGCAGCCAGCGGATGCGCGAAATGGAGAGGGAGAGCCTCGAGTACCAGAGCGACAATGCGCGTCATCTGGCCGAGGTAGCCCGACTGCGCGCGCAGATCAGCGAGAACGTGCTGAACAAGCAGATTCGCCTGCAGGAATTCCAGCAACAGGTCGGCGAGGCCCTGCGTCAGGTGCAGTCGGAAGTGGCCGATGCGGAGGAGCGCCTGGTAGCCCTTACCGATACCCTGAGACGCACGGCCATTACCGCGCCGGTGGCCGGCACCGTGGTGGGACTGAAGGTCCATACCCTGGGGGCGGTCATCCGCGGAGGCGATCCGCTGATGGATCTGGTGCCAATGGGCGATGGCTTTATCGTCGAGGCCAGGGTAGCCAACCACGACGTGGATCATCTGTACCTGGGACAGCCGGCGGAGATTCGCTTCAGCGCCTTCAACCAGCGTCTGTCCAACGTCATCGATGGCGAAGTCGTCCACGTCAGCGCCAACAGTTTCGAGGACGAAGCCACCCGAGAGCGCTACTACAAGGTGCGCATCCAGGTCACGCAACAGGGCGAGGCCAACATGACCGACAACATGCGCCTGATGGCCGGCATGCCAGCGGAGGTGATGATCCGCACCAGCGAGCGCAGCTTTGCCAGCTACGTGGCCAAACCGGTCACCGACATGCTGGCAAGAGCCATGCGCGAGGAGTAAAGACGACGATCCTGCGCCGAATGGGAAGCGGTTCAGCCTACACGCCCTGCCGCCGTAGCCAGCGTCTGTTCTGCGTCTGTCCTGGGTCTGTCCTGGGTCTATAGTGAGGTAGAGACGCTGGTACGGCGATGCCACATTGCGGGGTTCGGCACGTGTACGACAATCGCACCAAGATGCTGCTGGTGGTGTCGAGGCGACTGCTGGTGTTCATCATTATCAGTCTGCTGGCCACGGCGGCCCTGTTCGCGGCAACGCTGTGGTTTCAGCAGCGCCTGATGATCTCGTGGCTGGTGTTCGAATGCGGCATCATCGGAGGCTTCGTCAGTATTCAGCAACGCTTGAAGCACATCTCGTCGACCGAACTGCGACTGCTCACCCAGTCCTGGGCGACCGTGCTGGTGGTGCCCATCTACGGAGGCACCTTTGCGCTGGTGTTCTACGCGCTTACCCTGGCCGGCCTGATCGAAGGGCACCTGTTCCCCAGCTATCACATCGCCGCCTTCCCCGAACCGCCTACTACGGATGACATTCTTCACTTTCTCTCGCGAACCTATCCCGCCCAGGGAGAGGACGTCGCCAAACTGATCTTCTGGTCCTTTGCCGCGGGGTTCTCGGAGCGACTGGTACCACAGATCATTCATCGCACAACGGACCGACAGCCTTGAGCCACGCTTTAGCCTGCCCTGCACTCGCGGGACGGCGTCACACCGCTATCAGGCGTTGAAGCGAACGGCTCCCAGGTCAGAGACGTCGTAACCGCCGAACTGTTCGGCCTGCTCACGCAGGCGGGGTTGCCGTGCGAACGCAAGCAGTCGTTGCAGCGGCGGCTCGAAGTAACTCCTGCGGCGCAGCAGCAGATCAAAGGACTCCTGCTGCAGCGGCAGGAAGGCGAGTCCCTGACGTCGCGCGGCCGCTTCGACACCAAGGCCCGCGTCTGCCCTGCCCTGGGCAATCGACAGGGCAAGATCATCCTCGCTCATGGCGGGTTGCTCCAGCAGGCCAAGGGCGTCCATCGAGATGCCCTGCCGATCCAGCAGTCCTTGCAGCAGGCGATGGGCCCCTGCGCCCTGCGGTCGACGTGCCACACGGACGTCGCCCCGGGTCAGGTCACCAAGACCCGAGATACCCAGCGGATTGTCCGCCGCCAGCATCAACCCCTGCTGTCGACGTGCCCAGTGGACAACGACCAGATCACGCATGCCTCCCAGTCCCAGCTGCGCAGGATCGTTATAGCCGCCATCGGCATCCAGCAGGTGCGCACCGACCACGCTCGCCTTGCCGGCCAGCAGTCGCTGGATACCGTCACCACTGCCCTGGCACAGGCTGGCCAGACCACAGCCGCTCTCGCGCATGGCCCAGTCGAGCAGCGGATCCTGACTGCCACCGAGGACTTCCTGAGGTCCCACGCTGGCCGCCTGATCCCCCTCCAGGTGATTCATGACCCACAGATCCACCGCCTGCCGCGGAAACAGCAGCTTGCCGGTGGCCCGGCTGCAAGGGATCTGTCCCTGGCGCACCAGGTCATACACCTTGCGCGGCTTCAGCCGCAGATAGTCTGCCACTTCCGAGGTGGTCAGATAGGTCGGGAACGCTGCGTCATCCATGGTCCTGCCTCCCTTTTGCTCTACGGGGCTGGTCGTCTGTCTCGAAGCGCTGGTTCACTGGTTCAGAACGAGCTACTAGCCGAAAGATGTAGCCAGTAACTATGCACGAAGATGTTTCAGGCTGCATAAATTTCAGTGCCCGGATGCGCATGCCGACGTTTCATCACATTATGCTGGTATATCAAGGGCATCCCGCGACCGCGGCGCCGTTCTGACCCTACCTGACACGAGCCGTGATGACCGACTCCGCCTTTGCCACCGCCCTGGACCTGATTGTTGGACTGGATCCCGACCTGCTGACCATCGTCAGCCTGTCCCTGCGCATCTCGCTAACGGCAGTCGCCATCGCTGCCGCGCTGGCATTGCCCCTTGGCGCGGCGCTGGCACTGTACCGTTTCCCCGGTCGAGCACCGCTGATCATCGCCCTTAACGCGCTGATGGGCCTGCCACCGGTGGTGGCGGGCCTCAGCGTCTATCTGCTGCTATCCCGGGCGGGGCCCCTTGGCTCCCTGGGCCTGCTGTTTACCCCCACCGCCATGGTGGTGGCACAGGTCATTCTGGTCCTGCCGATTCTGGCCTCGCTGACCCGGCAGAAGGTCGAGGAGCTGCATGGCGAATACGCCGAGCAGCTGGCATCCATGGGGATTTCCCGAGTACGCCGTATCCCGACGCTGCTGTGGGACGCCCGTCTCGCGTTGATTACGGTCATGCTGGCGGGCTTTGGACGAGCCAGCGCCGAGGTGGGCGCCGTGATGATCGTCGGCGGCAACATCGACGGCGTTACCCGGGTGATGACCACCGCCATCGTGCTCGAGACCAGCAAGGGCAACCTGCCCCTGGCGCTGGGTCTGGGCATCGTGCTGTTGGCCCTGGTAGGGCTGATCAACGCCCTCGCCCACCTGATCGGCGAGTCCACCAGGAGGCAGCTGGGATGACCACGATGACGCTGTCGGCGCCAGCCTCGGCCCCTCGCCTCACCCTCGACCGGGTCGGCTTCTCGACCGCTGGTCAGCGCCTGCTGGGCCCCCTGTCACTCACTCTCGACGGTCATCGGCGCACCCTGATCATGGGCCCCAATGGCGCGGGCAAGAGCCTCTTGATGCGTCTTGCCCATGGCCTGCTCTCGCCCACCCAGGGACAGCTGCAATGGGAAGGTTCGGCTCCCCGCCAGGCCATGGTATTTCAGCGTCCGGTCCTGCTCAGACGTAGCGCCCTGGCCAATCTCGAGTATGCGTTGGCGGTGAATCATGTGCCACGCCGACAGCGGCGCCAGCGCGCCATCGCCGCTCTCGAGCGCTTTGGTCTGGAAAGCCTGGCCAAACGCCCGGCTCGAGTGCTGTCAGGTGGAGAGCAGCAGCGTCTGGCACTGGCCCGGGCCTGGCTGCTGGAGCCCGAGGTGCTGTTCCTTGACGAACCGACCTCGGCGCTTGACCCCGCCGCCATTCGGGCGGTGGAGAGTGCCATCGAGACCTTTCATCAGCAAGGCGTGCGGATTGTCATGTCCAGTCACGACATGCACCAGGCGCGCCGTCTGGCCGACGACGTCATCCTGCTGCACCGGGGCCGACTGGTCGAACAAAGCCCGGCCAACCTGTTCTTCAGCCGACCCGTCACCCAGGAAGCCAGCGCTTTTATCGCAGGAGAGCTACTGGACTAGATCGAGGCCACGGTGGTGACCACGCCTCAGGCCCATTCATCCACCGCACGACACCCGTCGTGCGATCTACGCAAGGAACTGCACCATGTCACATCGCCACACCTCATCGTCGCGCAGGCTGTCTCCCATGCAGGTTCGTCGTGCGGCCACCAGCGCTGCCGCGGCGTGCGCGCTGATGCTCGGTGCCAGCAGCGCACTGGCCCAGGACGAGGCCCCCTTCATCACCCTCGCATCGACCACATCCACCCAGAACTCTGGACTGTTTGACGCCATTATTCCGACCTTCACCGACAGCACCGGCATCGACGTGCATGTGGTCGCGGTGGGCACCGGCCAGGCCTTCGAAATCGCCCGTCGCGGTGACGCTGACAGCCTGCTGGTACACGACACTGCCGGCGAGGAAGCCTTCGTGGCGGACGGCTACGCCAGTCAGCGCGATGACGTCATGTACAACGACTTTGTACTGATCGGACCGTCCGACGATCCGGCCGGCATCCGCGATGCCGACAGTGCAGCCACTGCCTTCAGCTTGATCGCAGAGAGTGGAGCCCCCTTCACCTCTCGCGGCGACGACAGCGGCACCAATCGGGCTGAATTGCGCCTGTGGGATGCCGCTGGCGTTGAGCCTGGCGGTGACTGGTATCGCGAGCTGGGGAGCGGCATGGGCGCGACCCTCAACACTGCCGCGGGTATGGATGCCTACGTCATGTCCGACCGCGCGACCTGGGTCGCCTTTGATAACCGCCAGAACCTTGAGCTGTTGTTCGAAGGCGATGACGTTCTGTTCAACCAGTACGGCAGCCTCAAGCTGTCACGGGAGCGCCACCCGGAGCTGAAGCATGACCTGGCTGACCAGTGGCATGACTGGCTGCTGTCCGAACAAGGCCAGCAGGCGATTGGTGACTTCGAGGTCAAGGGTCAGCAGCTGTTCTTCCCCAACGCTGACGCCCAGTAAGCCTTTCCTGATCGGCGCCGCGAGCCCTGTCGAGATAGCGCTGCATGGCTCCGGCGTCTAGGCTGCAATGAGGACCGACGCAGGACGGACGACACCCCACTTGCGGGCTGCTCGTCCGTCCGCTGCACACACAAGGACCCTCAATGCGCGCACGCATCCTCTCTCTCTGCCATTGCCCGATTGCCCGAGAACACCACCAGCACGGCGACAAGGTCGACGCCAGCATCATCAACCTGACGCCGGTGCTGGGCATGCGCGATCTTGGTTGTCGCCGGGTCACCCTGGCGCCGGGCTGCCACGCCTGGCCCTTTCATTTCCATCACAACAACGACGAGATGTTTGTGGTGCTGAAGGGCAAAGGCAGCGTGCGCCTGGGCAACAAGCGCTATCCGATCGTCGAAGGCGAGTTGATCGCGGCACCCGCCGCAGACCCCGACTGCGCCCATCAGATCATCAACGACTCCGACGAGCCTCTCACCTATCTATGCATCAGCAGCATGAATGCCCCGGACGTGACGGAGTATCCGGACTCCGGCAAGTTCCAGGTCGTCGCCGGCTCGGCCCCGGGGGGCGACAAGGCCAGCCGCGGCTTCGAGCACACCGGCCTGCGCAAGGATACCGTGGACTACTGGCAGGACGAGGACTGACGCCAGTTGAGCCGGCTGACCATCAGCCGACCTGGCCGGCTTCGCCAGGGGTTTAGCCCAATTAGCCCAAGGCCAAGAGGCCTTAGCCCAAAGCCAAGAGTCCTCTGAGGGCAGCTTGGTCATTGCGCCGACGCCTGCTCTGCCCGTGGCTCCCCCCAGGTCCATCGATTCCCCCCTGCAGACGATGTCGCCCCCCACTTTGGTCGCAAGCGGCAGAAGCTGCACTTTACGTTAACGTCAACTTTGCCTAGTCTTCTTAGCATTCCGCCAGCCGCTGCCTCGACGGCCGCTGATCGGCTTTTTCAGCCCTACATCACCGCCGATGGTCGTGGTCTTGACCGCCACCGCAACGACCATTCAAGACGCTTTGGAGCCCGCCATGTTCAGCCCCTATACCCCGCTCGATTTTGGCCTCGATGAAACCCTGGTCATGCTTCGCGATCAGGTGAATGCCTTTGCCCGCGACGAGATCGCCCCTCGCGCCGCCGAGATCGACGAGCGCAACGAATTTCCCGCTGATCTGTGGCAGAAGTTCGGTGACATGGGCCTGCTGGGCATCACCGTTCCCGACGAAGATGGCGGCAGCGGCATGGGCTACCTGGCCCACTGCATCGCCATGGAGGAAATCTCCCGTGCCAGCGCATCCGTCGGACTGTCCTACGGCGCCCATTCCAACCTGTGCGTCAATCAGCTGAAGATCAACGCCAACGCCGAACAGAAGGCCAAGTACCTGCCCAAGCTGATATCCGGCGAGCATGTGGGCGCACTGGCCATGTCCGAGCCGGGAGCCGGGTCCGATGTGGTGTCCATGTCGCTGCGCGCGCGCAAGGAAGGCGATCGCTACATCCTTAACGGCAACAAGATGTGGATCACCAATGGCCCTGACGCCGATGTGCTGGTGGTCTATGCCAAGACCGACCCGGACGCCGGGTCCAAGGGCATCACCGCCTTCATCATCGAGAAAGGATTCGACGGTTTCTCGACCGCCCAGAAGCTCGACAAGCTGGGGATGCGGGGTTCCAACACCTGTGAACTGGTGTTCGAGGACTGCGCGGTCCCCGCGGAGAACGTGCTGGGCGAAGTCGGCAAGGGCGTGCGCGTGCTGATGAGCGGCCTCGACTACGAGCGCACCGTGCTGGCGGCGGGCCCTATCGGCATCATGCAGGCCGCCATGGATGTGGTCGTGCCCTACATCCACGAACGCAAGCAGTTCAACCAGTCCATCGGCGAATTCCAGCTGGTGCAGGGCAAGATTGCCGACATGTACACCACCCTGAACGCCTGCCGCGCCTACCTGTATGCGGTGGCCGCGGCCTGCGATCGCGGTCAGACGTCACGCAAGGACGCCGCCGGGGTCATTCTCTACTGCGCCGAGAAGGCTACCCAGGTGGCACTGGATGCCATTCAGCTGCTGGGCGGCAATGGCTACATCAACGAGTACCCGACGGGTCGCCTGCTGCGCGACGCCAAGCTGTACGAGATCGGCGCGGGCACCAGTGAGATTCGGCGCATGCTGATCGGCCGCGAGCTGTTCAACGAGTCCGCCTGAACCCGACGTTGACCCCGGAGCAGAGCGCGTTCAGCGCCTTGTGAATGCTGGCGTACGTCGCCCCTCTTTTGCCTACGGAGCCACCAGATGGCCATGTTGGATACCGCAATCAATCCGCGTTCCGAAGACTTTGTGGCTCGGGATGCGGCCATGCGTGCCGAGGTCGGCAAGCTGAACGAACTGACCGACGCCATTCGTCGCGGCGGCGGTGACAAGGCACGCAGTCGCCACGAATCCCGCGGCAAGCTGTTTGTACGCGACCGCATCGATCACTTGATCGACGAGGGGTCGCCCTTTCTGGAGCTGTCGGCCCTGGCCGCCCACGGCGTGTACGACAGCGATGTGCCGGCGGCAGGCCTGGTTACCGGGATCGGTCGTATCAGCGGCGTCGAGTGTGTGATCGTAGCCAACGATGCCACCGTGAAGGGCGGCACCTACTTCCCGCTGACGGTGAAGAAGCATCTGCGTGCCCAGGAAGTCGCCCGCAAGCATCGCTTGCCCTGCGTTTACCTGGTCGATTCCGGCGGTGCCTTTCTGCCACGCCAGGACGAGGTGTTCCCCGACAGAGACCACTTCGGCCGCATCTTCTATAACCAGGCCACCCTATCGGCCGAGGGTATTCCCCAGATCGCCGTGGTCATGGGCTCCTGCACCGCCGGGGGAGCCTACGTGCCCGCCATGGCGGACGAGTCCATCATCGTGCGCGAACAGGGCACCATCTTTCTTGGCGGTCCGCCCCTGGTCAAGGCTGCCACCGGTGAAACCATCAGCGCCGAGGATCTTGGCGGCGCCGATGTCCACGCCAAGATCAGCGGCGTTGCCGACCACTACGCCGACAATGATGCCCATGCCCTGCAGCTCGCCCGGCGCTGTGTCGCCCGACTGAACTGGCAGAAGCGTGGCCGACTGGCGATGCAGCCACCGCGTCCTCCCGCTCTCGATCCGGCCGAGCTGTACGGTATCGTCGGCACCGACCTGAAGAAGCCGTTCGACGTACGTGAGGTCATCGCCCGCATTGTCGACGGTTCCGACTTCGACGAGTTCAAGCGCTACTACGGCGATACGCTGGTCACCGGCTTCGCCCATATCCACGGCCACCCCGTTGGCATCGTGGCCAACAACGGCGTGCTGTTCTCTGAAAGCGCGGTCAAGGGCGCCCACTTTATCGAGCTGTGCGCCCAGCGCGGCATTCCCCTGGTGTTCCTGCAGAACATTACCGGCTTTATGGTCGGTTCGAAGTACGAGCATGAAGGCATTGCCAAGCACGGCGCCAAGCTGGTCACTGCGGTGGCCTGTGCCCGCGTGCCCAAGTTCACGGTGCTGATCGGCGGCAGCTTCGGTGCCGGCAACTACGGCATGTGCGGCCGCGCCTTCGAGCCCAACCTGCTGTTCATGTGGCCCAACGCCAGAATCTCGGTGATGGGGGGCGAGCAGGCGGCCGGGGTGCTGTCCCAGGTCAAGCGCGAGCAGCTGGAACGCGCCGGGGAGTCCTGGACAGCAGAGCAGGAAGAGGCCTTCAAGCAGCCGACCCGAGAGCAGTACGAGCACCAGGGCCACCCCTACTACGCCAGCGCGCGGCTTTGGGATGACGGCGTCATCGACCCTGCCCAGACCCGCGACGTGCTTGGGCTGTCACTGGCCGCCGCGATGAATGCCGAGATCGAAGAGACGCGCTTCGGCGTCTTCCGCATGTAACCGAGGATGCAGACATGTCTCAGACATCGACACTAGACATTGATGCCAGGGGGGTGGCCTGGCTGACGCTGACGCGTCCGGAGGTCCATAACGCCTTCGATGATGCCTTGATCGGCGAGCTCAATCGCCACCTGGACCGAGTTCGCGCCGCCGCAGAGCGCGGCGAGGTCCGGGTCATGGTGCTCGGCTCGGAGGGCAAGAGCTTCTCCGCCGGTGCCGACCTCAACTGGATGAAGCGCATGGTCGACTACAGCGTCGACGACAACCTGGCCGATTCCCGCGAGCTGTCGCGCCTGATGCACGGACTGGACACCCTGCCCTGCGTCACCCTGTGCCGGGTACAAGGTGCCGCCTTTGGCGGAGCCGTGGGCCTCGCCGCCTGCTGCGATATCGTGCTGGCGTCCCAGCGCGCCAAGTTCTGCCTGTCCGAGGTCAAGATTGGCCTGTCGCCAGCTGTCATCAGCCCTTACGTGCTGCGCGCCATCGGCAGCCGCCAGATGCGCCGCTATGCGCTCAGCGCAGAGGTGATGGACGCCACGACAGCTCAGGCACTGGGTCTGGTGCACACGGTCGTTGAACCCGAGGCCCTGGACCACGCGGTGGAGAGCATGCTCGAGACCCTGCTGGCCACCTCTCCCCAGGCCAGTCGAGCGACCAAGGCCTTGCTCGCTGAGGTCGCTCGAGCGCCGGACGAACAGGCCACACGGGAGCGCACCTGCCTGGTCATCAGCCGCCTGCGCGTCAGCGACGAAGGCCAGGAAGGGCTTTCCAGCTTCCTCGACAAGCGCCGCCCTGCCTGGGCGGGCACCTCCAACCATAGCGGGAGCGCCTCATGAGCTCGACCCCCACTGCTGACCAGCTGCGCTTCGACACCCTGCTGGTGGCCAATCGCGGTGAGATCGCCTGCCGCGTGATGCGTACCGCACGCGCCATGGGCCTGAAGACCATCGCCGTCTATTCAGATGCGGACGCCGACGCCCGCCACGTGCGCGAAGCCGACGAAGCCATCCATATCGGCCCGGCGGCCGCCCGGGAAAGCTACCTGGATATCGCCAAGGTGATCGACGCTGCTCGCCGCAGCGGCGCCGACGCCATTCATCCGGGCTATGGTTTCCTGTCGGAAAACGAGGCCTTTGTGCGGGCCTGCGAGGACGCCGGCATTGTCTTCGTCGGTCCTCCCGCGGCCAGCATCAAGGCGATGGGCGACAAGTCCGCCGCCAAGGCACGCATGATGGATGCCGGCGTACCGTTGGTGCCTGGCTACCACGGCGATGACCAGGACGACGCTCTGCTCAAGCGCGAGGCGGACGCCATCGGCTACCCCGTGCTGCTCAAGGCCAGCGCTGGCGGCGGCGGCAAGGGTATGCGCGTGGTCGAAAGCGGCAGCGAATTTCAGGCGGCGCTGGAAGGCTGCCGCCGGGAATCCAGAGCCGCTTTCAATGACGATCGCATGCTGATCGAGAAGTACCTGACCCAACCCCGCCACGTTGAGGTGCAGGTGTTCTGCGACCGCCACGGCAATGGGGTGTACCTGTTCGAACGAGACTGCAGTGTCCAGCGCCGTCACCAGAAGGTACTGGAGGAAGCGCCCGCTCCCGGCATGACGGCGACGCTACGACGTGCCATGGGCGATGCCGCGGTTCGCGCCGCCCAGGAGATCGGTTACGTCGGCGCGGGCACCGTGGAATTCCTGCTCGACGCGACGCCCGGCGCTTCGCAACAGCAGGACGGCGCCTTCTATTTCATGGAAATGAACACGCGGCTGCAGGTCGAGCACCCGGTGACCGAGATGATCACTGGCCAGGACCTGGTGGAATGGCAGCTGCGGGTGGCGATGAATGAGCCGCTGCCGTTGCGCCAGGACCAGCTGTCCATCGATGGCCATAGCTTTGAGGCGCGCCTGTACGCCGAGGATGCCGACCAGGACTTTCTGCCTGCCACCGGCGTGCTCGATCGCTTCGCGCTGGATCTGGTCGGGGCCGACCTGAGCTCCGCTCAGGTGCGCCTGGATAGCGGGGTGGCCACTGGCGACACGGTATCGATGCACTATGATCCGATGCTGGCCAAGCTGATCACCCACGGCCCGGATCGTGCCTCTGCCCTGGCCAGCCTCAATCGCGCGCTGGCCGCCCTGGACGTGCAGGGAGTGATCACCAACCGAGGCTTCCTGCAGCGGCTGACGAACCACCCGGACTTTCAGGCCGCCCATCTCGACACCCGCTTTATCGAGCGCCATGAGGAAAGCCTGTTTGCCAGCCGCGGGCTGGACCAGCAGAGCCTGGCCAGCGCGGCCCTGGTGGCACTGCACCAATTGTCCCGGGAGTCGGAAAGTGACTCTCCCTGGGATCGCCACGATGGCTTTCGCGTCAATGGCCCCCGTCAAATCCGCATCGCGCTGTGCGATCCACGGGAGGCCGCTGAGGCCGAGCCATCCAGCCTGTGCGTGGTGGAGGGACGACACGCCGCCAGCGATCAGGCATGGCAGCTCAGCATCCGGGGTCCCGGGGAATCTCGTGCCGAGGTATCTGCCAGCCTGACTGAGCTGCCCGGCGACGCGGTGGCGATCACTCTGGACGGTCATCGCCGCCGGCTGCAGGCTCGCCTGCTGGGGCAAGGCCAGCAGCGTAATACCATTGTGCTGTCCAGCCCTGAGGGTGAAGTGCGCCTCTGCTGGCGTCGCATTGATGCCATCGATCATGGCCAGCACGAGGTGGAATCGACGCTCACCGCGCCGATGCATGGCACCGTCGTGGCACTGCTGGTGGCGCCTGGCGCCGCGGTCAGCAAGGGCGACGCGCTGATGGTCATGGAAGCCATGAAGATGGAGCACACGCTGACCGCGCCTGCCGACGGTTCGGTCGAGGCCTTTCGCTACGCCGCTGGCGACACCGTCGGCCAGGGCGATGTGCTGCTCGACTTCACTGCCCAGTCCGCCGACAGCGTGCATGACAAGGAGGCTCTCTGATGGCCTTTCCCGACAGTGTGCGGATTGTCGAGGTGGGCCCGCGGGACGGCCTGCAGAACGAGCCGGACCCGATCACCACGGCAACCAAGCTCGAACTGATCGAGCGTCTGGCCAAGGCCGGACACTGCCATATCGAGGCGGCCAGCTTCGTCTCCCCCAAGTGGGTGCCGCAGATGGCCGATCATCGCGAGGTCATGCGGGCCCTGATGCAGGAGGGAGCAGCACAGCCCGGACGGCGCTATTCGGCGTTGACGCCAAACCTCAAGGGGCTGGAGGCCGCCATCGAATGTGGCGTGCAGGAAGTCGCGGTGTTTGGCGCGGCCTCTGAATCGTTCTCGCAGAAGAACATCAACTGCTCCATCGCCGAATCACTCGAGCGCTTTGCCCCGGTGGTCGAACGTGCCAAGGCCGAGGGCATCCAGGTACGGGGGTATGTGTCCTGTGTCCTGGGCTGTCCCTATGAGGGTGACATCGCGCCTGGGCAGGTGGCCAAGGTGGCACGAGCGCTGGATGAGATGGGCTGCTACGAGGTATCGCTGGGCGATACCATCGGCACCGGCACGCCGCTGAAAGCCCGGCGCATGCTCGAAGCCGTCGCCCGGGATGTGCCGGTCACCCGACTTGCGGCCCATTTCCATGATACCTATGGCCAGGCCCTGGCCAACCTGGTGGCGGTGCTCGAAGACGGTGTCCAGGTCATCGACAGCTCGGTGGCCGGCCTTGGAGGCTGTCCCTACGCCAAGGGCGCCAGCGGCAACGTCGCCACCGAAGACGTGGTGTATCTGCTGGAAGGACTCGGCATCGACTGCGGGGTCGATCTCGCTCGCATTGCCGCCGTCGGTGACTGGATCACCCGCACCATCGGCCGCCCGAATCGCTCCAAGGCGGGGGTGGCGATGGTCGCCAAGGGCTAACGAACACCTGAGCGATCGGCGGCGCCATCAGGAACCGCTGATCGCTGATGCCCGCTTTCTGAATCCTGTCCTCGGCGCCCTGCTCGCGGTGTTTTGCTCGCTATGCGGCGCCGCGGACATGCTACTATCCAAGGTACGCGAAGCCTTTATCCAAGGTACGCGAAGAAAGAGGCATTGCCATGAGTAGCGAAGGGCAGCTCGTACTGGAACAGATTCAACAGCAGCTGACGACCTCCATCGAGGCTGCGGAAACGGTCGGCTGGGATGACGTCGAGGTGACGCCATCGGGTACCATCGTGGTCCGCAAGTACGCCAGCAAGGACGCCGCTGAACTGGAGCGGCAGCGGCTTGATCACGATATTCTCTAGCGCCAGTCGCTGACCATGATCGGCCTGCTGATCTTTCCCGTATTGGTCTGCGGCTACATCTACATCACCGAAAGCCCCAGAGAGCAGATTCGCATCAGCCTCTATCATGGCTGGCTGTTGTACATCCGGGCTGCCAAGTTCGGCATTCTGATCGTTGCCTTCGTTGCGGCACTTTTTGGCTATCTGCTTCCTGCCATTGGCACGTCCATCGAGCACTGGACAGGCATTACCCTTCTACCTGACACCCACCTGTTTCTGTACCTGGCAAACCTGATGGGGTCGGGCCTGTACCCGGGTAGTCAGCTCGATCCGTCCACCCTGGCATCGTTGCAGTTGGCGTCCCTGTCCTTCTGCTCCATCGTGCTGACCTGGCTGACCGCTTTCACCTGCCAACGGGTCAACTGGCTAGGTGCCCAGAGGCTTCGTCGGGCCAGAAAGCGACAAGTGGAGCTGCTGCTCGAAGATAAGGCCCCCATCGAACACCAGCTCATCACCATCAAGACACAGGCCAAGATTGACTTCGCCCACAATGCCGCGATCTACCGTGCCAGACGAGACGTCTTGTCCCATCTACGCTGCGGAAAGATCAAGCGACATGACCCGGAGGACAGGGCGGCACTGGCCGCGATACTGAAACGGCTAACGTATCGACAGGTCACCTACGCTCTAATTAGTCTCGAGAACGATAAAGTCTACATCGGGCTACCTACCCTGCTACCGGAGCCAGATGAAGAAAGCGTGATTTCCCGAGGCATTGGTGTGATTCCGGTACGCTCGGGATATCGAGACAAAAGGCGTCGTATCGTCATTACCGGCGGACACGACTTTGATCTGGCCGCCCCGCTACCGACCAATACACTGTCGCTGACACGAGACAAGATCATCTCTATTTCGGGCTTTACCTTTCCCAGTCGTCCCTACCCTCGACTGCTTCCCCCCAGCGATATCAGCGACACGCCAGTCACGAGCTCCCGCCGCACCATTCGCTGATCCAGTGTCGCGACGACCTGGCTTCACCTACCCCAGGCAAGCGTTTACACCGCGCCTTGTGATTCGCCTTGCAGCCGCCTAGCGTGTGGATCAAAGGTCTCTGTTTTCACCACAATTTTCACCACAATTTTCACAACAAGGAAGTCACCATGTCCCCGGTTCTCGCCTTCAGCTTGATAGCGGCGCTCGGTATCGGTGCGCAGTGGCTGGCGTGGCGCTGGAAAGTGCCCGCCATTGTCCTGCTGCTGCTTAGCGGTGTGCTCATCGGCCCGGTCAGCGGGGTGCTCGACCCCCACGCCGTCTTCGGCGACCTGCTGGAACCCCTGGTCGCCGTTGCCGTGGCCATGATTCTGTTCGAGGGCGGTCTTACCCTCAACCTGACCCGCCTGAGAGGAGCAGAGCTCGCCGTCAAGCGTCTGGTGTTTCTCGGCGGGCCGCTGGTCTGGGGCCTGGCCACGCTGTCGGGACACTACATCGGCGGTCTGTCCTGGGCCTCGGCATCGGTGCTGGGCGGCATCCTGATCGTGACCGGCCCCACGGTCATCATCCCGCTGCTGCGCCAGGCCAGTCTCAAGCGGCGTCCCGGTGAGATCCTGCGCTGGGAGGCGATTCTCAACGATCCGGTCGGTGCTCTGGCAGCGGTGCTGGCCTTCGAGATCACCATCGTGATGTATTCATCCCACGACCTGTCGGTGACTCTGGGCCATATGCTGCTGGGCATTGTCGTCGCCACCGCGGTCGGACTGGCCACGGCCTGGGGCTTGATACGCGCGATCAAGGCCGGACAGATTCCCGAATTCCTGAAAGTCCCGGTCATGATCTTTCTGGTCATGGCGACCTACACGCTGCCCAACGCCCTGCTCCATGAAAGCGGGCTGCTGGCGGTCACGGTGATGGGGGTAGTGATCGGCAATTCGTCGCTGTCGTCCCTGGACGAGATTCGACGCTTCAAGGAGAACATCACCGTCCTGCTGGTGTCGGGCGTGTTTATCCTGCTGGCCGCCCAGGTGGATCTTGGCACCCTGGCCACCCTGAGCATGCGCGAGTATGTGTTCGTCGCCGTCGTGCTGCTGCTGGTCAGGCCAGTGGCAGTATTCCTGGCCTTGATCCGGGTCGACCTGCCCTTCTCGGAAAAGCTGATCGTGGGTTGGATCGGCCCGAGAGGCGTGGTGGCGGTAGCCATCGCCGGGTTGTTTGGAGCCCGCCTCAGCGATGTTGGCGTCGAGGACGCCGCCCTGCTCTCGCCACTGGCGTTTGCCATTGTCGCCGTGACCGTACTGCTGCATGGCTTTTCGCTGCAGCCCTTGGCACGCCGGCTCAAGTTGCAGTCCACCGACACCAAGGGGCTGCTGATCGTCGGCGCCAATCCCTTTACCGCGGCCCTGGCCGAGGCAATTCAGGCCCAGGGAAGACCGGTGCTGATCGCGGACCGCAACTACAATCACCTGCGCCAGGTCAGAGGACGCGATATCCCGACCTACTACGGCGAAGTGCTCACCGAGGAAGCCGAGCTGACGCTGGAGCTCAATCGCTTCGACAGTATGGTTGCGCTGACCGACAACGATGACTACAACGCGCTGCTGTGCATGCACTACGCTCCGGAGTTCGGACATCACCGGGTCTATCGCTTTGCTCCCGGCGGAGGCGTCGGCGGCGACCAGCTCGAACAGACGCTGGGAGGGCGTTTCTTCGCCAAGGAGCTCGACTATGAAGAGGCCAATTCACGGATTCGCCAAGGCTGGTGCGTGCGCCTGACACGCCTTAGCGACAGCTACTCGTTCGACGACTATCGCCGAGACAACCCGGATGCTCGGGTGATCTCCGCCTATGCCGAAGACGGCGACGTCAGGGTCATGCACAAGGACGAGAGCTTCGATGCGGACACCGGTGAAACCTTGCTCGCCCTGGTGCCCGACGACACCCATGAAGACAAGGCCCAGCGCCAGCGCACCAGGCAACAGCGCGCCTCGGCTCAGCCGTCAGCCAACACCAGGGATGAGAGCAACGTCAGCGATGACGGCGAGGCTCCAGACTCCGACTCAGGGTCCTGATGGCCCCGCCAGGTGCCATCACACCCTGGCGCCAGCGGCCGGGACGGCTCATCATGGACAGCGCCGCCGCGGAACTTAACGTTCCTCGAGCACACCAAGCTAAGGCGGCCAGCGATGGCCGCCACCCTCTGCGACAGGACTTTCGACAAGGAGAAACGTCATGAAGGTTTGCTGGATTCCCGCTGCTGCCCTCGCCCTGCTGGTAGCCGGCTGCGCTGGCACAGGACAGCAAGGAAATGAGCCCCCGGCAGATGAGGCAGCTTCACCCTCCGCCGATTACATCTGCCAGGATGGCAGCCAGTTCACGATTGTCTTCGACAGTCCCGATTCGGCGGAAGTCCGGATGCACGGCGATCGCTATCCTCTTGAGCGTCAGCCTGTCGCTTCGGGCATGAGCTACGCCTCGGAAAATGGCCAGCATGTGTTCCGCGGCAAGGGTAATGAAGCCACCTGGACAATTGGCAGGCGCATGCCGGTCAACTGCGAAGTCAGCGGTTAAGCCCCTTCATTCGCCTATCGCTGGGCTTATTACAACTGCTTGGCTTGCTAGAACCGCTTGGCTTGCCAGAACTGTCGATCTTGCCGGGGCAGGTAACGCTCCCCGGCCTGACCCTCAGCGCAGGATCATCACTACACAAGCTGCGGTCAGAGCGCCCATCAGCCCGTTGAACACTCGCCAGGCTCGGTCGGTCGTCAGCAGGCGGCCGATGGCGGTGCCAAACCCTGCCCACAGGGCAATGCACGGGAGCCCCACCAGTTCCGCCACGCCCGCGAGCAACAGGGCATTGACCCAGGGGTTACCACCGTCCGGCAGAAACCCGGCCATCAACGCGATGCCCATGACCCACGCCTTGGGGTTGGCAAACTGGAATGCCGCCGCCTGCACGAAGGTCAACGGGCGGGCATCGCCGACCCGCAGGTCCGGCGGCGGGGCCGTTGCGATCTTCCAGGCCAGGTACAACAGGTACAGGCTGCCAATCAGCTTGAGCCCGCCCTGCACCACCGGATAGCGCTCGAACACCACCCCGAGCCCGAGCGCAATCGAGGCGAACAGCACAAAACAGCCGCCCAGGATACCGAACAGGTGCGGCAGGGTACGCAGGAAGCCGTAGTTGGCGCCGGAGGCGGTCAGCATCACATTATTGGGACCTGGCGTGATGGTCATGGACACCATGAACAGCGCCGCGGGTAGCAGGTAGGCGAGCTGGCTAACGGTCTCTTCCACAATTGTACCCCTACATTTTTTGCATTATGGTGTGAATCACGGCAAATTGCCCCCATGAAAGAAAGCATACTCAGGCCACAATTGGCGTCAAAGGGTTTATTGTCACCATGACAATCTGGGTCCCCTCCCTCGAGCTCGACTCCCGATCGGCCCGCTATCGCCAGATCGCCGCGGCCATCGGTGATGCCATCGACCAAGGCCGACTCGCCGCCGGCGATCGACTGCCCCCGCAACGGACCCTGGCCGACGCGCTGGGCGTCACCGTGGGCACCATTACCCGCGCCTACTCCGAGGCGCAGCAGCGGGGCTGGGTGATGTCACGGGTGGGAAGTGGCACCTATGTCCGTGATACGGCCTCTCACGAGCCGCCTTTCAGCGTTCACGTCGCGGATGATCAGTCCGACGTGATTGACCTGAGCTTGAGCTTTGCGCCCCCCCATCCATGGCGCGACGAGTGCCTGCGCGACGCCTTGGTGGAGGTCAGCCAGGATCCCGCCGCTATTGCCATGGCGGCTGCCTACCAGCCGGATATCGGCACGACGGCCCACCGCCAGGCCCTCAGCCAATGGTTGGCGGCCCTTGGCTTCCCACTGCACGAGGTGCTGGCGGTCACCCAGGGAGGACAGCACGGCCTTGACCTGTGTCTAAGAGCCTTAACCCGCCCTGGCGACCATGTTGCCGCGGATGCCCTCACCTATCCTGGCTTCAATGCCGCTAGCCGCCATGCTCACCTGCGGCCCATGGCCATTCCGCTGGATGAGCATGGTCTGGACACCGATGCGCTGGAGCAGCGCTGCAGGCGACAGGTGCCCCGACTGATCTACGTCACACCGGATCAGAACAATCCCACCAGCGCGGTGATGTCGAGCGAACGACGTCAGCATCTCGCCGAGCTGGCCGAACGCTACGATTTCTGGGTGGTGGAAGATGCGGTGCAATATGTGCCGGCAGCGCAGCGGGGCCCTTCACTGGTCAGCCTGGTCCCCCATCGCACGCTACAGATATTCAGCACCTCCAAGATTCTCTCCGGCGGGCTGCGAGTCGGCACTCTGCAGATGCCAGCCACGCTGCGCGAGCGCATCGGCAGCCTGATGCGCGCCCAGAGCTGGATGTGTCCACCGCTGATGGCCGAAGTCGCCTGTCGCTGGATCGACTCACCTCGCTATACCACTTTGCTGGCCTGGCAGGAGCAGGAACTGGCCGCTCGCCAGCGGCTGGCTCAGAGCACCTTGGCCGACCTGGAACCGCGCAGTCTGCCCTATGGCGCCAACTTCTGGCTGCCGCTGCCAGAGGGCCGTCGCGCCAGCGAAGTACAGACGCTGTTGCAACGCGAAGGAGTGCTGGTCGCGACACCTGAGCCCTTCTGCAGCGGCAGCGACCCCGCACCACAGGCCATCCGTCTGTGTGTCGGCGCAGCCACCAGCAGAGCACGGCTGACAACGGCACTGACGACGTTGCGGCGGGTGCTTGACGAGGGCAACACCAGTCCCTGGGCCACCCTGTAGCCAAGTCTTTCGCCAAAGCGGCTGCCGTCCAGTCAGCTGCCGTTGCAGCGTAGAACTGCGGCCATGTCGTGCTGGAGCAGACACCTCCAGCGCAAAGCATGGAGCGTCTAATGTATATACATTAGACTCGAGGTAACGCCCGCTCATCGCGTCACCTCACAGGGAGTTCATCAGCATGCCCACCCTCGTCATCACCCCCGGTCAACTTCGCCTGGAGGACGCACGGCGCCAGCTGGAGAGCCCCCTCGCCATCGCCCTGCCGCCTACCGCCAAGGCCGCCATCGATGCCTCGGTCGAGGCGGTCAATGCGGTGATACGCGAAGATCGCACCGCCTATGGCATCAACACCGGTTTCGGCCTGCTGGCCCACACCCGTATCGATCGACACCGCCTGAACGACCTGCAGCGCTCGCTGGTGCTGTCCCATGCCACCGGCGTTGGCGAGCCGCTGGACGACGCTCTGGTGCGGCTGATCATGACCCTCAAGGTCAACAGCCTGGCCAGGGGCTTTTCCGGAATACGTCGGGAGGTGATCGAGGCCTTGATCACCTTGGTCAACGCCCAGGTGACACCGCTGATTCCGGCCAAGGGCTCCATCGGCGCCTCTGGCGACCTGGCGCCCTTGGCGCATATGAGCCTGGTGCTGCTGGGTGAGGGCCAGGCCCGCCATCGCGGTGAGGTGCTAAGTGGACGGGACGCGCTGGACCTTGCTGGCCTTTCCCCGCTGACCCTGGCCCCCAAGGAGGGGCTGGCGCTGCTCAACGGCACCCAGGTCTCTACCGCGCTGGCGCTCAAGGGGTTGTTCGAGGCGGAAGACCTGCTGGCAAGTGCGCTGGTCTGCGGTGCGCTGAGCGTCGAGGCCAGCCTGGCGTCACGGGTGCCTTTCGACGCGCGTATTCACGAGCTACGCGGCCAGCAAGGCCAGATCGACGTGGCACGGGTCTTCCGCGAACTGCTTGAGGATCAGAGCGCCGTGGGCAACTCCCACGCCAATTGCGACCGGGTCCAGGACCCCTACTCGCTGCGCTGCCAGCCACAGGTCATGGGGGCGGTACTGGATCAGCTGCGCCACGCCGCCCGCATCCTCGATATCGAAGCCAACGCCGTCAGCGACAACCCTCTGGTGTTTGCCGACAGCGGCGACATTCTGTCGGGCGGCAACTTCCACGCCGAACCTGTCGCCATGGTCGCCGACAACCTGGCCCTGGCACTGGCGGAGATCGGTGCCCTGTCCGAGCGCCGGATTTCACTGATGATGGATACTCATATGTCGCGGCTGCCGCCTTTTCTGGTCGACAACGGAGGTATCAACTCCGGCTTCATGATCGCGCAGGTGTCCGCCGCCGCACTGGCCAGCGAGAACAAGGCACTGGCTCATCCTCATTGCGTCGACAGCCTGCCGACCTCTGCCAACCAGGAAGACCATGTCTCGATGGCTCCTGCCGCGGCGCGCCGACTCGGGGACATGGCAGCCAACGTGAGAGGCGTGCTGGCCATCGAGTGGTTGGCCGCCTGCCAAGGGTTGGACATGCGCGATGGACTCACCACGACGCCGCTGCTGGAGCAGGCCAGACAAAGCCTGCGCCAGCACGTGGCGCACTACGATCACGACCGGTACTTCGCCCCCGACATACAGGTCGCCATCGAGTTGCTTGATCGTGGTGCGCTTTCTCAGCTGATATCAGGCGCCATTCTGCCCAGTCGAGCCTGATGGCTCGACACAGCGTGCCACGGCGAGCTAAACCCTAAGAATGATACCGACCATACCCTCTTGCCCTGCCTGCCGTTCATGCCATTCACGTTTAGTCAGGGCTTATGAGTCGACCTATCTCGTTGAAGATGCTGATTGAAGGATGCCCCGTAGCAACACCACGGCCCCGTCCTTGGCAGAGCGTCCTTGGGGGTTTCCTGGCTGCTATGTAACCGCATCGTAACCGCATCTCGGTGAGCTAACTCGGACAGACTGACTCTAGGGCCCTAACAGGAGCGACAGGGGGCGATAAGGAAAAACAAGGAGCGACAGAGAACGACAAGGCAGTACACAACAAGGCGGGCCCGCGTCTACCGACATTCTAGCCAGCGAGATATCAGCGATGACCCAAGACCCGCAGGGAAATGCGGCCGCCCGGCCGAGCATGAATGCCAATCAGACGCTCCCCCACGCCTTTGTCATCCTGTTTCTGCTGGCGGTGCTGGCCGCCGTGGTGACCTGGTTCATCCCCAGTGGCAGCTATGAGCGCGCCACCAACGCTCAGGGCCGTTCCGTTATCGTGGAAGGCACCTACCGGCTGATCGACAATCACGGCATCGGTCCTTTCGACTTCTTCAATGCCTTCTTCGAAGGCATGAAAAGTGGTTCCTCCATCATCTTCTTTCTGATTATTGTCGGCGGCACCTTTGGCGTCTTGCGCCAATCCCGTGCCGTGGAGGGGCTGGTCAACTTTCTGCTGGAGCGCCTGAAGGGCCGGGAGATTCTGATCATCCCACTGATGATGACCTTCTTCGCCGTGTGCTCCGGGACCTACGGCATGATCGAAGGCAGCATTGTCTACATTTTCATCCTGCTGCCCCTGGCACGCCGGGTGGGCTACGACGCCGTGGTCGCCGCCGCCATCCCGTTGATTGGAACCGCCATCGGCTACACCGGCTCCTTCCTCAATCCCTTCAATGTCGGTGTTGCCCAGAGCATTGCTGAACTGCCACTGTTTTCCGGCATGGGCTACCGCATCATCTGCTGGCTGGCCTTTGTCGCCGTCAGCATCGGCTACGTCATGCTCTATGCGCGCCGTGTTCAAGCCTCGCCGGATCGCAGCGTGGTCTATGGCCTGGCACCACCCGAGGCCAGCGAAGTCAGTGCCGAACACATCCACTTGACCCCTCGTCACCTGATCATCCTGGGCGCCTTTGCACTGGCATTGATTGCCATCATCGCCGGTGTCAGCGCCTTCGGCTGGTACCTCAAGGAAATGGCCGGGGTCTTCCTGGTGCTCGGCATCGTTACCGGCGGAGTTGCCGGCATGGGCGCCAACCGCCTGGCAGCCTCGTTTTCCACCGGGTGCAAGGACATGGTGGACGGTGCGCTGGCGGTAGGAATGGCCTTCACCATCGTCGTTATCGTCCAGCAAAGCGATACCATCGACACCATCATCCACGCCCTGTCGTCCATCATCGGCGACACCTCCTCCAGCGCCGCTGCCCTGGGCATGTTTGCGATGCAGAGCGCGATGAACTTCATCGTTACCTCCGGCAGCGGCCAGGCCGCCCTGACCATGCCCATCATGACGCCGCTGGCCGACCTGGCCGAGGTCAATCGGCAGGTGGCCGTGCTGGCATTCCAGTTTGGCGACGGCATCTCCAATGCGTTCACCCCGACAGCAGGCTGGCTGATGGCTGGCCTGACCATCGCGGGCATTCCCTGGACCCGCTGGATTCGTTTCATGCTGCCTTTGATCGCGCTGCTGTATGGACTGGGCGCGCTACTGGTCCTGCTGGCCACCACGGTCGTGTGGCCTGCTGCCTGACACCTGCGAGGAGACAAGGGTTGGCCGATATCGCGTTACCTGCCAGCGTGCCCATGATCGAACGCCTGGTGGCTTTTGATACCACGAGTCGACACTCGAATCTGCCGATGATCGAGTTCATCGCAGGCTGGCTGGAACGGCGAGGCGTGACCGTCACGCTGTGTCGTAACGGCACGGGCGACAAGGCCAACCTTATCGCCGAATTTGGACCCAGGGAGGCGCCGGCGATCATCGTCTCGGGACACTCCGATGTGGTGCCCGCGGACGGCCAAAACTGGCAGATCACCCCACCCTTTACTCCGCGTCGACACCGGAGCCGGCTTTACGGCCGCGGCACCGCTGACATGAAAGGATTTGTTGGCGTCGCGCTGACCCGACTGACGGCCTGGCACCAGCGACATCGCTCACGCCATGGGGTCATCCTGGCCCTGTCCTTCGATGAAGAGGTGGGCTGCCAGGGCGCCCCGCTGATGCTGCCAGTGCTGGCCAGGCAACAGGAGCGACTAAGAGGCGTCATCATCGGCGAACCCACCGAGATGCGCGTTGCCACTGCTCACAAGGGCCACGTGGGTCTTCGCGCTGTCCTGAACGGCGTCGGTGGCCATTCCGGCTATCCAGAACGCGGCATCAATGCCATCGACCTGGCCGCCGATGTGCTACTTGATCTGCGCCAGCTGGCTCAGGAAAAACGCCAGCAGGCCCTGCACGACATTCGGTTCGACCCTCCCTGGTCCACCGTGCACGTCGGCACCATTCACGGCGGCACCGTCCTTAACCGCATCCCGGAACGCTGCGAGATGGATATCGAGATGCGCTGCCTGCCCGATCAGCGTGTCGAGGAACTGCGCGAGTACCTGCAAAGGCTCTATCCGCCTTCCGCAGTTGGTGACCCGCTGGAATCCAAGATCGATGCATCCCGACCTCATGGATGCCTGAGCACGGACTCTCACGACACGGGCTCTCACAGCACGGCCTCTTTGCCCGGGGCCTGCGCCTCATTTCCTATTGAACCACCGTCCCCCGCTGGGTCGGCAACAGACACAACGCAGGCCGGCCGAACTCAGCGCGGAGCCCTGAAGCTCGAAAGCCTGGGGCACTATCCGGCACTTGATGAGCGGCGCCGCGAGTTCCCCCGCTGGATCGCCGACCTGGCCGGCAGCCCCGCCCAGCCTATGGCGCTGGGGTTCGGCTGTGAGGGCGGGCTGTTTGCCCAGTTGGGTGCGCCGACGGTCATCTGTGGCCCCGGCAGCATCCACCAGGCCCACCGGCCCGATGAATACATCACCTTTGAGCAGGTCATTCAGTGCGAGCAGTTCTTCACCCGTCTATTGGCAGCGCTCGCCTTCCCGATTCCTGGCTCAGCTGAAGCGGAGTGCACATGAACCTACGTATACATCCTGACACCATCGTCAATGACGACGTTGTGGCAGACTTTCAGCGAGACGGCGCCATCTGCCTACGGGGCATCTTCTGTCCAAAAGAACTCGCCCGACTGGCAGATGGCATCGAGCACAACATCCGGCACCCGAGCCCTCGCGCCAAGGTGGCCAGTCGTCCAGACGATCCAGGCTGGTTCTTCGAGGATTTCTGCAACTGGCAAGACAACCCGGCCTATCGTCACTTTATCTTTGACTCGCCCTTGGGGTTGATCGGCCAGCGACTGATGGGCTCGCGCCAGGTACGCCTCTACCATGACCATGTGCTGGTCAAGGAGCCGGGTACACGACAGCGCACGCCCTGGCACCAGGATCAGCCCTACTACAACGTTGAGGGTCATCAGAACCTGAGCATGTGGCTGCCGGTCGACCCGGTACCGCGGGCCTCAACCCTTGAATTCGTGGCGGGGTCGCACAAGGGGCCGTGGCTGATGCCCCGCACCTTTATGGACAATGAAGCGAAGTGGTTCCCTGAAGGCAGTCTTGCCGACCTGCCTGACATCGAGGCTCACCGCGAGCGTTACCCCATTGTGGGCTGGGCGCTGGAGCCCGGCGACGCCGTGTTCTTCAATATGCTGACGCTGCATGCGGCAGGTGGGGTCAGGGGGCCGCAACGTCGCCGCGCCTTCTCCGTCCGGCTGCTCGGCGATGACATGGTCCACGCCCCGCGACGCTGGACGACCTCTCCTCCTTTTCCAGGCCTGGATGAACAGCTGCCGGCAGGAAGCCCCATGGATCACCCCTTGTTCCCATTGCTGGTCGAGTGATGGCTACCCCAGTGTCCTGACCTCTTACTGGGACACCATCTTTGCCACGACACCTTGAACAAGCCTCCTAGAACAGGACAACGCACCCTGCCGTGGCAGGGTGCGTATCGCCCGTCATCATTCGTGGAAAAGGTTGCTCTCCCCAAGCCATTGGCCGAGAGGGTTGTCACTGCCCCACTGGAAGCCAGAGGCCCAGGCAAGACCCGGCGCCTGGACACTGCTACTAGCTTGGGCGTCGATACTGGAGGTGGAATCGGCCCCTTGACCGCTGCTCGCCGGCACATGACTATCCAGTGTTGCCTCCATGGCAAACACTACATCGCCCTCGTCGGAGTCATCCAATAGATCGCTAATGCTGAGCGCTACCTCAACCGAACCGCTGCTTGTCAGCGTACCCTCCCCTACCTCGGCCACTCGCTCGGCATCCAGATCAAACGTGACGACCTTGTCACCAAAGCGCCCCTCCCAGCTGATAGTGGAACTGGCATCAAAGCCGGAACCCATATTCAAGAAGTAGCCTGCACTGGTGCCGGCATCAAAGCTGGCATTGAAGCTGTAGCCGCCCTGAAAGCTGGAACTGCTCTCGATCTGTCGATCTGACTCCACCTCAACAGCAGAAGCGAGAACACTGGCGTCGGGGGAAGCGGATGCACTGGCCACAGGAGCGACGAGCGCACTAACGTCAGAGGTAGCGACAGAGGGCTCTGCAGTTACGTCGTCATCTGTGCGATATGCCCGCGCAGACGTCACGGTAGGGTCATCCAGGATATCAATATGAAGCACGCCGGATGCGCTATCTCCTTCGCTTCCGTCAGTTGCGAAGCTATCGGTGATCGTATAGCCAATATCCAAATCTAACAGCCAGGGCCTGCTTAAATACTCCTTTCCCACACTGTCATGATCCAGAGGCTGGAACAGGGCCACTGTATAAGCGCCCTGCTCTAAATCACCATTCTGAACCAAGATGACGCGGTCACCATTCTCATCACGGCCCTCCAATTGACGTCCTGCACGCGAAATCGACCAACTCACCGAACTCCCACTTTCCGTTGTCAGGCCAGGAAGGTCGGGCAGATGCCAGGTGAAGCGGCCCGCTCCATCGAGGCCGACGTCGTAGCCCAATAATCCCTTCTCAACCTCCCCCCTGGCAATACGCGATTCGCGCATGGTCACCATGGGGCTTAAGCTACTGTTGCCGAAATCGGAATCAGGCGTCACTGGCCGGTCTCCAGGAACAAAGACCGTGAATACCTCCCTGGCTATATCTCCGTCACCGTCTATCGCGTCATATAGAATCGTCGCAAGCCCCCCAAAATCGCTATTCGGAGTAAAGGTGATCTCTCCCTCAGTGGTAAAACTGACCTGGCCAACCGCATCTCCCCCCTCCACCTCTGCTCTATAAAGAGCCAAGCCGTCCACCCGATCTATGTCATTCTCAAGCACATTCCTCGATACCGATAACGCTCCCTCTTCAGCATCAACGTGATCACTGCGTGCAAGAGGACGACTGTCGTTAACCTGTAAACGTAAGGCACTGGATGCCGTATTGCCCTCGCTGTCGGTCAGGATGTACTCCACATCGATAATAAGTGAGTTGCCACCATCAAACGAAAACCCGCTCTGTGACGTAGGGTTGGCATGATCCAGTGCTTCGTATAGAAAAGCCTTATAGCGGCCTGCCAGCACATCTTCTACCACGAGTCGAAAGACCGGAATGCGGTCTGCTGTTTCTGCGGTGAGTGTTAAGCCATCTTCCGATACTACGTAGGACAGTACCTCGCCGAGTGACGTCAATGTGGGCAAACTCTCCGTCGACCAGCGAAAAGCTCCCTCCGTCGCGGGCCTGAGCGCACCGAAACTATAATTCAGATATCCATGATAATAACTACTTTCTGGATATGGGTAGTAATCATGCCCATTAGGACTATAGACGTCATATTCACTCAACACTCGATATTCACTAAACGCCCCATTGCTGTCAGGTACAGATCGCGCACCAACATTCACTGAAGTCTGTGACATCGTATCCTCACCGTTCATATCCGCCTCAAGAAGAGCCACCAGGTACTATGGCCTACCCACTAGTTCCGGCCATACTCAAGCGTATGCGATGATGAGAATTTCAGCATTGTCCTATTGAACCCGCACGAGGGAATAATTCTTCACTTCAGCACACTTTGCTAGTCGATCACCACGCTAATATTTTTCATGCCAAGCCCATCAAATCTCTACTCCGATGCACCGACACGCTAATGCCCGAGTGAAGGTGGCGCGATAACAGACTTCACCTCAAAGGTTTGTTCCAATTTCAAGGGATCAGTCTTTTATGACTGGCCGAATATCTGCTCCTGGAAGCATAGATATCATGCACACCTCTTTTTAAGATCGTCGCGGCAGTGCATACATAGCGGACAATGTGAAACCCAAGCAATAGAACGCGCCAGCCAGATGACGGCAAAGACAGCGCCCTATTGTCCCCAATGGCGGAGCGACGACATCGCTATTCTCCCCTGCTGACAGGAGAGCTCTCTTCACTACCGTCCCGGCAGCGCTACCTAGGCAATGGTAGCTGGGGCGGCGGGCAGGCTTTTACCAATGGCGCTCTCGAAGTAGCTGAGGGAGGGTTCCGTCAGGCGAAACAGGCGCGCAGGTGGCCCCTTGCTGCTGACCGCTCGGGTGGTGCCGGTTTCCTCGAGCAGGCCTGCCTTGATCCAGCGGTTGATGACGGTTTGCTTCTTCACCTCGATACCGAAGGTGGCGTAGGCATCGACGATCTCACCGATGGTTACCTCCGACGGCAGCAGGTAGAGCAACAACGACGAGTACTTGATCTTGTTGACGAAGGCCTGATACGCACTGCTGACCAGCGTCAGGTGGTCAAACGGCAGAGGCACCCTGCTGTCCAACAGGTCCCACAGCGAGGCCCAACGCAGGTGATCCTGGAGGGCAAGACGATCGTTGTCGGTGCGATTGAACAGGCAAAGATGAGGAATGGTGACGGACCATCCTCGCGCTATGTCGCGGTAGAGACTGCCCTGGGCCCTGACCTGTTCCAGATAGCTGGGCGCTAGCCCCACCTTGTCGCGCAAGATACGATGCACAGCATCATCGAGACAGCTGTCTCCTCCTTCGCCTGGCTTCTGGGTCCGCTCCTGGGTCTGTGGCTGGATCGGTCCTTGGGACTGCTCGCGGATCCAGCCGCCGACCAGGCCATAGCTCCCAGGTTCGGGTGACGTCTCCCGCTTTCGCAACAGCACTTCCGGTGCCCGAGACTCTGGATGGAGCCGGATGCAGACGAAATCCAGGGTGACGATCATGGCGTACCTCAAGGCAGATGCTGTGCCGCCAGTGTAAAGGACACCGGACTACAGTCAAACTGTTTGACAAAAGAACATGCAGCACGCAGACTGCATTTAGTCAAAATACTTGACAGTATGGAGCGCCCCCATGAACGGCCTGCCCAGGTTCCCTGCTGGAAAGCGCAACCCGATGGTTGCCGGCGTCAATCGCTCGCTGTTCCGCGACGAGCTGATCACCAGCCTACTGGACACAGACGCCTACAAGATCCACATGATGCAGGTGGTCTTCGAGCGCTACCCCACTGCCTGGGTCAAGTACCGCTTTCACTGCCGCAGCCAGGAAAACCTGGCCGCCTACGCCGACGACGTCAGACAGGCGATCCTCAAGCTCCAGCGACTTCGCTTCAGCGATGACCAACTGCGTTACCTGCGCACACGCGGCGAGATCAAGCCTGCCTTTGTCGACTACCTCAAGCGCTTCCGCTTCGACCCGGCGCGACACGTCACAGTAGCCATCGACGCCGGCCAACTGGCGATCGAGGTCGAGGGGCCCTGGCTAGACACCATTCTTTATGAGATACCGGTCCTGGCCATCGTCAGCGAGATACGCAACCGTCGGCGCTTTGGAGAGGTCCCTGAGGAGGCGATCGGACGCACCCTGCGCCACAAGGTCGAGCGGCTCAAGACGGAAGTGCAGCGAAGGGGTCTGACCGAGTTCCGTTTCGCCGACTTTGGTACGCGTCGACGCTTCTCCTATGCCATCCAACGTGAAGTCGTCGAATACATGGTCAACGAGATTCCCGAGCACTTCGCGGGCACCTCGAACTACCATCTGGCCCGGGAGTTTCAGCTGCCGGCCATCGGCACCATGGCCCACGAATTCATCATGGCGCACCAGGCACTGGTGCCCGCGCAGGAAAGCCAGAGACGCGCCCTCGATGTATGGAGCGATGTCTATCGCGGCCAATTTGCCGTGGCGCTGACCGATACCATCTCATCCGATGCCTTCCTGAAGGACTTCGACGCCAGACGCAGCCAGCAGTACCAGGGAGTGCGCCACGACAGCGGCGACCCGATACGCTGGGGCGAAAAATTCATCTCTCACTTCGAGCGACTTGGTATCGATCCGATGGAGCGAACGCTGACCTTCAGCGACTCCCTGACCTTCGATAGAGCGCTCGACATCGCCCAACACTTCCAGGGCAGGACCCAGACCTTTTTTGGCATCGGCACCTATCTGACCAATGATCTCGGCGACTATGCCACCGAGCAGGGCGTCCCTTACACGCCGCTGAGCATCGTGATGAAGATGGTCGAGTGCAACGGCCAGCCGGTGGCCAAGATCTCCGACGACCCTGGCAAGAGCATGAGCATCGATGACACCTATGTGGCAACGCTGAGGCAGCATTTCGCCAGCGCGTGAGTCCATTCGTCAGAAGCCCCGCTAGTTGTGAAGCTGCTAGTCAGAAGCCCCGCTTCCCGGCAGAGCCTGTTACTCAGGAGCGTCCCATGAGCCAGATTGCCTCTTTCGATGTCGATGCCCAGAAGACCTTTACCCCGCTATGTCCCGACGAGCTGCCGGTAGCCGATGGCGATGCCATCGTGGACGAGCTCAACGCCCAGGCCAGGCTTGCCGATCTGCGTGTAGGCTCCCGGGACGCCCACCCGGCCAACCCGGTCTGGCTGGCGAAGCATCAGGATGAGCTGTTGACGCCGGTCGACAGCGCAATTGCCGGCCCCAATGTCGATGTCCGCTGGTACCGTCATGCGGTTGTCGGCACCCGCGGCTTCGAACTGCTGGACGGCCTGCCGCATCCGGTGGAGGGCTACGACTACATGGTCAGCAAGGGCCTCGATCCCGACTGCCACCCCTACGGCGCCTGCTTTCACGACTTGAATGATCGGGTCAGCACCGGTGTCATCGAATTCCTGCGGGGGCGCGGCGTCGACAGGGTGATCGTCGGCGGACTGGCCCTGGACTACTGCGTCGTCACGACGGTGATGCAGCTTCGCGACGCCGACTTTCAGGTTTACCTTAATCTGGCAGGTTGTCGCGGCATCGACCCGCAGCAATGCGAGCAGGCACTGGCCCGCATGCGCGGCGCAGGTGTGGTGGTGGCCGCCGACGCAGCAGAACTGGCCGCGCTGCTGTGACGACGCTTCCCACCCTGAGCTCTCGGGATGTTACCTTCTGAGCGTTTATCCTTTTCTGCTTCGAGATCGACCGCCATGTGGTTCCAGAACAGCCTTCGCCTCTCCGCCCGTCCACGGGGGTTTCACCTGATTACCGACGAGATCGTCAAGGCACTCCCGGACCTGCCGGCGATGCGCGTCGGGCTGCTGCATGTGTTCATCCAGCATACGTCTGCGTCGCTAACCATCAACGAGAATGCCGACCCCAGCGTGCGCGGCGATTTCGAGCGCCATTTCAATCAAATGGTGCCCCAGGACGCTCCCTACTACCGCCATACCGATGAGGGCAGCGACGATATGCCCGCCCATCTCAAGGCGAGTCTATTGGGGCCCGCACTGACCATACCGGTGGGAGATGGCGAGCTGAAGCTCGGCACCTGGCAAGGTATCTATCTTTGCGAGCATCGGGACCATGGTGGGCCGCGCCAGCTTATCGTGACGCTCAATGGCGAGCGCTCACGCTGGCGGCCAGAGCAGGCCATGCCCGATCCTTACCGACGGCGCGACTGACAACGATCGCGAGGATGGACGGCACCGCTGACCTGTTACTTCATGTCAGTCTTTTCGTGGCGGTTTCTACTGACCGAGACGCCGATAGTCCGGCTGTTCGTTGGCGCGCCAGAGATACCAGGATGCCAGCGTGCGCCAGGGGCGACATGGCTCGCAACGTCGCCGCGTCTCGGCGGGGGTTGGCATGTGATCCAGCCCGAACAGGTAGCGCGTGCCGTCACGGATGCCGAAGTCGTCTACCGGCAGGATATCCGGCCGCCCAAGGGTCCCGATCAGCATCATTTCCACCGTCCAGCGCCCAATGCCCTTGATCCGGGTAAAGCGCTTGACCAGATCCTCGTCGTCCATCTCGGCGGCCTCTTCCCGCCCCGGTATGTCACCTGCCATCGCGGCACTGGCCAGGCCTTGCAAGGTCGCCACCTTGCGCGCGGAAAAGCCGCATTCCCGCAAGGTCTCCGGCGCCAGCGCCGCCAACTGCTGAGGCGAGGGAAAATCCTGTCCCGGGAACCGTGCGACAAGACGCCCCACGATGGCCGCGGCGGCCTTGCCATGCAGCTGCTGATAGGCCACCGACCGTGCCAGGGACTCGTAGGGACTGCGCTCCACTGCGGTCGTGAGTCGGCAGTCTCCGACCTGGTCGACAAGTCGCGCCCAGGCGGAATCAATACCGCGAAGGTGGGCCTGGCCGGCGCTCAGATGGCGGGCGATATCATGCTCGGGCATGAGGACTCCTGCGGGTTATTGGGGGCGGTGCAGCGGCCCTCGAAAGGAGCGCTGTCCGATCGTTTCGGTCTGGCTCATCATACCTTGGTAGCAGCTGTCCGCCATCTCTGACAGCCCATGCACTTTAGCTTCAAAAAATGCGACATCCGGGCTGTAACCGACACGTGAGCCGCGTATACTTTGCTGCGCTGCGAAATGCAGTGGACAGGACCCCAGATGCGCCCTTTAACCGGCGCCTGACCTCCGCCGGGAACGCTTCCACCAGGCAGGAGCCAGCGAGCCCCTGAACCCCACTGCTTGCAGCCCTTTTTCGCTTTCAGCAAGGCGCGTGAACGCGCCTCATGCTCAGGACCCGGCTGTCGCGATGGACATGTCATTATCGCCTCTTCTGCCCGCCACGCATTCATATCATGCGGGTATCACAGCAATGTTCATCCCGTCGGCCGTATTCGGTCGTCACCGCATCTCAGGTGGTCGGGCCAAGGTTCGGGCCAGCGCCATAGCGGTCTCGGGGGCTTCTTCATCCGACGTCTCTGCCCCTGTCTCATCCGCTGCTACCGCCGCTGTCTCGCCAGCCGTGTCAGCCCCTGTTACCCATCCTATTTCCGTCGAGCTCCCAACCGCGCTGCCGACGCTGCTTTCCACCGCTATCTCTCCCCCTACCCCAACCACTTCAGAGGCTTCACTCCATGTCGGTGTACGACACCCTATGCCTGCTCGCCGCGATGGCGATGGTGATCTCCTTGATCAACGGCAAGATAGGCAAGTTCCAGACCACCATCGCCATCACTGCCGGGGCGCTGATACTGTCACTTGCCATTGTCATCGCTGGGCACGCGGGCTGGTTCGCCCTTGATGAAACCGCAGAGAATGCCATCAACCAGTTGAATTTCGAGGATTTCCTGCTGAAGGGGATCCTCGGATTTTTGCTGTTTGCCGGCGCTCTCGGGATCAAGCTCCCCCACCTGCGTGATCAGAAATGGGAAATCGCCATTCTGGCGATGGGCAGCACCCTGTTCTCCACTTTCTTTATCGGCTATACCCTGTGGCTGCTGGTCGGCTGGCTGGGCATCGACTTCGATTTGATCTACTGCCTGCTGTTTGGTGCACTGATCTCGCCCACCGACCCCATCGCGGTACTGGCCATCGTCAAGAAGATGAACGCGCCGCGTCGCATCTCCACTCAGATCGAGGGCGAATCGCTGTTCAACGACGGCTTTGGACTGGTGCTGTTTGTCACGCTGTTTGCCATCGCCTTTGGCGGTGCGACCCCCACCGTCATGAGCGTCGGCCATCTGTTCTTGCAGGAAGCACTGGGCGGCATCCTCTACGGCTTCGTCCTTGGCCAGCTATTCCACTACCTGATCCGGCATACCGAGGATCACTCCATGGAGCTGATGCTGACCCTGCTGGTGCCCACCTCCGGCTATGTGTTCGCTGAGTTCCTGGAGGTCTCGGGCCCCCTCGCCATGGTGGTGGCGGGCATCATCATCGGCAACAGAACCCGGCGCAAGGGCTTCTCCGAGGAGACCCAGCAGCATCTCGATCACTTCTGGGAGCTGGTCGATGAATTCCTCAACGGCGTGCTGTTCCTGCTGATCGGCATGACCATGCTATCGTTCAGCTTCCACCCTGAAGACTGGGTGCTGATGATCGCCGCCGTACCGCTGGTACTGCTGTCGCGCTATCTCAGCGTGCGCGTCGCCTATGTTGGCTTCCATCGCTTCCGCCGTTACAACCCCTACTCCGTGCGCATCCTGACCTGGGGTGGCCTGCGTGGTGGTCTGGCGCTGGCGATGGCGATGTCCATTCCTGCCGGCATTGACGTGATCCCCGACAAGAACATCGATGTGCGTGAAATCATCCTGGTGATGACCTACTCGGTGGTGGTGTTCTCGATCCTGATCCAGGGCTCCAGCATCACCCCCTTGATCCAGCGCGCCAAGGCCTGGGAGGTCGAGCAGTTCCGTCGCGGCAAGCGCAGCTGAACCCAGGTCGCGCCGCCGGGGCCCAGCCGCGGCGGCGCGACGACTCAACGACGGCGCTTCAGCGCGGCCGTGGGGCTCTGCGCCCGGTCAGGCTGGCGGTTGCGGGGTGGCTACAAGGGCCAGGTTGCGGGGCGTCAGCGCTCGCTCACAGAACTCGCTCAAGCGCACCTCGAAGCCGGCCTCCTCGAGCCACAGGGCCCGGTCCAGGACCAGCCATAGCTCCAGTGGTCGGCGAAACAGGTGGCGCACCAGCTCGAATCGATTGACCCGCCCCAGCCGCGCCACACCGCGACGCTCGAACGCTTCCCAGTCGACCCCCTTAGGCAGCGCCAGCCCCTTCTCCCGGGCGGCCCAGCGACAGAACCCGGCGAAGTCATCTGGCATCTGCCCGTAGGCCAGACTCGGCACCGCCAGGTAGTCGTCCGTCCCGCGCAGCTCCCGCTGCAGCTCATCGAAGCCAAGCCGCCAGGCGTTGGCCCGTTCGCGCTTACGTTGCTCTCCCCGGCTGGCGGTCACCGTCTCCTGCACCGCCATGGCCAGCGTCTCACGATCCAGCGCCAGGTCATGCAGCTCAGCCTGGTATCGGGCCTGGGCGGACAACGGTCGGTAGCGCTCATCCCGGGTCCGCTGGTAGCAGCATGGCGCCAGCGTCACCGCCACGCGCTTGTCCCGCGCCAACTGCAGCAGGCGCACGTGCAGATCGCCACAGGCATGCAGCGCCACCACCTGATCGGCGTGGTCAAGCTGCTCGGCCGCACCTGGCTGCATCACGTCCTGCTCCACCAGACTCACTTCAAGCCCCTGGCGGTCGGCCAGCGCCTGGCCACTGCGACAGAGCGCTGGCTGCCACTCCAGAGCACGCACCGGGCCATGGTGCCAGCGCGCCAACAGCCGCGACAGGTGGCCCTTGCCGGCGCACCATTCGACCAGGCGCTGGCCACGCAGTTGCTCGACCTGAGGGGCAAACGCCAGCATCTGCGCCCACTTGCGACCACCCACGTGGGACGCCCAGGCCTCGGGGGCGTCGATCGCCGGCGGCCCCGGGGCAACGTCGATAAGTCGCTTCAGCTCGGCCACCGGTAGCCAGGCCGCCAGCGGCGAGTCGTCGAAGGGCCGCTGCTGCAGCCGCTGGCAGCGCTGGTCATCCAGCGCTTCGAGGCAGGCAGCGATATCCCCGGCCTGCGCGCGGTCGGACCAGGGGATGGAGGCGTGGGTGAAGGGGGTCGGCGACCACAGCCAGTGCCACTCGGCAAGCAGGCGGGTCAGCGCCGCGAGGCGCTCGGTGTGGCTCAAGCTAGCAGTCATGCGCGCAAGGACGACATCGGTCGTGTGGTCAAGGGGACAGGCGCGCCATGGTAGCAGACACGGGGCCTGTCAGGCGCGTCCATCGGACTGGTGCTGAAATAGCATAAATTGCCGGAACAGCTCTGCCTGGCTCGAGATGTTCAGCTTGGCATACAGTCGCTTGCGATGATTCTTGACGGTGCCGGTAGAAATTCCCATCTTGCTCGCGATCTCCGGACTGGTATGTCCCCGCAGAATCAGCCAGGCGGTCTCTCGCTCACGCTCGCTCAGGCGATCCTGTCCAAAGCTCGCCAGCAGGCTTGGCGTTTGTTCCTCCCGCGGCAGGTGCAGACTCGACACCAGCCAGAACTGGCGAACCAGTGACTCAAGCAGAGGAAACAGATAGGCCACCTGGGCCATCAGGGTGACGTGATCGGCGCCCTCCTCCAGGGCACCGTAGGCACCAAAGGACATCGTGATGCCATCCCCTTCTCCCAGCGAAAAGAACGCGGCGGCTTCCCGTTCAAGGCCCAGGTTGCGGTAGTAGGTCGCGAAGTATTCTGTCTCGCGGAAGCCGGCGGGTGCCAGTTCTTCAAGCCACCACACCCCTGGCGCCGCCTGGGACTGCCAATGCTGATGAAACGGGTCGAGCAGGTACATGCGCTCCACGTAGGGTAACAGCACCCGACGATCGAGCACCGCCGACAGGTTATGCGCCAGCACCGTGGGCCTACCCACGCCGGGGAAGTGCATCACCGCATAGCTGATCCCCGGGGCATAGGCACCCAGCACCTCCCCTAACCCCTCGAGAAAATTGGGCGAACGCACGCGGTCGGCAAGGCGCGCCACCGGCGCAAGATCGCTCGGTGGCAGCACCTTCGAGGGCAAACGGCAGGGGCGGCAAACATCCATCGGGTCAGAATACGTCACCCCAGGTGTCTGACCAAGCCATCAAGGCGTGCCAGCAAAGCCTCCTGATGCGGCTGCAACGTCTGCTGGCCCCAGCGTGCGATCTCGTCGTTCATGGGGTCATCGGCCTGGATCGCTGATCCTGCCAGGGTCTGGATGACCGCATGACCACACAGCGGCACGTAGCCCTCGCTGTAGCCTCCCTCATGCACCATCACCAGGCGGCCCTGGCACAGTCTGTCCGCCACATCGAGCAGCCTGGCCGTCATCTCCGCATAGGCCTGACTATTGAGCATCATGCCGCCCAGGGGATCCATGGCGCTGGCGTCGTAACCACAGGCCACCACCACCAGCTCTGGGCGAAAGCGCTCCAGCGCCGGCACCACCACGCGCTCGATGGCCGCCTGGTAGGCGCCGATACCCGAGCCCGGCGGCAACGGCACGTTCAGGTTGTAGCCGCGGCCAGCGCCGCCCCCGATATCTTCGATGTCTCCACTGTCGACGGGGTAGTTGCGGTCCTGGTGCAGCGACAGGGTGAGCACGTCATCGCGCTCCCAGAATGCCTGCTCGGTGCCGTTGCCATGGTGCACGTCCCAGTCGATGACCGCGACACGCTTAAGCGGATGGCGCGCCATCATGGTCATGACCGCGATCGGGATATTTCCCAGCAGACAGAAACCGCGGCCTCGGTCCCGCTCGGCGTGGTGCCCTGGCGGGCGACACAGGGCATAGGCGTTGTCGGCCTCGCCTCTCAGCACGGCATCCATGGCGGCCATCGCCTGTCCGGTGGAGCGACGGGCGATGTCGTAGCTGTCACGCCGCAGCGGCGCGCACTCCCCGGCATCACCAAAGCCAAACTCGCTCATCTGCGCCAGCCGCGCCAGATACTCCGCGGTATGGAAACGCAGCAGATCGCTCTCATCGGCAGGGGCCCCCTTGATCGGCACCAGCTCATCCATCAGTCCGGTGACTTCCAGCAGATTCTTGAGGCGTCGCTTGGTCTCCGGGTGTTCCACCGCGGCCGCAGGCTGGACATGTTTACCAGGCGTCGCAAAGACCGAGCAGGGACCGTTGTCGTGCCACAGGCAGTGCTCATGAAAGGCAAAGGCCGTACGTCGTTGCATTCGTGGCTACCCCAGCAGGAAATAAAGAATGGCACTGGCACCTGCCGCCAGCAGCACGTACGGCAGCTGTGTCAGGGCGTGCTGGATCGGCGTCACTCCGCAGCCACGTGCACTGAGCACGGTGGAGTCACCGAAGAAACAGGCGTGGGAACCGAAGGCACCGGCCGAAATCATCGCCCCAAGGGTCAGCCCCATGGAGGCCCCTGTCGCCTCGGCCAGGGGAATCACGATGGGAAAGGCGATGGCGTAGACGCCCCAGAAGGACCCCGTCGCAAAGGCCAGTCCGGACAGCAGCAGGAAGGTGACGCCCGGCAACCAGCTTCCCTGCATCAAAGGTTCGACCCAGGCCACCAGCGTCTCGGTCAGGCCGAGGTTCTGGTTCACCGTTTGCAGCAGGAAGGCGGCGAACACAATGCCGAGGGGCAGCAGCATCTGCTGAAAGCCCCCCAGGAGCTCATCAAACATGCGATTGAGTGGCGCGATCCGCTGCGCTGCATACAGCGCCAGGGCAACCAGCAGGGCGAAGCCAACGCCGATCAGCGCATCGATACCGAACCACCAGGTCGCCAGCAGCAGCGTGGTCACCGGCAGTACGAAATTGATCAAGCGGGGCGTGATCTGGCGCTGCACCTCGTCGGCTTGCTCGGCGCTGCTATCATCCACCAGCTCATCTCCCGCCTCTGCCGCGCGCATGCGCCCAAGGGCAGGCAACACCCCCAGCGCTACCAGCAGTACCACCAACAGCGCAATCAAGGGGTAGAACAGCATCGGTATCAGGCCGAGATAGGTGGCGAAGCCATCTCCGGTGGCAGCAATGCCCTGGCTTTCCAGCAGTCCCGCCAGATAGATGGCCCAGGTCGAGAACGGTATCAGCAGACAGATCGGCGCCGCGGTGGAATCGACGATATAGGCCAGCATCGAGCGGGAAATCTTGAGTCGATCGAACAGCTTCTTCATCGCCGCCGATACCGTCATGGCATTGAGGTAATCGTCGATGAAGATCAGGATGCCAAGGCCCGTGGCCCCTAGCATGGCCCGTCGACGCGTGGTCAACAGGCGGCCCGCGCTATCGCTGAAGGCCTCGGTGCCCCTGACGAACTGCAGAAGGCCAATCAAGGCACCCAGTAGCCCACAGACCAGGGCGATCCAGCCCATGGTCGGCTGCTGCATGACCTCCAGCCCCGCCAGCGCCATGTCCTGGATGGCGCTGGAAGGTGAGAGGATGATGAAACCGCTAAGACACCCGGCCATCAGCGCCTCAAGGGTACGGTGGGTGATCAGCGCCATGGAAATGACAACCACCGTGGGTACCAGCGAGTAGGCGCCATAGTGGCCATCCTGGATCAGCCAGTGGCCGGACAGGCTGGCGACCAGCACCACACTGAGAAACAGCAAGCCGCGACGCAGGCCGCGATTGGGGTCCTGGCGACGATTCGCCAGCTCTGAAAGACTATGATCCACTGTCGTCACCATCGGGTTGTTGTTGAAATGTGACCGTGCGATGCCTTTGATAGCACTGCCCTAGCACCTGCGGCGATATCCCCATGGGGACCATCGCCATACTCAAGACCCTCGATGTCAGGAGACTCATCCCATGTCCCAACACCGCCATGTCCGGCTATGTCTGCCAGCGCTGGCGTCGATGCTGGTATCACTGTCGGCACCGCTGAACATGGCCCTGGCGTCCCCTATGGGCGATGACACCCCGCCACCCGTCGCCGCGCCCTCGACAGGCGCCCCGGGCACCGCTTGTGCCCTCCCCGGCGATTGGCGAACGCCAGGAGACAGCCTGACCAGCCGCTCCCCTCCCATGGGCTGGGCGGCGCTGGCGGACGAGCAGGTGGTACTGCTGGGCGAGCGCCACGACCAGCCTGCCCACCATCGTTTTCAGCTGGCGGCGATCAGCGCCCTGCACGCCCAGCATCCGCGCCTGGCCATCGGCCTGGAGATGCTGCCAAGGGAAAGCCAGGCGGCGCTGGATGCCTGGGTGGCTGGAAATATCGACGAGACAGAGCTGCTCAAGCAGAGCCAGTGGTATCGCTACTGGGGCTTTGACGCCGCGCTCTACCTGCCGATACTGCACTTTGCCCGTGACCATCGCCTGCCGCTGAAGGCACTCAACGTCACGCCGGAGCTGCGCCGACGCCTGGTCGAGCAAGGTGTCATGGCCGTTCCACCCACTGAGCGTCACGGCATCCCGGAACCGGCCCCGGCATCGCCCTCCTACCGGCAGCGCCTGGAAGAGAGCCTGGCCCAGCACGCGGCCGAACTTGGTGACGAAACCGGCAGTAGCGTATTCGATGCCGGAATGATCGATAACTTCGTCTACGCCCAGCAGGTCTGGGACACGGCCATGGCGTACGGACTTACCGAGCTGGTAGAGGACGGCTACCTGGCGGTGGGCCTGGTGGGAATGGGACATGCCAGCTACGGCGAGGGCATCGAAACGCAGCTTTCACACCTGGATATCCGCGCGGTGTCGAGCCTGCTACCGCTGACGGTGGACGAGGCCTGCACGGCCGACGACGGGCTCGCCGATACGATCTTTGTGGTGCACAACGACAGGCTCAAGCAAGAACCGCGACTGGGGGTTGGCGTCGAAATGGACGAAGGCGGTCTGGTAGTCAACCAGGTGGCAGCCGACAGCCCCGCCGAGGCTGCGGGGCTGCGCGTCGGTGATCGCCTGCTGCGCTTTGCTGGCCAACGCCTTGACCAGCCTGCGCAGCTCAAGGCATTGGTGAACCGCGTAATGCCAGGGACCCAGGCGAGAGTCGAGGTACGGCGCGACCGGGCCCACCACACGCTGACGGTAAGTTTTCCGCCAGCGCCCACCGAGGTTGAGGGATAGGTTGAGGAATAGCGCGCGGCCCATAGGCCGGTCCCGCAGCGACAGGAGGCTGAGGAAGCCAAGCAGTCCGAGCCTTGAGCGTGGCCCCTCACTGACGCCCGCCCTTCAAAACGCCTCGTCTGCGTCGAGCTGGGCCAGCCGCTCTCCCAGGGCGTCCAGCTGGTGGGGAGCGAAGACCTCAATGCCAGAGGCACGCAGCAACGCCGTGGTGACTCCCTCACCGGCCACCAGAGTGCCCTCAAAATGGCCGTCGTAGATCTGGGTGCTGCCGCAGGAGGGGCTGCGGTCAATCAACAGGGCCAGGCGAACCCCATGGCGCCTGGCCGCGGACAGCGCAAGCTTTGCACCCCGGATAAAGGCATCGGTGGGATCGTCCCCGGCGTCATCCGCGATCCTTGCCTGCCCGTGCAGCACCTGACGTCCCTGCCCTCCCTGGATTTCGGCGGGAGGTCTTGGCGTCGGCAACCCTCCCGCCACTTCCGGACAGATGGGTACCAGCCGCCCCTCCTCGCGCCAGCGCCTCAGACTCGCATCGCCCAGGGCCTTGTGACTGGCGTCATAGCGCACCGGGTCTCCCAGCAGGCAAGCACTGACCAGAACCTTGTTCACGTGGCAACTCCTCACCATCACTTCTATCGTCAACATGGCATCGCTGGCGGCTACCTCCGCTCGACGACAGGATGCCCTGTGTGCCGCAGCATGCTAAGCTCCGCCCACCTTTGATTCCCCCAGCACTCAATTGGAGTTTCCCCATGGTTCAAGCTACTGCTCGCCATATCCTCGTTGACAGCGAAGACAAGTGCCAGGCCCTCAAGGCCGAAATCGAGAACGGTCGTGACTTTGCCGACGCCGCCCGCGAACACTCCTCCTGCCCGTCCGGCCGCCAGGGCGGCGACCTGGGCAGCTTCGGCCCCGGCCAGATGGTGCGCGAGTTCGACGAAGTCGTGTTCTCCGCCGAGCTCAACAAGGTCCAGGGCCCGGTCAAGACCCAGTTCGGCTACCACCTGCTGGAAGTCACCAGCCGCGGTTGATATCCCGCCGAGCGAGTCACACCGAGCTAGTCAAACCATGCTAGTCAAACCAAGGCCACGCCAAAGCGTGGCCTTGGTGTCTAAAACAGTGTCTTAGGCAGCCTCTTCTGCCCCCCTTCCTGCCGCTGTTATCTACTCCACTGTCTTCTCGACTCGGGTCAGGGGTTCACCGCGAGTGTGGATCATCACCACGATCAATTCCGCAGCACTTTCATCGCTGGCATTGACCAGCTTCACATGACGCACGCCCTCAGGCTCTCGCCACTCGTCGCCAGGCCCAAAGCGTTCTTCTTCCCCACCCTCAAGCTGTGAGATCACCTCGCCGGCGGCCACCTTGACGTAGGCTGGCCCTGCGTGGCGATGGGGCGGCAGACTGGCCCCAGGGTCCAGGGTAACCAGTACGACGGTGGAGATCAGGTTGGAATCGTCTGACACCCACTTCTGCTGCATGATGTTCTGGGACACGCTGGGCGTTACCTGCTCGCCACTCTGTGCCGACGCCTGGGGCGTCACCGCAATCAGCAGCGTCAGGGCGAACACCAACCGCGACGCCAACCACAGCGAGCGCCCGGGCGAATGGGGCAGAGTCACAGTACCGCACGCCTTGTTCTTGCTGGTCATTCGTTTCAACGTCAGGGGAGACTCAGGAAACATGGAGGAGACCTCTTGGGACAACGTCGTCGGTGACGAGAGTGTTTGGATGACGCCACCACCGCCTTCCTTACATCCGCCCCGGTAACGTCCCGTGCCGAACGGCATGTTCGACCCACGGCTGCAGCTTCGTGCACATTCTATTGGGAAAATTCCCCAGCCCTGCCCGCTGGGCCGAGTTAGGCTATGCAAAAACAACCATCGACCGCCCCGACCGAGGATGAGGAGTCCCCTATGTCGATCATCGATTCACCCGAACGTTATGGCAGTATCAGCCGTTTCTTCCACTGGAGCATCGCCGCCCTGGTGCTGTGGCAGCTCGTCACGGCCATCACCACAGTGCTGTTCGAAGATTCCTGGCTGGATAAACTGACCTGGGCTACCCACAAGCCGGTGGGCCTGCTGATTCTGATCCTGATGCTGGGCCGGGTGGCCTGGGCGCTGTTAAACCAGCGCCGCCGCCCATCCAGCCTCAACCTGCCGTCGCATCTGGGTCATCTCGCGCTATACGCCCTGCTGGTCGTGATTCCGTCGATTGCGCTGATGCGCCAATATGGCTCCGGGCGCGCCTTTTCGCCCTTCGGCATCGAGCTCATGTCAGGCTTTGACGGCGACAAGATCGAGTGGATGATGCTCCCTGCCAATCTGCTCCACGGCTGGCTGGGGTGGGCGCTGTTCGCGATGGCCCTGGGGCACGTGTTGATGGCGGTTCATCACCGCATGAATCCCAGGCAGCAGGATGTCCTGCCCCGCATGCTTGACGTCAGCGCCAGGAAATAAGTCCGCCGCAGCCATGGACGGCATGAACCTGCGGCCCCGGCGGAGGGGACACACCGGCCAGGGCGTGGATCGGGCCGGTGTGCAGATGCAGACAACCGCGCTAGGATGGGCGAAGGCCATCGATAAGGACGTCAGCATGGAGCAATCACCAGGACTGCCTCACCCGCCGCACCACGACCTTGCCCCCGGGGGAAGGCGCCCATGAGCGACTCCCCGATCATTGATGTCCAGGCGCTGACAAAGGTCTATGCCGGCGGATTCGAGGCGCTCAAGGGCATCGACCTGAGCATCAAGCGCGGCGAGATCTTTGCCCTGCTTGGCCCCAACGGGGCCGGCAAGACCACCTTGATCAGCGTCATCTGCGGGCTGGTCAATCCCTCATCAGGCCACGTCAGGGTCGACGGCCACAATATTCTCGATGATTTCCGTGCTGCCCGCTCGCTGATCGGGCTGGTGCCCCAGGAGTTGACCAGTGAAGCCTTCTCCACCGTATGGGACACGGTGTCCTTCAGCCGCGGCCTGTTCGGCAAGCCCAAGGATCCGGCGCATATCGAGAAGGTGCTGCGCCAGCTCAGCCTGTGGGAAAAGCGCAAGAACCGGCTGATCACCCTGTCCGGCGGCATGAAACGTCGGGTGCTGATCGCCAAGGCACTGGCCCACGAGCCCCAGGTACTGTTTCTGGATGAGCCCACCGCCGGGGTCGACGTCGAACTGCGCCGTGACATGTGGGAGGTGGTGCGAGGCCTCAGAGAGAGCGGCGTCACCATTATCCTCACCACGCATTACATCGAGGAAGCGGAAGAGATGGCCGAGCGCATCGGCGTCATTCGTGCCGGAGAGCTGGTGCTGGTGGAGGAAAAGCAGGCGCTGATGGCGAGCCTCGGCCGCAAGGAATTGACCCTGCACTTGCGCGAACCCCTCGACGCTGTTCCGCACGCCCTGGCTCACCACCACCTGGCCTTGAGCGACGAGGGCCATGCGCTGGTCTACCACTATGACGGTGCAGACGACGGTGAGAGCAGCATCGCCGACTTGCTCGCAGACGTCGACGCCGCCGGCATCGCATTCAAGGACCTGCACACTCGCCAGAGTTCGCTGGAGGAAATCTTCGTCAATCTGGTCAAGGAGCGACCATGAACATCACCTCGGTCAAGACGCTCTACCTGGCAGAGATGGCCCGAAGCCTGCGCACCGTGCTGCAGAGCGTGGTATCCCCCGTGCTATCCACCTCGCTGTACTTCGTGGTCTTTGGTTCCGCCATTGGCTCACGCATCAGTGAGGTCGAGGGCATTCCCTACGGTGCCTTCATCGTGCCGGGGCTGATCATGCTGATGCTGCTGACCCAGAGTGTCTCCAATGCCTCATTCGGGATCTTCTTCCCACGCTTTTCGGGGTCGGTCTACGAGATTCTATCGGCTCCCATCTCGCCGCTGGAGATCGTGCTGGGCTTTGTCGGCGCTGCCGCCACCAAATCTATTGTGCTCGGCTTGATCGTGCTGGCAACGGCCAGCCTGTTCGTGCCCTTTACCATCATGCACCCGCTGTTGATGCTGCTGTTTCTGGTGCTGACCGCACTGACCTTCAGCCTGCTCGGTTTCATTATCGGGATCTGGGCCGATGGCTTTGAAAAGCTGCAGCTGGTGCCGCTTCTGGTCATCACGCCGCTGACCTTCCTCGGCGGAACCTTCTACTCCATCGACATGCTGCCTCCCCTGTGGCAAACGGTGACCCTGTTCAATCCGGTGGTCTACCTGGTGTCGGGTTTCCGCTACAGCTTTTATGGACTCGGCGATGTCAGCGTATGGGTCAGTCTGGGCATGATTCTGCTGTTCATGGCCCTGGCGCTGGCGGTCATCCATGCCATCTTCCGCAGCGGCTATCGCCTCAAGCCATGAATCGGCTTCGGTCTGACGCCCCAAGTACGCTATCATCTGCCGCCGTTTTTTGGTCACGAGGTTTCCATGCCGATCTCTGCCTGCGTCATCCAGCGCCTGGACAAGAGCGCCAGCGACATCCCGGCAACGCTTAAGCATGCCAGCGAGCTGCATCCCGACAGCGACGCATTGGACAGCCTGGTCACCCGCCTGACCGACGCTTACCACGGCAAGGCCAAGCGCTGGGGCCGGCTCAATGAGCACGCCCCCCCCAGCACCACGGATCGCCCGAGCGTGCAGAATAGCGACGCCAGCGGCGAGGATGTCGCCCCTTGGGACGACGAGGACTCCTCCGCGACAGGGACCTCTGGTGCAGGCTCCTCTGGCCTGGCCGCCTCTGATGAAGGTCCGGTAGTGGCGACCACCTGCCGCTTCCCTGCCGAGTTTCGTGCCTTCCTCGACGGCGAGCGAGACTTTCAGGCACTGGCCAGGGAGCTTGGCGAGGCCATCAAGGGCGTGGTCGACGCGCACCTGCCCACCGGAGGCCACCTGCTCATGGTCGACCAGCGCCAGGGCGAGACCCGCCACCTGTTCGTCGCACTGGTTCACCATCGGGACGGTTTCGTCATCGGTGAAGACGGTCGCGTCGGCATCACCGGGCAGCTCAATCACAGTCAGATGTCGCTGGCCTTCCGCCTCAACCTGACCCAATGGCAGGACGGCGGCCCGTCGAGTCAGTACCTGTCGATGCTGGCAGATCGCGGCGCGAAGAAGCTGGCCGACGACCTGCAGGCCCTTTTGGGCGCTAGCGAAGGCGTCGATCCAAAGAGCGAAACCCGTACCTTGCTGAAGGCCTTCAGCGACTATGTCGAGCAGGAAGACATGGAGGAGGAAGCGTCGCGGGAAAAGACCGATGCGCTGATCGACTACGCCCAGGACCAGGCAAGTCGCGGTGAAGCGATGACCCTGGATGAGCTCTCCGCCCTGGTCAACGATGACAATCCGCGGGCCTTTTACGAGCACATTCGCAACGCCGACTACGGCCTGTCACCGGAAATCCCGCCGGACAAGCGCACCCTCAATCAGTTCCGCCGCTTCACCGGCCGCGCCGAGGGCGTCTCGATCAGCTTCGACTCCCACCTGCTGGGCAACAGCATCGAGTACGACGAAGAACATGACCGATTGATCATCAAGAAGCTGCCCAGCAAGCTCAAGGAACAGCTGCAGGGGGGCTAGTTCAGGCCTGCCGGGATTGCGACGCCATGCTCTCGACCTCGACCACCCGATCCAGGCGCAGCTCGTCCTCCGAACGCTCGCCGGGATAGCCGCCGGGCACGGCCACCACGCGGGTGTCCCCCAGCGTCAGCATCACCGGGTCGTGGACGTGGCCGTGGACCCACAGCGCCACGCCCTCCATCAGCGACTCGAGGCGCGAGGCAAAGGCCGGCGACAGCGGGTCGCCCTGATAGTGGGCAGGAATGCACTCGGCCAGGGGAGCATGGTGGCTGACCACCACCGTGGCGCCGGCGAAGGGCCTGGCGAGCTCGGTCTCAAGCCAGGCCCGGTTCTCGCGGTGCAGCTCGACGCTGCGCTCCGGCGAGAAGACCTCGCCATCAGGTTCTTCGATGATCGCGAAGTCGGGCATCTGCCTGAGTGCAGCGGACAGCGTCTCCGCAGGGATGTCCTGCGGGTCGGGACGCTCATCGTAGAGCGCGAAGTCGGTCCACAGTGTCGTCCCCAGAAAGCGCACGCCGTCGAGTTCAAGTCGTGCGTTGTCGAGCAGGTGAATGCCCAGCGTGGCCGCGCGCTCACGCATCTCCTTGCGCAGGGGCTCCATGCGATGCTTGTAAAATTCGTGATTGCCCGGCACGTAGATCACCGGATGATCGGGAAAGCGCGCAGCAGCCCACTCGATTCCCTGCAGGCCTAGATGAATATCACCTGCCAGGATCACCATATCGGCCTCGATGTCGGGCAGCAGGCGATCCCCCTCGAAGTGCTCCAGGTGCAGGTCCGACAGGATTCTCAGGCGCATGAGCTCGCCTCCGGCTTAAGCGTTATGGGCTGCGCTCACTCATTGCCAGCCTGGCCGCCAGGCCAATGAACAGCGCCCCCAACCCTCGCTCACACCATAGACCAAGACGACGATTGCCGCGCAGCGCTGTGACCAGCCTGGCGCCCAGGATCACCAGCGGCGGCTCGATCAGCCCCGCCACCGCAATGATCAAGAACCCATGCAGGGCAAGCTGGAGGCTGGCCGGCCCTGCGCCTGGCACCACGAACTGAGGCAGAAAGGCCAGGAAGAAGATGGCGACCTTCGGGTTCAACAGAGAGATCACGACGCCCTGGCGATAGATGCTGGCAGCCCCAGGCAGAGACGGGGCCGGCGCCGCCGTTTCGCTGGACGGGCGGGCGAGCAACGCCTGAATGCCTAGCCACAGCAGGTACGCCGCGCCGACCCACTTGATCAGGCCGAAGGCGACCGCAGACGTTGCCAGCACGGCGGACAAACCCAGCGCCGCCATCAGCACATGCACGCCCGCCCCACTCCATACCCCGAACATCGCAGCGAAGCCCCCACGGCGGCCATGTCGCGCGGTCTGGCCCAGTACAAAAGCCATGTCAGGCCCCGGTGAGAGATTCAGCAGCAAGGCTGCCGACAGAAAGGTGACCCAGTGGGCCAGGGTATACTCGAGCATGGCGGATCTCGTGGCGGCAGCGTCGGTAGCAAAGCCTTCCACGCTAGGCGACGGGCCCTCAACGCGCAACCCAGTTGAGCCAGAAACACACCTTACTGCATGCTGTCTTCCCTTGCCCGGCCAACTCAAGATGCCGCCCCCTTCTCCCCTGCCAAGGAGTTCTACCATGTCCGCGTTGCTGCCCCGCCTCGGCTTTATCGGTATCGGTCTGATGGGCGACCCGCTAAGCCGCCGGCTAGCCAAGGCCGGTCATCCCCTGGTCCTCTACAACCGCACTCGAGCCAAGGCCGACGCCGTCGCTGCGGAGACCGGCGCCAGGGTCGCCGATAGCGTGGCGCAGTTGGCCGCTCAGGTAGACGTGGTGATCACCTGCGTGGCCAATACCGAGGTGCTGCGCGAGCTGATGCTCGGGGCCGAGGGGGTCATCGCCAACGCGCGTCCCGGTGGCGCCATCATCGACCTGACCAGCGCCGACCCGGCCGCCACCCGGGAGCTTGCCCAGCTGGCCGCCGAATCCGGCCTCAGCTGGGTCGACGCCCCGGTCTCCGGTGGCGTGGCGGGTGCCGAGGCCGGCAGCCTGGCGATCATGTGTGGAGGCGACCGAGCCCACGTGAACGCCGCCAGGACGATCCTGCAACCACTGGCCTCGCGCATCACCCATATGGGTCCGGTAGGCGCAGGCCAGGTCACCAAGCTGTGCAATCAACTGCTGGTGGCCTGCAATACCGCAGCGATCGCCGAAATGGTGGCACTGGCCGAGTCCAGCGGTGTCGATGCCGGCCTGTTGCCAGAGGCCCTGGCGGGCGGCTTTGCCGACTCAACGCCTTTTCGCATGCTGGTACCGCGCATGGCCGAGCGTGATTTCAAGGCGCCCAGTTGGCACCTGCGCACCCTGCTCAAGGATGTCGACATGGCCACCGCTCAGGGTTATCGCCAAGCCAGCGCCACGCCGATGGCAGCGCTGGCCGCCCAGCTGATGCGCAGTCGACTGGCCAGGGGCGAAGGCGAGAGCGATCCGGCGACGTTGATTCGGCTCTATCGTGACGACGCGCAGCGCAGCTAGACCCGTCTGCGGCGGCGCCGTACACTCGTTCGACATCCGCCATCAGTTACAGGATGCTTTTCCATGGCGTTCAACTCCACCGCCACTTACGTGGCTACCGATGCGCTCAAGCAGGCCGTCAATGCGGCCGTCACCCTCGAGCGCCCGCTGCTGATCAAGGGCGAGCCAGGCACCGGCAAGACGCTGCTGGCAGAAGAACTGGCCGCGTCCCTGGGCACCCGCCTGGTGACCTGGCACATCAAGTCCACCACCAAGGCCGCCCAGGGCCTCTACGAGTACGACGCGGTCAGCCGTCTGCGAGATTCTCAGCTCGGCATCGACGGGGTCGAGGATGTGGCCAACTACCTGCGCCCCGGCAAGCTATGGGAAGCCTTCACCGCCGACGAACGGGTGGTACTGCTGATCGACGAGATCGACAAGGCCGACATCGAGTTCCCCAATGACCTGCTGCAGGAACTCGATCGGATGGAATTCTTTGTCTACGAGACCGGCGAGACGATCCGGGCGCGCCACCGCCCCATCGTGGTGATCACGTCCAACAACGAGAAGGAGCTGCCCGACGCCTTCCTGCGCCGCTGCTTCTTCCACTACATCGAGTTTCCCGACCGCGCCACCATGGAGCGTATCGTCGCCGTACACTTCCCGGATATCGCCCCAAGGCTGGTCAGCCAGGCCCTGGAAGTGTTCTTTGAGCTGCGCGAGGCGCCGGGCCTCAAGAAGCGCCCCTCCACGTCTGAGCTGGTCGATTGGCTGAAGCTGCTGATGGCCGACGACGTGGCGCGGGAAGCCCTGAGTCAGCGCGATCCAGCCAAGAGTCTGCCGCCCCTGGCCGGCGCCCTGGTCAAGAACGAGCAGGATACGGCCCTGCTGGAGCGCCTGGCCTTTATGGTGCGGCGTCAGGGGCGCTGATGTTTCTCGATCTGTTCGACAGTCTCAGGCGCCAGCAGGTCCCGGTATCCCTGCGCGAACTGCTGGACCTGCATGCCGCCGTGGACTCCGGCATTGCCTTTGCCGATGTGGACGCCTTCTATCAGTTGGCCCGCACCATCATGGTCAAGGATGAGCGCCACTTCGACCGCTTCGATCGCGCCTTCGCCGCCTGGATCGGATCGGTGGAAAGCCTCGATGCGGCCATTGACGCACTGATCCCCGAGGAGTGGCTGCGCCGGGAGTTCGAACGCCAGTTGAGCGACGAGGAAAAGGCGCAGGTCACGTCTTTGGGCGGACTCGAAGCGCTGATCGAGACCTTCAAGCAACGCCTCAAGGAACAGCAGGAACGCCACGCCGGTGGCAACAAGTGGATCGGTACCGGCGGTACCAGCCCCTTCGGCGCCTATGGCTACAACCCCGAGGGGATGCGCATCGGCCAGGATGGCTCGCGCCATCGTCGTGCGATCAAGGTCTGGGACGAACGCCGCTTCCGCGACTATGACGATGATCAGGCCCTGGGGCCGCGCAACATCAAGATGGCACTGCGCCGTCTTCGCCGCTTCGCTCGCCAGGGAGCACTGGACGAATTCGATATCGACGCCACGATTCGTGACACCGCTCGGGATGCCGGCCTGTTGAACCTGCGCATGCGACCGGTGCGCCACAACGCGGTGAAGGTGCTGTTGTTTCTGGACGTGGGCGGTTCCATGGACGACCACATTCGCGTCTGCGAGGAGCTGTTCTCGGCGGCGCGTTCCGAGTTCAAGCACCTGGAGCATTTCTACTTCCATAACTGTCTGTATGAAGGCGTGTGGCGAAACAATGCGCGCCGTCACAAGGAGCGGTATTCCACGCTGGAGCTGATGCGCACCTTCGGCGCGGACTACCAGGTAGTGGTCGTGGGCGATGCGTCGATGTCACCCTACGAGATCACCCACCCCGGCGGCAGCGTCGAACACTTCAACGAGGAGCCGGGCGGCATCTGGCTGAAGCGACTGGTGGAGCGCTACCCGCGACTGGTCTGGCTCAACCCCAACCCGCCACGCTATTGGGAATATACGCCCTCGACCAGGATCATCCGCGAGCTGGTGCAGGAGCGCATGTACGCCATGACGCTGGAAGGACTCGACGAGGCCATGCGCGAGCTGGCTCGCTAGACCACGACCCCGGATCTGATCAAGGACCCGTCGATGCCCCACCTGCCGCAGACACTTCGCCGACTCAGACCCTTGCTGCTTGCCGGCGCATCGGTGTGGCTGGCCGGCTGCGACATGGCCACCGGGGTCGCCACACAAGGGCTGATTCAAGCCTACTCTAGGCCCGCTCTGGAACCCCGTGACGGCTATGTGGTGGACCATCGTCACCCCGCCCGTGGCCACAACAGCCGCGTGCATTTCTTGATCCTGCATTACACCGATGAAAACCAGGCGGACTCGCTGCGCGCACTCACCGGACCACGGGTCTCCAGTCACTATCTACTGCCTTTACCAACACGTCGACTCCAGGGCTCACCCGTGGTGTTTCAGCTGGTGCCCGAGTCTCGCCGTGCCTGGCACGCCGGCGCTAGCCGTTGGGGCAACCGCATCGGCCTCAACGATACCTCCATCGGCATCGAGATTGTCAATCAGGGCCCCGACCAGCCCTGGGTCGGCAGCGAGCTGGAGCCCCCCGAGGGGGTCGGCTGGATGCCCTACCCCGACAGCCAGGTTGAAGCGCTGATCGCCCTGTCCCGGGATATCATCGAGCGGCATGGCATCGAGGCCAGGCACGTGCTGGCACACTCTGACGTCGCGCCCACGCGCAAGCTGGACCCAGGCCCGGCATTTCCCTGGAAACGGCTGCATGATGCCGGCATTGGTGCCTGGCCCGAGCCGGAGCGGGTGGCCCACTATGCCCAGCGCTTCGACGCTCGCCAACGTATCGCAGGAGGGAGCCTCCCCTCGATTGAGACGGTGCAGCGGGCGCTGCGTGCCTGGGGCTATGACATCGACGTCAGCGGCGTGCTGGATGACGCGACCCGCGCCACCCTGCGAGCATTCCAGCTTCACTTTCGTCCCGCCGACTTCAGCGGAAATCTCGACGCAGACACCTGCGCACGCCTGTGGGCTCTACTGGAGCGATACCTGCCAGAGGCGCTGGCGACACTGGCTGAGCCTCAACCAGCCGAGCCTCAACCAGCTGAGCCTCAACCAGCCGCTCCTCCAGCCGCGCCGGGCAGGTAATGGATCACGTCGTGAAAGCGCAGCACCGCGGGCCCTTCGTTGCGCATCAGGTGCGGCCGGTCAGCACAGAAACGTAGCCCTTCCCCCGCCGTCAAACGGTGCCACTCATCGCCCACAGCCAGCACCAGCGTGCCCTCGAGCACGACCAGGTGCTCGACCACCCCAGGCGCATGGGGGCTGGAGGCGCTTTCAGCGCCTGCGGCGAGTTCAATCTCGAACATCTCGAAGCCCAGCAGGGGATCGTACGGAAACAACAACTTTGCCTGCATACCCGCGCTGTCCTGCCCCCACACCGAATCACTGGTACTGCAGTGGCGCTGCTCCAGCGGCGAGTCATCGGTGCCGGGGCCTTGACCGAACAACGACGAGAAACTCACCCGAAAACCACTGGCGATGCGCCACAGCGTCGCCACCGTAGGACTCGACTCCCCACGCTCGATCTGGCCCAGCATGGCCTTGCTGACCCCGGTCTCCCTGGCGGTATGTGCCAGGCTCCAGCCCCGCGCCTGGCGCAGCCCCTTGAGGGAGCTGGCGATATGGTGGCCGATGTGGTGGGCAGTGTCCGACATGTCGTCTCTCATGAAAATGCGTGACGCGCACCAGTATACAGAGGCTCGAGCCCACAGCGCTTGTGCGTTATAACGCCCACTGCTAGCCTTGGACGTTATAACGCACAACCTACCCGCCCTTCCCAACACACAGCGACACGCCCCATGACCGAGCCGTCTTCCACTCTTGCTGAGCCAGCGACTCCCCCCGAAAAGCGTCAGCTGGCCAACGACCTGCATGCTTCCACCGTGGCAGCAGGGCTGGTGTCGGTACTGATCGGCTACGCCAGCTCCGCCGCCATCATCTTCCAGGCCGCCCAGGCGGCGGCAATTCCCCCATCACAGATCGGCTCCTGGATGTGGGCCCTGGGCATCGGCATGGGCCTGACCACCCTGGGACTGTCCTGGCGCTATCGCATGCCGCTGCTGACGGCGTGGTCGACGCCGGGCGCAGCCCTGCTGGTCACCCAGCTACCGGGGGTCGCCTTCGACCAGGCCGTGGGCGCGTTCATCGTGGCCTCGGTGTGCATGCTGCTGGTCGCCGCCAGCGGCGTGGTCACTCGGATCATGGCCATCGTCCCGGCAGCATTGGCCTCAGCGATGCTGGCGGGCATTCTGCTGCCGTTCGTTCTCGATATCTTCGCTACTGTCCGTGTCGATCCCTGGATGCCATTGCTGCTATTGAGCGTATGGATCCTGTGCCGACGCTGGCTGCCAAGGCTTGCCATCATCGCGGTGCTGATGGCCGGGATCGCGATAAGCCTGGCGCGGGGGAATTTCCAGGTCGCCCAGGTCTCGCTGATGCTGACGCGACCTGAATGGGTCTCCCCGGCGTTTGACCTGGCTACCTGTCTGGGCATTGGGGTGCCGCTGTTCGCCGTGGCCCTGACCACTCAGCATCTGCCGGGCCTGGCCATGGTCCGCAGTGCGGGCTACTCGCCTCCTGTCGGCGCCTGCCTGGGCACCACCGGGCTGGCGTCGCTGCTGATGGCTCCCTTTGCTGGGCATGGCATCAACATGGCCGCCATCAGCGCGGCGCCTTGCCTGGGGGAAGAGGCGCACCTTGACCCGCATCGCCGCTACACTGCCGGCGTGGCAGCCGGTATCGGCTACCTGGTGCTGGGGACCCTGGGCGCTACCGTGGCCGCGCTGTTCGCTGCCTTGCCTGAGGGATTGATTGCGGTAGTGGCGGGACTGGCACTGATGGCCACCCTGGGTGGGGCGATGACCACCGCCTTTTCCGACGCTCGCCATCTGGACGCGGCGCTGGTGACCTTTGCGGTCACCGCCTCTCCCCTGACCCTGGCTGGGATTGGATCAGCCTTCTGGGGATTGATCGCTGGACTGGTCATCGTTGCCCTGGGGGCATGGCGCGCCTGAGAAGGACCCAGGCGCGTTACCAAGCTAGCTGGTGGTGGGCGCTGCTCCATGAGACGCCTCGTCACTGGCCATACGCACCATCGCTAGCGCCTCGTCCAGGGTCGCCACTTGCTCGACGCGCACCAGCTCATTGCTCAGGCTCACCGCGGTGCCGGCGCGTTCACTGATCAGCTGCTCCAGGCTCGCCAGATCACGGGCCTCGCCCATGGGCAATGCATCGACCGAGGTGGTGCTGGTACCGGGCAGGTAGATCGTGCCGTTGGAGAAATCTACCGCGTAGGCAATCACGCCAGGCACGATGAAGAACAGCAGGCCCACACCGTTGGCAACGGCCACCACCGGGTCGATACGTCCACTGATCTGCCCCTTGCGCTCCGGATGAAAGACGGTGCCGCAGCCGGCGAGTGAGGTCAGGGTAGTGGCCAGGACCAGGCCGGTAAGCAGACGGGGTGGACGTAACATGAACAACTTCCTTTGCAGTTTCTAGCGCGATGGTAACAAGGTCGATATCGCTGCCTGGGGCGGCCGTGGAGGCCATCCCGCCGCCTTGGCGACATCTTCCATGAGAAAACTCGCACGCATCCTAGCACGTTTTTCTGCACCACTTAGCTGACCTGGCCAACGCTGCGCAGCACTCCCGCTGTCGACTCCGCTGCGGCACGTAGATGCCGGTTCGCTCCCCGCCATCGGCCAGACCTTGCGCACGTCGACACCATTTATATCACTGCATGACTCTGTTTTGCCGCCGCGACAGCTTCACCGTACAATGCTCGACACTTTCGATGAGTGACATCGTCAACACACCACACTCTCCATTGCGAGCGTCGACCGATATCAGGCAGCGCCTGATCACCGGCAATAGAAGACTCTGCCGTATCCCTCGACGCTCTACGATCTATCGACTCGATGTGAAGGAATCTGCGGACCCATGCGCGCCACCGACCTGCTGATCAGTACCCTCAAGGAAACGCCTGCCGACGCCGAAGTCGTCAGCCACCAGCTGATGCTGCGTGCGGGCATGATCCGCCGTCTGACCTCTGGCCTGTACACCTGGCTGCCACTGGGCCTGCGCACTCTGCGCAAGGTGGAACGGGTCGTGCGCGAGGAAATGGATCGCGCCGGCGCCCAGGAGCTGCTGATGCCCGCCGTACAGCCTGCCGAGCTGTGGCAGGAGTCTGGCCGCTGGGAGCAGTATGGACCTGAGCTGCTGCGCCTCAAGGACCGGCATCAGCGCGACTACTGTGTCGGCCCGACCCATGAAGAAGTCATTACCGACCTGGTGCGCAAGGAAATTGCCAGCTACAAGCAGCTGCCCGCCAACTTCTACCAGATTCAGACCAAGTTCCGTGACGAGATTCGTCCGCGCTTCGGGGTCATGCGCTCGCGCGAGTTCATCATGAAGGACGCCTACTCTTTCCATCAGGACGAGGCGTCCCTCAAGGATACCTACCAGAAGATGTATGACGCCTATGTGCGCATCTTCACGCGGTTGGGTCTCGACTTCCGTCCGGTGATCGCCGATAACGGCTCCATCGGTGGCACCGGCTCCCACGAGTTCCATGTACTGGCCGACTCCGGCGAGGACGACATCGTGTTCTCCACCGAGTCCAGCTACGCCGCCAACATGGAGAAGGCTGAAGCGCTGCCGGCGCCGCTGGGCAGTGACGCCAGCCGTGCAGCGCCCAGCGAGGAGCTGCGCCTGGTCGACACCCCCAACGCCAAGACCATCGCCACCCTGGTGGAACAGCATGGCCTTGCCATCGAAAAGACCATCAAGACACTGATGGTCAAGGGCAGCGAAGGCGGTCTGGTGGCGCTGCTGGTGCGCGGCGACCACGAGCTCAACGAGGTCAAGGCCGAGCATCTGGAGCAGGTGGCCACTCCGCTGACCATGGCAAGCGAAGAAGAGATCCGTGCTGCAGTTGGCGCAGGGCCTGGCTCACTGGGACCGGTGGGACTCGACATGCCGATCGTGATCGACCGCAGCGTCGCGCTGATGAGCGACTTCGGCGCCGGTGCCAACGTCGACGGCAAGCACTACTTCGGCATCAACTGGGAGCGTGATGTGGCGCTGCCCCAGGTGGCCGACATCCGCAATGTGGTCGAAGGCGACCCCTCGCCGGACGGCAAGGGGGTACTGTCGATCAAGCGCGGTATCGAGGTCGGTCACGTGTTCCAGCTGGGCCGCAAGTACAGCGAAGCCATGAATGCCACCGTGCTCGGTGACGAAGGTCGTGCCATCCACCCGTGGATGGGCTGCTACGGCATTGGTGTGACCCGGGTGGTGGCTTCTGCCATCGAGCAGAACCACGACGACAACGGCATCATCTGGCCCGATGCGATCGCCCCCTTCCATGTGGCCATTGTGCCGATGAACGCACACAAGTCCCAACGCGTGCGCGAAACGGCCGATCGCCTGCATGACGAGCTCACCGCGGCAGGCTTCGACGTGCTGCTGGATGATCGTGATCTGCGTCCCGGCGTGCGCTTTGCCGACCAGGAGCTGATGGGCCTTCCCCATCGCCTGGTCGTGGGAGACCGTAGCCTGGACAAGGGCGAGCTTGAGTACAAGGGGCGCCGCGACAGTGACGCCACCATGGTGCCCGCCGACGCCATCGTCGACTTCCTCAAGCAGCGTATCGCCCTGTAACAGGGCCCTCAACGGTCCCGGGCGCTGAGGCGTCCGGGCCGTTGGTACAAGTCTGACCTGGCGGCGACGCGACAGCCGCAGGGCTGCTCATGCCGTGCTGTGAATCCTGCAGATAAAAAAAACCGGCCCCGAAGGGCCGGTTGAAAAAGGGGGATGACTCCCCCTCCCCTGACGCTGGTCAATGGCTGGGTTCTGTGCACATGAGACCCAACCTGTCTACGCGGAACCTATCGCTTGCGACGATGACTGTCGCGAATGACAAAGGCGATCCAGCCCGCCATGAAGACCACAGAAAGGGCGACAGCCCCCAGACCGAAGATCACTGCATCATCGAGATACATGGCCCTGCCCTCCCCTTGCTGTGTTGATGGTTCAAGCTTAGCCGCCCTCCTGATGAATTGTGCTGACCTGAGTCAAGGGTCCCTGTGCGACATTCGCCCGCCGCCATATCAGCCGTCGTCCATTCACGCGAAAGCCGCCCAAGGGCGGCTTTTTCTGGCGGTCGCGGACAGCGCAAGCGGTGGTCAGCCAGCGGCCTACAGCACCTTGCGATCTTCCACCGATGAGGCTTCGGTACCCGCGGGCAGTGGGTGCCCCTTCGCCAGTTCCGCGCGGGTCGCGTCGCGTACCTCCAGCACCTCGACCTGATAGCGCAGGGTCTGCCCCGCCAGTGGGTGATTGGTGTCGATCACCACCGTGGTGTCCTTCACCTCGACCACGGTGACGATCTGGGGACCGGCATCGCCGGGGGTCTGAAAACACATCCCAGGGCGCAATTCCGCCGCGGGGAACGCCTGACGCCCCACCTCACGGACCAGAGACTCATCCCTGCGTCCGTATGCTTCGTCAGGGGCCAGGGTGACATCGACACGAGAACCCGGCTCGGTCGCTTCGAGCGCTCGCTCGAGCCCCGCCATCAGGTTGTCGTGGCCGTGAAGGTATTCCAGTGGCTCGCCTCGCTGACGCGAGTCGTCGAGCACCTCACCGTGGCTATTACTGAGCACATAATGGAGCTGGGCCACTTTCTGAGGGGCAATCTTCATGATGCGTTCCTTTCGGAGATAAGTCTCAGTCCTGACGCTTCAAGGCGGCGACAGGCATTTCAAGGCGCTGTTGGCGATGCAGCATGTTGAGCAGCACGATGGCGCGCTCCTCTCCCTTGTGGCTATCGAACACTGCCTTCAGGTCCTTGAACGGACCGTCGGTGATTTCGACGCTCTCGCCGGCGCGGAAATACAGCTGCCCCGGACCTTCGTCCTTCTCTTGCCCGTGCCGACGCAACAGCTCGACCAGCTCGTCGCTGACCGGTACCGGCATCGACAGGCCGAAGGTGACGATCTTCAACACCCCCCGGGTCGAGCGAATGGGGCGCCAGTTGCTTTCGACCTGGTCGAGGCGAAGAAACAGGTAGTAAGGAAATAGTGGCTCTTCGACCCAGGTCAGCTTGTTGCGGCGCTTCTTCTGCACTTCAAGCACCGGATGGAAGAGTTCGTAGCCCTGATTGGCCAGATGCTGAGCGGCGCGAAAGGACTCTCCACCCTTGCACTGGATTACGTACCAGCGCGGCGTGGAATCGCCACCAGTGACCGTCTCGTTGATGCTGTGACTCATGTAACTCCTTCCGGGCACCCACCAGGCGGACAAGGATATGACCTGGGGGCCTGTCTTGGTCTCAGTTTCCGGCTCGCCACCGACGCGGCTTGTCGCGCGCCGCTGGTATCGTCCCTGCGGCTTTGCAACAATTCGCCGAGCAGCGCCGGGATACTGAGCGCATTTTACCATTCGGATCGCCGACCATCATGCAAGGAGGCTTTCACATGCCCACCCCTTCGGCCATGCGCCGCTGGATCGAGGCCCTTGGCGTCTATCTGCGGCCGCCTGTACTGGCCATGCTGTTTCTGGGCTTCTCTGCCGGCCTTCCGTTCCTGCTGGTGTTTTCCACCCTGACGACTTGGCTGCGCACCTCTGGCGTCGAGGTGGCAGCCATCGGCTTCTTCTCATGGATAGGACTGCTGTATTCGATAAAGTTCTTCTGGGCGCCTGTGGTCGACGCCTTTCGGTTGCCTCTGCTGACACGCTGGCTGGGCCAGCGACGCAGCTGGATGCTGGCCGGCCAGACGCTGATGATGGCCGGACTGGTGGGCCTATCAACGCTTGATCCTGCACAGCAACTTGGCAACGTGGCGCTATTCGCCCTGATGGTCGCCTTCGGTTCCGCCACCCAGGACATCGCCATCGACGCCTTTCGCATCGAGTCAGCGGAAGACGATGTGCAGGCAGCTATGGCCTCGACTTACATCATTGGCTATCGCGGTGGCCTGATCATGGCCGGCGCAGGAGCCTTGTACCTGGCCGACCTGGGCTCCTGGCAGCTGTCCTATCAGTGCATGGCCGCACTGACCGCCATTGGCATGATCACCGTGCTGCTGCGCCCCGAGCCTCCCCGCAAGCCCCTGGCACAGCGCCTCAGCGCAGAACCCAGGGTCAGGAGCTTCCTGCGTGCCAGCCAAGGCCAACCCGCCTGGTTCCGGCGCACCGGGGCCTGGCTGATCGGCTCGGTGGTCTGTCCTTTCCTGGATTTCTTCTCGCGCTTTGGGCTAGGTGCCCTGGGACTGCTGGTGTTCATCGGCATCTACCGCATCAGCGACTTGGCGATGGCATCGATGGCCTATCCGCTCTACGTTGATCTGGGCTTCAGTCTGGACACCATCGCCACCGTGACCAAGGTGTTTGGCGTGGTCATGAGCCTACTGGGGGGACTGCTCGGCGGGGTCCTGGTCGTGCGCTTCGGCATCGGACGCATCCTGGTGATAGGGGCTGCCGCCACCGTGCTCACCAACCTGATGTTCACCTGGCTCGCCATGAGCGGCGCTCAGAAAGAATTGCTGGTGCTGACCATCATGGGCGACAACCTTAGCAACGGTCTGGCCAGCGTGGTGTTCGTGGCGTTTCTTTCAAGCCTGACGTCTCGCGCTTACACGGCCACTCAATATGCGCTGTTCTCGTCACTGATGACCTTGCCTGGCAAGTTTCTGTCAGGCTTTGGCGGACTGGTCGTGGAGGGTTGGGGCTACCCCAGCTTCTTCGTGCTGGCCTCGCTTCTTGGCCTTCCGGCGGTGGCGATGGCGCTGTGGATCAAACGGCACTATGTGAAGGAAGAGGCCTCCAAGTGAAGGAAAAGGCCTCCAGGTGAAGGAAGAGACCTCCAGCGCCGAGGCCTGATACCGGTAGCGAACGTCAGACGCGCAGGTGCGACTGACGTTCACTCGCCGGGCGGTCACTTCAGCGGCGAGAACCGCGTTCCTGCAACCAGTCCAGCGCCCCTGGAGTCGTCCGCCACTGGTCACGCATCAGGGTGCGGTACTGCCAGGCTTCGGCACGGGTGCCAGGCTCTGCCAATTGTCCATTGGGAGGCGTCGCCGCGCGCTGGGGGTTGTCGCTGCACAGCAGAGAGACCGCATGGCTGTTATGGCGCTTGGCACTCTCCAACGCGGCCGCCGCATCGTCGAGCTGCCCCAGTCGGTACAGTGCCAGCACCTGGCCCATGTACATGCCCAACAGCGGCGCATCCTGTTCAGCGGCATCCGTTTCGCTTGCCTGCTCCAGCGCCTGCCGACTCATCGACAACGCCTCGCCGTCACGGCCTTCACGCAGCAACTGGTCGAGCACCAGCTCACGCAAGCCGAGGCTGTCCTGCTCGTCCAGCGACAGCAGCAACTCGGCCAACTCACGGGAATGCTGGCGCGACCCGCGCTCCATGCCGACCACCAGGGCCAGCCCCGCGCGCAGCAGCTGCGCGTTGTCCGCCTGATCCCACTGGAAGGGACCGTCGCCGCTCTGACTGACCTGCTGCAGCCAGCGCTCAAGCCGTTCGGCCAGCGGCTCGAACAGGCTGGGCGCCATCCACGGCAGGCTGCCGAAGCGACTGGTCAATGCCAGCGACACCGATTGCAGTACTGCCGGCGAATCGAGCTGTTCGGGATTGGCACACAGCGCCGGCAACCAGACGCTGGCATTGATCCAGGGATCCCCCAGAAATCCCATGGGGGCGTCCGGGTCCACGTCCACCTGAAAGCCTTCCTGGAAGGCCGCAAACAGGGTGTCTTCCCGTGCCGTGGAGCGATACACCAGCACACCATCCTGCTGTTCGACCTTGATCGGCGGAGGCGTCGGCAGCTCCGCCAGCAGGGTCTGCAGCCCCACCAGCGGCTCGGCCAGATCCTCTTCAGCGCTCAATAGCTGGTCAGCCAGGGTAGCGCCGGGGTTGTCGGCCAGGTCGGCAAGAAACTGCAACTGCTCGGGATCGAGGTCGCCCTGCCGGGTCAGACGACGCAGCCAGAAGCGTGAGCGCTCCACCGCCTCCTCGTCATTGCCTTCATGCAGCAGCAGCATGGCCTCGATGTATGCCAAGGTCGGCGAGTCTGGCAGGGCCTGTTGCGCACGCACGAAGGCTGCGCGGGCACTATCCAGATCGTCATTGTCCAGATGCATCAGGCATAGCCGCTCGAGGGCGACCCCGCGCAGGAACATCGGACCTCGCTCCAGCACCTCGTCCAGCAGCGCCTCCCGCTTGCGATGGAAGCCGCGCTCCTGGAACAGGTCGAGCAGTATCTCGAAGGCCGGCTCCGCCTGCTCGGGCAATCGCTCCCAGTCCGCATTGGTGAACAGGGACTCCAGTATCTGCTGGGCACGGCCGCGCTGACCGGACTCCGCCGCGATCAGGCCCGCCTCGAGCAGCGCCTGGGCGGGGGCTCGACCGCTGGCCAGCGCCGCTTTCAGTGCGTCGCCCTTCCACTCGCGCAGCGACAGCATCCACATCAGGTGTGGAGGCAGGTGGCCCGGCAGACTGACCGCACCACAGCACTGTTTCATCTTGCGTCCGGAGTCGCACCAGCAAGGCTCGTTGCGGCCGGGGCGCGCCAGGGTTTCACAGGCGAAATCGAGCCGAGCCAGCGGCGTCTGCGACCACAGCTCCGGCGCCAGCGCCTGGGCCAGCGACTTGTCGCCACCCACACAGTCTGGGCCTTGCTCCCGCGCCCAGCTCATCAGGCTGGGATAGCGTTCATCCTGCCGAATGGCTGCCAGGGCGCCAGAGGCATAGCCCAGCAGTTGATCCACCCATAACGCCAGCATCGCCCTCTCCCCTGAAATTAAAAACGGCACAGTCTAACAGTGCAGAGCTCAGCTTGGCAGACCCACGCCCTGGCCGGCGTAGGTCTGAAAGACCTGCGCTGTTCGATTCTGCATATCCAGGCGCGCCTCGAGACGCACCAGGTTCCAGTAATGTCCGTTGAGCGTGCGCGCCAACATCAACATGCCGGGCGGTGGCTGGAGACGGTCCAGCGCGCTCCATACTCTGGGACTCAGCTCGCGCAGACGCCGATGGACACGCACATCGCCAAAATCCTGCAGCCCCGGCGCAAACAGCGGGGCAATGGCCTCAGCCGACTCCTGATACAACGCCAAGGGCGCGCCTTCGCCCTGCCGCCCGCCGAGTCCTCGAAGCGCCTCATCCATGGCCACAGGGTCCCGTTCCAGGGTCGCCGACAGCAGCGCCAGCATGCCCCTCAGTCGCTCCGGCGGCACCGCTATCACCGCCCCCAGGTCGTACAGGATCAAACGACCCTGATCATCCACGGCAAAATTACCGGCATGAGGATCGGCATGAACCTCGCCATGGACGAACAGTTCCTCTGTCAGCCAGTCCGCCAGCGTGCTGGCCACGTGCTGCCGTCGTTCGTCATCGACCTGCTCGATCTCGCGCAGCGGTGTTCCCGGCACATACTCCATGCCCAGCACTCGAGACGTGCAGAGGGAGTCGACAGGTGCGGGAATGCGGATATTGCCCCAGGCGTCATAGCGCTGACGATAGCGCCTCAACATGTTGCCCTCAGCGACGTAGTCGAGCTCCTGGCGCAGGCTCTCGGCCAATTCATCGAACAAGGCATCGAGGCGACTCTGGGAGACCTTGAACCAGCGCCCCAGGCGAAGGATACGGCGGACCTGTGCCAGGTCCTGCTCCAGCACCTGCTCGAGGCCGGGGTACTGTACCTTGAGCACCACCTGCTGCCCTTCCAGGGTGGTGGCAAGATGCACCTGCCCCATGGATGCGCTGGCGAAGGGCGCGGGCTCGACATGACGAAACAGAGCCTGCAGCTCACCCAGTTCCTGCTCAAGCGTCGTCCGAATATCCTCCCACGGCGCCGGAGTGGCATTGCGCTGCAGGCGAGCCAGCTCCTCGGCGAGTTCAGGAGGCAGCAGGTCATCCCATTGGGACATGACCTGAGCCAGCTTCATGGCTGGCCCCTTCAGCTCCGACAAGCCGTCGAACAGCGACTCGCCAAGCGCCTGCCAGTCGGCATTGCCGCCTACCCGAGATCGCAGTAGCGTGGTCCCCGTGCGCACCGACAGACCCAACATACGGCGCGTTCTTCCAGCCTGTCGCATGATGCTCCTCGTGCCACCAACGGCAGCGGTCGCAGCGCTCGAGATGGCAGGACTGCCTGGTCAGCCCACTCTCGATGCATAAAAAAATGATATAAGAGTTGTACATCAATCACGTCATGGTACACCTGGCATCGCTCTTCAGATACTGGAAGAATATCCAGAAACATCCCTTCTGTGGTGCGCCATGCGATTGATCATTGCGGAAAAACCTAGCCTGGCGCGCGCCATCGCCGATGCCTTGCCCGGGGCTGCACAGAAACATGACGGCTACCTGTCCGTCGGTGACACCGAGGTCACCTGGTGTCTCGGGCATCTGCTGGAACAGGCGCCCCCGGATGCCTATGACCCAGCGCTCAAGCCATGGCGACGGGACCACCTGCCCATCGTGCCGAGTCAGTGGAAACTGGTACCGCGGCCCAAGGCACGAGGTCAGCTGGCCGTCATCCGCGCCAGAATCAAGCGCGCCAGCCAACTCGTGCACGCCGGCGACCCGGACCGAGAAGGTCAGCTGCTGGTCCAGGAGGTCATCGAGCATCTGGGCTGGAAAGGCGATGTAGCACGCCTGCTGATCAATGACCTCAACCGCCCGGCGGTCGTCAGGGCATTGTCACGTATCGGCGACAATCGGCACTACCATGCTCTCTATCGCGCGGCCCAGACCAGGGCGCGTGCCGATTGGCTCTATGGCATCAATCTGACCCGAGCCTGGACCCTGATAGGGCGACAGGCGGGTCACGATGGTGTGCTGTCGGTAGGCCGTGTACAGACACCGGTGCTCGGGCTGGTGGTGCGCCGCGACGAGGAAATTCGCCAGTTCGTCCCCTATCCGTTCCACGTGCTGTGGGCAGAGGTGCGCGTCGCCGCAGGGACCTTCAAGGCCTGGTGGGTACCGTCCGAACAGCATCGGCTGGATGAACGCGGCCGGCTGCTCGATGAGGCCCCGGCCCAGGCCCTGGCCGCGCGCTTGCCTGGCAGCCAGGGTGTCGTGTCCAAGGTTGAATCCCGTCACCGGCGCCAGCCTCCTCCGCTGCCATACTCGCTGTCCGCACTGCAGGTCGATGCCGCCCGTCGTCATGGTTTGTCGGCCAAGGCGGTGCTGGATATCTGCCAGCGCCTTTACGAACGTCACCAGCTCATCACCTACCCACGCTCCGACTGCCGCTACCTGCCCCGAGAGCACTTGAAGAGCTTGCCCGGGCAGCTGGCCAGCGCCTGTCGAGATGATGCGACGCTGGGACGCTGGCTGGCCAACGCCGACATGCAGCTGCGCTCGCGCGCCTTCGATGACAGCAAGGTCGGCGCCCACCATGCTCTGGCCCCGACCGGCAAACCCTTCAGCGCAGAGCGGCTGTCCGCCCAGGAAGCCGACGTCTATCGGCTGATCGCCCGCAACGTCCTGGCACAATTCTACCCGGCCCTCGAGACCCAGGAGGTCAAGGCAGAATGCCAACTCCTGGATGAGCGCTTTGCGGCGTCGGGGCAGACACTGCTGGTACCTGGCTGGAAGCCGTTGTTCACTACCCGTGACGAGGCGCCTCCGCTGCCCGCCCTGCACCAGGGAGAAACCTGCCAGGCCATCAATGCCGAGGTGGAACAGCGCGAGACACGTGCGCCAGAACCCTTCACCGACGCCAGCTTGATCAAGGCCATGATGAACATCGCCCGCTACGTGGAAGACGCCGAGGTCAAGCGCACCCTGCGAGACACCGATGGGCTGGGCACCGAAGCAACTCGCGCCGGCATCATCGAGACACTGATCGAGCGGGGCTACCTGGTGCGCAAGGCCAAGACTCTGCGAGCGACCCGCCTGGGCGTCGGCCTGATTCACTCCTTGCCGGATGCGGTCAGCAGGCCTGAACGGACGGCGCTGTGGGAGCAGCGCCTGGAGGATATCGCTGAAGCCCGAGCGGAGCCGGATCCCTTCGTGTCTCAGCTGGTGGTCGACCTCACTGCGCTGGTGGCCTGCGCCGATAGCCACCGGTTGCAGTCCGCCCTGCGCTCCGCTCAGGGTGAAGTCGCCGCCGCCACGCCCGCGAAGCGGGCTGGCACTCGCCGGCGCCGGAGCCAGCCCAGGGCCAAAAAGGGATCCAGCGCCCGAGACGCCTCCAGCACCACCTCCGACGGCGGCGCCAACCGCAAGTCCAGCAGCGGCCGGGGGCGCCGCTCGCCACGCAAGGGGAACACCTGATGAGCACGCTGATCGTGGGACCGGGCGCCATTGGCCGCCTGCTGGCATGTCGCCTTAGCGCTGCAGGGCAGTCCGTGCGGCTGCTCGGCCGACGTCCGCTCCCCCGGCAACAATCGCTGACGGACCCCCACGGCCAGCACCAGCGACTGCTACTCACCATCAGTACGGATCCCGGCGAGGCCTGCCAAGGCGTCGAGCGGGTCATGCTGACCACCAAGTCATACGCTACCCAGGACGCCTTTGCCGCCGTCGCCGGACATCTTGCCCCGCAGACGCCAGTGATCCTGTGGCAAAACGGCCTGCGCGTTCAGCGCCCCATCACCGAGGCCTGGACCGGGCCGGTGCTATGCGCCTCCACTACCGAAGGCGCCTATCTCGAGGACGACCACGGGGTGGTACATGCCGGTCACGGGCAAACCGTGATCGGTCATCTGGACGGCACCGCTAACCCAAGCGACACTGAGCTTGCCGAGGCATTGGCCGCTCAACTCCGCCACGCCGGACTGGATGCCCGGGCCGTCGCAGACATCTCGGTCAGGCTATGGCACAAGCTGGCCGTCAATGCCGCTATCAATCCCCTGGTGGCACGCCACCGAGTCCGTAACGGCGAGTTGGCACAAGCCCCCTATCGCGATGAGGTGAACACTGTCATCGATGAAATCCGTCTGATCCTGGCGGCCCTGGACATCCCCCCTCCCGCAACAGCGCTGGACGAGTCGTACCCGCAGCAGCACGGACACAGCGCCTGGCACGCAAGGGTCTGGCAGGTCATTGCGCACACCGCCGCCAATCGCGCCTCCATGCTTCAAGACATCGAGGCGGGTCGCCCCACCGAGCACGATGCCATCCTCGGCCCGCTGCTCGACGCTGCGAGCGACGCGAACCTTCCCTGCCCTCGGCTGACGGCGTATTGGCACTTCCTGAATGCTTGAATCAGGCAAGCCTGGAGTAGCATCCACGGGCAGCGATTGCTATTTTTAGCTCCAACGCCAGCCTGGGTGCAGGCCAGGGCAGCACTCGGCCCCGCGACGTTTGATGCGGCAGAACGCGTTAGCCAGACCACCGATGACTGATACGCGGCAAGGCAAGGTCAAAAGGCAAGGTAGATCAGACAGGACAGTCGCGACGATAGTCGTAGATACTACGGTCGCTACTGTCTATAGTGAATGGCTATCCATGCTCAGCAAGGCTCTGCCGATGATGACAGTCCGGCGACAGAGACTGTCAGGTGATAGAGGCCGTCCGGTGATAGTAGCTGTCTGGCGATAGAGGCAGTCCGGGGATAGTAGCTGTCCGGTGACGGCTCAAGATTCGTCACAGTCGCCACGCGCTACCTCCTTGGCGGTGCGTCGTAGAAAACGACGCTTGTTGAGAGCGGCGCTTGTGAAGAGCGGCGCTTGTGAAGAGCGACGCTTGTTGAGAGCGGCGCTTGTGAAGAGCGACAGTCGTCAAGCAGCAGAGATTCCGGCCCCGCCGAGCACGGCAGCGTGCACGGGGCCTGTAACAACGAGGCACGACCCGCCCCAGGAAGGGTCGCCATTAGCGGAGAGGCTCCGCCAGGACAACCATCATGACAGCTCCACGCTTCTTGATGTCACCCACGCGCATCGCCCACAGCGATTCGCCATCACGCTCACCGCTCGCGCGGAGACGCTCGATCACCCTGTTCCTGCTGGTCAGCCTGCTGACGCTGGCGGCCCAAGGGGTCTGCGCCAACGAAAACACCACCACGTCCACCCTGGCTGACAACGACGCGGGCCAGGGGGCGACACCGGCCTTTTCTGGCATGGGTCAAGAAATCGTCAGACTCGACAGCGGCGTGCTGGTACAGGGTGACAAGGTACATACACCTGACGGCTATACCTCTGGATTCCGCCTGACAGCCGGTATGGCTCCAGAAGATGTGTCCGGCTGGGACCTGGGCGCCGAGTTGCGTTATCGACATAGCGACGATGTCCCCATGACCGCCAGCGACAGTCAACACGTGCAGGACGTTACCAGCCTGGGTGGCAGCCTGGTGGCCGGCTACCGGATCGGACAGTTCGGGGTCTACGGCAAGACCGGTATGGCACAATGGATCAGCGATCCAGTTACCGGGCGCAACACCTTCGACTCCACCAGCGGCTCTACCCGGGTGCAGGGATTTGGTGCCCGCTGGATGACTTCCAGCTGGATCGGGCAGGTCGAGTTCGAGGAAGTGGATGACCGCGAGCTGGAGCACCTGAACATGATCACCGCCTCCTTTCACTTGCCCTTCTGACCCTATCCCGGGGTCCATCGGAAGGTCCTCTGCTGCACTCGTCAGCACTTTGCCAGCACGCTCCCAGCGCTCTCCCACCACTTCGCCCACTCGCGGACGCCCCCGAGGCAGCTGAAGACCTGCTTGCCCTGAATAGGACACCCATCTCTGAGTCGATATCGACTCACAGAGGCTTGACGCGGCAACCATGAGCCACTTTCAGTCGTAAGTCGCGCCATGCGACATACTTTATCTCATTGTTTCATAAATCTTTTTCTCGAAATGGCCCATGATTCGCTAGATGCTGTGGCATAACACAACATCACAAGGAATTGCTGCCATGACGTCTTCGTCGCGCCCTGTCGATATCGATGCCCAGCGGTTGTGGGACAGCCTGATGCAAATGGCCAAGATCGGCCCGTCACCCAACGGCGGCAACCGGCGACTTGCCATGACTGAGGAAGACGCAGCAGGCCGGCGTCTGCTGCTGGATTGGATTGAAGCCATCGGCTGTAGCTGGAGCCGGGACAAGGCAGGCAACCTGTTTATCCGACGCAGTGGCCGCGAGGACGACCTGCCGGCAGTGTCCATGGGCAGCCACCTGGATACACAGCCCCTGGGAGGCCGATTCGACGGCATTCTCGGCGTGCTTGGCGGCCTGGAAGTACTGCGCAGCTTGCATGAGCGCGACATCGTCACCCGGCGTCCACTGCAACTGATCGTATGGACCAACGAGGAAGGCAGCCGCTTCGCTCCTGCCATGGGCGGGAGTGGCGTATGGTCCGGCCGCCTTGACGCCGCCACCTTCTTCAACGCCAAGGACAGCCAGGGCATCACCCTGGCCGACGCCATCGAGGCCTGCGGCGAGGCCGGCGATCAAGCCTTGGGCGAACCCGACCTTGACGCCTACTTCGAGCTGCATATCGAGCAAGGACCGGTACTTGAGGAACAAGGCCATGCCGTGGGTATCGTCACCGGCGTGCAAGGTATTCGCTGGTACGACATCCATCTGACGGGACAGTCGGCCCACGCTGGCCCCACCCCGATGAGCTACCGGCACGACCCGCTGCTGGCTGCCACTCGGTTGATACAGCGCATGCGCGAGGAGGTCATGGCCGACTCCGAAGGTGCCGCGCGCTTGACGGTGGGAGACTTCAAGGTCATCGAGCCTTCCCGCAACGTGGTGCCCGGTGAGGTGGAGCTGACGATCGACCTGCGTCATGTCAGCGATAGCGAGCTTGACGCCTTGGACGCTGCGCTTGAGCGCATCGCCCACGAGTCAGCCGAGGCCGAGGGCGTGACGCTGAGCTTCGAGCGGCGCTGGCATTCCCCGGTCACGCCCTTTGACCCGGTGCTGATCGACGCCTTGCGCGATGCCGTCGAGGCCCGTCAACTCGATGCTCCCTGCATGATGAGTGGCGCAGGCCACGATGCGGTGCACCTGTCCCATGTCACCCCGACGGTCATGATCTTCGTGCCCTGCCGCGACGGCATCAGCCACAACGAGGCAGAGTACGCGGAGCCGGAGCACTGTGCACTGGGTACCCAGCTGCTGTGCGATGCCGTCATCGCCAGGGCCGAGCGTGAGGATAGCTGAGCAATCGAGTCTAATTCGACTCAAATGAGTTGATATAGACTCAAACGAGCTCTAGCGAGGTGGGCAGAGATGCGCTGTCCCCTCGCTCACAACGCCAACCACCGCTACGACGATCCGCTCCATGATCTTCATGGCGGCGGGCCTCCCCGTCACACTCGTTCACAGCCACAGTCCTCACAGCAATCTTCACAGCAACAGTCTTCACAACAATGGTCTTTACAACGATGGTCCCTACAACGACAACCCAACAGGGAGTCTGGCTCCCATGAGCAGTGTCTCGATGCATGATCAGATTCGCACGCTCATCAACGAACGGCGTGATGACTACATCTCACTACTGAGCGAATGGGTTCAGGAGGCGACGCTTCCCGGCCACGAGCAGCACTATCAGCAGCGCATTGCTGAGCGCTACCAAGCGCTGGGGCTGGATACCGACCTGTGGGAAATCGATATCGACACCCTCGCTGACAACCCCTACTTCCATTGCCAGAGAGATAGCCTGGCCGGTAGCCCCAATGTCGTGGGCACCTGGAAAGGCACTGGCGGTGGCCGCTCGCTAATCCTCAATGGCCACGTCGACGTAGTGCCGGAGGGTGATCATGACCAGTGGCAGGATCACCCCTTCTCTGGCCATGTCAGCGACGGCTGCCTGTTCGGTCGCGGCGTCACCGACATGAAAGGCGGTAACCTGTCTGCCTTGATAGCGGTGGAAACCCTGATGGCACTGGGCATCCGCCTGAAGGGCGACGTCATTGTGCAAAGCGTGGTCGAGGAAGAGGCTGGCGGCGCTGGTACCCTGGCGGCTCTGGAGCGAGGCTACACCGCGGATGCGGCGCTGATCCCCGAGCCCAGCGAGCAGAAGTTGTTTCCGCGCCAGCAAGGGTCGCGCTGGTTCAGGCTGACGGTGTCCGGGGTCAAGGCGCATGGCGGCACCCGCTATGAGGGCGTCAGCGCGCTGGAGAAAAGCGTTCCCGTGATTCAGGCGATCCAGGCCCTGGAGGCACGCCGCAACGCCGAGCTGGATGACCCTCTCTACGCCGGTGTACCGATTCCTCTGCCGATCAATCTCGGCCGCATCGCCGGTGGAGATTGGCCGTCCAGCGTGCCGGACGATATCACCATGGAAGGCCGTATCGGTGTCGGCCCCGGTGAGACCGTGGCGGCTGCCGAACAGTCCCTGCGGGACGCCATGGCAGCCTTGGCAGAGGTGGACGACTGGTTCATCGACTACCCGGTAGACGTCACCTTCTACGGTGCCTGCTGGCAGCCAGGGGGCATCGATATGGACAACCCCTTGGTGACACAGCTCGCCGATGCCTTCGAGCGGGTCCACGGCCGCCAGCCGGCGGTGCAGGCCTCGCCCTGGGGAACCGATGGCGGGTTGCTTTCCCAGTACGGCATTCCGGCGCTGGTGTTCGGCCCAGGCATCACTCGACTGGCCCACCATCCCGATGAGCACATTCGCTTGGACGATGTCTTTGCCGTGGCCGAAATCATGGCGCTGACCTTGATGGACTGGTGTGAACTGGCCGACACCTGATCCGCTGACCCGATGACAAGACGGGCTAGGCGTGCGCGCTATACCCGCCCCACAACAAGAGGCTTTTCGATGGATTTCCACCCCCACGTGCTGTTTCTGTTTGCCAACGCCTTCCTCACGACGGCACTTTCCGTCGCGATTGTCGGCGTCATTCTGGTCAGGGAGTATCGCCCGACCATTCGCCGGCTCAAGCAAGGCGCTCAACCCGACAGCGCGCCTCAATCTGGGCAGCCCAGCCCTCAGCAAACCAGGAGCCCGTCACCACAGCCCGAGACTTCCCGGGGCTGACCCCTTTGCCAACCCAAGGGAAGTGCTGAAGACATCGGTCCAGCGCCACGAGACGCCAAGCGCCCACAGCACAGCGAATTGGCAGCGCAGCGAATTGGCAGCGCAGTGAATTGGCAGCGCGGCGAATTGGCGGCGCAGGCATTTGCTGCCGCATTTCCCTGACACAACCACAACCTGTAACAAGAGAGACCTGCCATGACTCTGGCAATCTTCGCTACCGTACTCACCGCCTACGTGGCGGTGGCGGCACTGCTCGCCCGTCGTATCAAGAACAAGGACGACTTCTATGTGATGGGCGAGCAGGGTTCGACGCTGCTGATCGTCGGCACCCTGGCTGCGACCTTCCTGAGTGCGGTGACCCTGATGGGCATCGCCGGCATTTCCTACAGCGAGGGGCCCCTGGTGATCGCGGCGCTAGGCTCCTTCGGTGCCTGGGTCGGCACCCTGATCGCGGTGGTCTTCATCGGGCGCAAGCTCAAGGCGCTCAACTGCCGCACCATGATGGACTTCTTCGACTATCGCTTTAACAACAAATGGGTCAGCGTGGTGGCGTTGATCCTGATGGTCGTGGGCCTGCTCGGCTATGGCATCATCCAGCTGATTGGTGCGGGCCTGGTACTGGCCGAGATCATCGACATCCCGTTCCCGGTGATCATCGTCGCCTTCACCCTGGCCCTGCTGGCTTTCTGCTCGCTGTCCGGCATGTATGGCGTCGTCTACACCGACACCATGATGTTCTTCACCATGCTGGCCATAGCCTTCGTCATTGCCCCGCTACTGATCGGCGATGCGGGCTTTGATGCCATGAAGGGCCTTGGCGAAACGCTGCCCGGCTTCTGGACCATCGGTGGCGCCAATGAGCGTCCGCTGGGCTGGTCCATCTCGCAGTTCCTGGTGTGGATCCTGTTCTTCGCCTGTACCCCTGCACTGGTCTCCCGCGTGTTTCCGGCCAAGAACGACTTCGTGATCCTTAAGGTCGCGGTGATCGGGGTGTTCTTTGCCCCCGCCATGCAGCTGCTGGTGTTTCTTGCCGCCGCCGCCATGCAAGTCATCCAGCCGGGTATCGAGCCGACTGACCGGGCCATGATTGTCGGCTTCATGGAACACACCAATCCGACCCTGGCGGGCATCGGCCTGGCGGGTCTGATGGCCTCCATCATGTCCACGGCGTCCACCCTGTTCGTGCTGACAGGCTTTGCCTTGGCGCGAGACCTCTACGAAAAGCTGTTTGACCGCCAGGTCAGCGAGCGCAAGGGGGTCGTCCTGGGTCGCATCTCCCAGGCGGTGGTGGCACTGATCGTCTGCGCGGTGGCGATCTCGCGCCCCGCCGGCATCTACTGGATCTCCATCTATGCCGGTGCCATCTTCGCCGTGGCCTGGCTGCCGACCATCGTGGCTGCGCTCCACTGGCGCCGGATGAGCGCCAACGCCGCGCTGGCCTGCATGCTGGTGGGCTCGATCACCTTCATTGTGGTGGGCGAACTGGAACGTCATGGTCTGCTGGCACTGCCGCTGCACATCGACAACCTGCAGGTCGCCATTCTGCTCGGCACCCTGGCGCTGATTGCCGTGGGACTCAAGAGCCAGCCCTCGGACTATGAGTTGAAGGTGTTCGACGACATCCGCGCCCGGCGGCTGTCCGACACCACCATCCGCGACATCCTGGCCCGCCCGAACGGAGCCAAAGAACTTATCCGCGAATACCGCCAGGTGTGGTTCATCATGGTGCTGTTCGTGGTCATCGCCGGCGCGCTGTGGGGCTACCTGTTCAGCCAGCTTGGGCTGTAACAGCAGGCTGAGGGGCTGCTCTGCCCCTCTCCCACCTTTACTAACGCTCGCTCCGGGCACACCATGACCCACCTGGTCACTGTCCGGAGCCTCGATGAACCACGGCACCCTCATGCCCGATCAACTGCTGGCCATCCTCAATGCACTCGAGGATGGCATTTTCATTACTGACCTCGAGGGACGCGTGCTGTGGGTCAACCAGGCCAGCCTGTCCCAGCTCGAGACCACCGAAGCACGGCTGTATGCCAGCGACGTCTATACCCTGGAGCAGGAAGGCGTGTTTTCTCCGTCGGTCACCCGCTTCGTGATCGATGAACGCAGGCCCGTCAGTGTCGTGCACCGCTATCGCGGCAAGGACTATCTGGTGAACGGCAGCCTGTTCTGCCTGAACTCAGGCTCTCCCGCCGAGCCCGATGCCGTGCTGGTACAGACACGCAATCTGGACCGTGACGTGCTGGCCTCCCGCTCCCCGGACACCACGCAAGCATTGCTTGACCATGTCATGCACCAGCTCAAGCGCATTCGCCAAGAGCAGGTCGCCAGCGAGACCAGTCCGGCCTCACCCAGCCGCAGTCCGCGCTATCGCCAGTGCCTCGAACGCCTGGACCGAGCCGCCGCCAGCGATACCACCGTGCTGGTCACGGGGGAAACCGGGGTCGGCAAGAGCTGGCTGGTCAATCGCCTGCACCAGTACAGCCCGCGCTCCGACAAACCGCTGATTCACGTCAACTGCGCCGCCATCCCCGAAGCGCTGCTGGAGGCCGAACTGTTCGGCCACCGCAGTGGCGCCTTTACCGGCGCCCATCGTGATGGTCGCGTCGGCTATGTCGCCCTGGCAGAAGGCGGCACGCTGTTTCTCGACGAGATCGGTGAGCTGCCGCTGCCGCTGCAACCCAAGCTGCTGCAACTGCTGCAGGAACGTCAGTACCACCCGTTGGGGGGCAAGGTGCAGAAGGCCAACGTGCGTATCGTGGCTGCCACCAATGCTGACCTGGCGACCCGGGTCCAGGACGGAAGCTTTCGCCCTGACCTGTTCTATCGCCTCAATATCGTGCCCATCGAGGTGCCGCCACTGCGCGAGCGCCCCGAGGACATACCCCGCCTTGCCACGCAGCTGCTGAAGGACATTGCACAACGCCACAAGCGTCACCTGAGCCTTGAACGAGCCGCCTTGAGAGCGCTGAGCCGCTATCACTGGCCGGGTAACGTGCGCGAACTGGAGAACCTGCTGGAGCGCATGAGCGTCTTTTGCGAAGGTAGCACCATCGGCGTGGCCGATCTGGCCCTGGACCTACCCGAACTGGAGCCGAGTACCGCCGCTGATGCCACGACGTCCCACGGCGCGTTGCTGGCAACGCTTGAAGACAGTGACCCACGGCCACTACCTGAGCGCCTGACGGCATTGGAGCGGGCGGCCATCGATCAGGCCCTCGAACAGCATGGCAGCACGCGCAAGGCCGCCGAGGCACTGGGAGTCAGCCAATCCTGGTTGATGCGCCGCCTCAGGAAGGGGTGAAGGCCTCAGTTGAGCGCATATCCCTGTGGGCTGGCATACCTTGCACCTCACACTATCTGCCCGGCCATATGGCCGGGCAGATAGTGTGGGCATCGCTAACAGCGCGCTACATGCTCGTCGTCAGCCGGTGTTACGCAGCCCGGCGGCGATACCTGCCATGGTGACCATCAGGGCACGGGACAGATCCGCGCTGATGGCACCGTCCGCGTCACGGTTACGCTGCAGCAGTTCGGCCTGCAAGCCGTGCAGCGGATCGATGTACGGGTTGCGCACTTCGATGGCCTGACGAATCAACGGCGTCTTCTCCAGCAATTCCTGCTGGTCGAGGATCTTCAGCAGCTCTTCATGGAGCTTGCGGAAACGCTCCCGCAGCCGCTGACCCAGCGCCTCGAGACTGGGTTCGTCGACCAGTCGATGCTCGTAGTAGGCCGCCAGCTCCACGTCGGCCTTGGCCAGCAGCATCTCCAGCATATCCAGGTAGGTACCGAAGAAGGGCCACTGCTCACGCATCTCTTGCAGGACATCCAGGCCACCTGGTTCGGCCAGGCGCGTGGCGAAGGCCTCGCCGGTGCCCAGCCAGGCGGGCAGCATCAGGCGAATCTGGGTCCAGGCGAAGATCCAGGGAATGGCGCGCAGGGTCTCGACGCCACCATCCTGGCGCCGCTTGGTCGGACGCGAGCCCAGGGGCAGGCGACCCAGCGCACCTTCCGGGGTGACCGCGCGGAAGTACGGCACGAAGTCCGGATCCTTGCGCACCACGCCGACATAAGCACCGTGGGCGATCTCGGCCAGCCGGTCCATCTCGTCACGCCAGGCGGGCTTGGGCTTGGGCGGCGGCAGCAGCGAGGCCTCGAGCACCGCGCAGGCATAGATTTCCATGGAACGCAGGGCAATGTCCGGCTGGCCAAACTTGAAGCGAATCATCTCGCCCTGCTCGGTCACCCTGAGGCTGCCGTTGACCGACCCCGGCGGCTGCGACAGGATCGCCGCGTGGGAAGGACCACCGCCGCGACCCACGGTACCACCGCGACCGTGGAACAGGGTGAGATCGACCGCGTGCCGCTGACACACGTCGACCAGCGCTTCCTGGGCGCGATACTGCGCCCAGGCCGCTGCCAGTTGCCCGGCATCCTTGGCCGAGTCGGAATAACCGATCATCACCTCCTGACTGTCACCTGCAAACTGGCGATAGCCAGGCAACGCCAGCAGCCGGTCGATCACATCGCCCGCACGGTTCAGGTCATCGAGGGTCTCGAACAGCGGCGCGATGGGCATGCCCACGCGACCGCCGACTTCTTTCATCAGCAGTGCCACCGTCAACACGTCCGAGGGCTGGCCTGCCATGGAGATGATATAGGTGCCCAGTGCCTCGCCATGCTCGGCGGCCACCACCTGGAAGGTGTCCAGGGTCTCGCGGGTCTCCGCCGAACATTCCCAGCGACGCGGAATCAGCGGCCGCGCGGATTCAAGCTCCGCCAGCAGGAAGGCCTGGCGCTGCTCCTCGCTCCAGTCGCGATAGTTGCCAAGCCCCAGGTCGTGAGTCAGCTCTTCCATCACCTGAGCGTGACGTCCGGCTTCCTGGCGCAGATCCAGCTTGGTCAGGGTGACGCCAAATACCGCCACTCGGCGCAGGGTATCCAGCAGCACGCCGTTGGCGATGGTGTCCAGGCCGACGTCACACAGCGAGCGATAGCAGGCCAGCAGCGGCGCATACAGCTGATCACGGGTCTCGATGATCGGCCCACCGTCGTAGCTCTTGCCGTCCAGCTCTGCCTTGGCCCAGTCGCGGGTCGCCTCGACCTTCGTCACCAGGCGCTTGAGCAGCTCCCGATAGGGCTCAGCGACATTGCCGACCTCGGCACGCAGGGCACTGTTGGTGCTCCACATGGACAGCTCGATCTTGAGCTGTTCGAGATCACGCAGATAGAGATCCGCCGCCATCCAGCGCCCCAGCAGCAGCACTTCCCGGGTAACCCGGGCGGTGACATTGGGGTTGCCGTCGCGATCGCCGCCCATCCACGAAGCGAAGCGCAGCGGCGCAGCGTCCAGCGGCAGGCGCTCACCGGCGCTCTCGAGCAACAGGTTGTCGAGGTCTCGATGGAAATCCGGCACCGCCTGCCACAGGGAATTCTCGATCACCGCGAAGCCCCATTTGGCCTCGTCCACCGGGGTCGGCCGATCGTGGCGAATCTCGTCGGTGTGCCAGGCCTGGCTGATCAACTCTTCGAGCCGCCCCTTGGCCCGTGCCGCGCGCTCGGGGTATTCACCAGAGGATTCGATCGCGGTCAGGCAGTCATCGATCGCGTCGTACTTCTGGATCAACGTGCGCCGGATGACCTCCGTCGGATGCGCCGTCAGCACCAGCTCGACGCGCATGTTGGCCAGCGTCTCGACCAGCTTGCGCGGGGTATGACCCTCCTGGCGCGCCCGCTCGAGCAGTTCGCCCAGTACCGGCTGCATCCCTGGCTTGTAGTCCTCGACCCGACGAAAGCGCGCGCGGTAGTGCTGCTCGGCGATGTTGGCCAGATTGAGGAACTGATTGAAGGCGCGGGTGACCGGCAACAGGTCCTTCTCCGGCAGGCGACGCAGATACTCGATGAGTTCCTGCTGGCCGGCCTCCTCTCCCTGGCGTCCCCGCTTGGCCAGTCCGCGAATCGTTTCAATGCGCGAGACAAACCCCGGGCCGAGGTCATCGGCAATCGTGCGTCCCAGGCTGTCACCAAGAATGCGGACGTTGTCACGCAGGGATTCGTGCAGGTCGTGGCTCATGGGGTCTCCTTGTCTATTGTGTCCAGCGGGACCCCTGACGCCGGCCCCACTACGTTGTGGTGGTAAGGTGCCCGTGGATCAGTCGGCGCCAGCCAAGCCCTGGTGTGGCGGCGAGGCCTGCTCGCGTTCTGGCTGCTTGCGTTCTGGCTGCTCGCGCTCCAGCCGCTTCGCCTCCTGCCAGCGCTCTTCCATCTGTTCGAGGGAGGCACGCTCCAGCGCCGTGCCCTGCTCCACCAGTGCCCTTTCCATATAACGAAAGCGCCGTTCGAAGCGTCCGTTGGTGCCCCTGAGGCAGGCCTCCGGGTCGACGCCAAGCCGGCGTGCCAGGTTGACCGTGGCAAACAGCAGATCCCCCACCTCACTGGCCGCGTGGTCGTGATCGCCGGCCTCCAGGGCCTCGCGCACCTCGGCCAGTTCTTCCTCCAGCTTGTCCATCACTCCAGCCGCATCGGGCCAGTCGAAGCCGGCCCGCGCCGCGCGCTTGGACAACTTGGACGCGCGGCTGAGGGCAGGCAGTGTGCGCGGCACATCATCCAGCGCCGATACATGACGGGCCTCGCCCTCGGCACGGCTCTCCCGCTCGGCCGCCTTCAGCGACTCCCAGCGCGACTTCACCTGACGCGTCTCGACCTCGGCCGCGGACTCACCCTGCCGGCGAGACTCCAGGGTGCCGTCCACAAACACATGTGGGTGGCGCTTGAGCATCTTGTCGGTCAGCACATGCACCACATCATGGAAATCGAAACGCCCTTCCTCGCGGCCGAACTGACTGTAGTAGACCACTTGAAACAGCAGATCCCCCAACTCACCAGGAAGCTCGTCAAACGCCCGGCGCTCGATGGCGTCAGCCACCTCGTAGGCTTCCTCCAGGGTGTGGGGCACGATGGAGTCCCAGTGCTGCTTGACGTCCCACGGGCAGCCCTGTTGAGGGTCCCGCAGCACGCGCATCAGCGTGAGCAGATCGTCGATGTCGTAGCGTCGACTCATCCTCGCGACCTCCCCTGGGCGCGCTTGCGCTTGACCTCGATGATGTTGGGCAACTGCTGGATCCGCGAGAACAGTCGCTCCAGCGTCTCCAGACCATCCACCTCGGCGGTGATCGACAGTCTGGCGATGCCATCGTCGGTATCGGTGCGCGTATTCACCGACAGCACGTTGACCTTGTCCTGGCCCAGCACGGCAGTGACATCCCGCAGCAGGCCGGACCGGTCCCAGGCAAGGATCTCGATGTCGACCGGATACTGGTTGCTCGCCCGCGACCCCCACTCGACTTCAATGACCCGCTGGGGCTCGTCGACCCTCAGTTGCAGGATATTGGGACAGTCCTGACGATGAATCGACACCCCACGCCCCTGGGTAATAAAGCCGACAATCGGCTCCCCGGGCATCGGATGGCAGCAATTGGCCATGTTGGTCTTGAGATTGCCCACCCCCAGCACCGTGATGTCGCCATCCGGGGTCTTGGCGGGACGCTGACGCTGCTTGGCCAGCAGTCGGTCCAGGTGTTCCTGCTCGTCGCTGTCGCCGAACAGCTGCTGGGCCTGATGCAGCACCTGACCGATGCGCAGATCCCCGGCGCCAAGCGCAGCATACATGTCATCTGCGTTGGCGTAGTTGACCTTCTTCGCCAGGGTGTCCAGATCCATGTCGTGCACATCGAGACGTTTCATCTCACGCTCGAACAGTGCCTTGCCTTCCTCGACGTTCTGGTCTCTGGCCTGGTGCTTGAACCAGGACTGAATCTTGGCCCTGGCCCTGGAAGTGCGCACGAAACCCAGATTCGGATTGAGCCAGTCACGGCTTGGCGCGCTCTTGTTGGCGGTAAGGATCTCCACCTGCTGGCCAGTCTTGAGCTTGTACGTCAGCGGCACAATGCGTCCGTTGACCTTGGCACCGCGACAGCGATGCCCGACCTCGGTATGCACCCGGTAGGCAAAGTCGATGGGGGTGGCGACCCGTGGCAAGTCGATGACATGACCATCCGGGGTGAACACATAGATGCGATCCGGAGCTACATCGCTGGTCAGGCCCTCTCGCAGATCGCCGAACTCGCCGACCTCCTCGTGCCATTCCAGCACCTGGCGCAGCCAGGCGATCTTCTCTTCGTAGCTGTCGCTGCGGGCGTTGGTGTCGTGGCCCTTGTAGCGCCAGTGGGCACACACGCCCAGCTCCGCTTCTTCGTGCATGGCGAAGGTGCGAATCTGGATCTCGAGCACCTTGTTTTCCGGACCGATGACCGCCGTATGAAGCGACTGGTAGCCGTTCTTCTTGGGATTGGCGATGTAGTCGTCGAACTCGTCCGGCACCGTGTGCCAGCGGGAATGGACAATACCGAGCATGGTGTAGCAGTCCTGGACGCTCGGCACCAGAATGCGGACCGCGCGAACGTCATGGACCTGGGAGAAGTCGATCCGCTTGCGCTTCATCTTGCGCCAGATCGAAAAGATATGTTTTGCCCGCCCATCCACCTGGAAATCATGGATACCCTGCGCCGACATCAACGTCTTGAGGGTGTCCACCACTTCCTGAATATACCGATCACGGTCCAGGCGCTTCTCGGCCAACTGCCGCGCCACGGTCTTGTAGTCGTCCTCATGGAGGTAGCGGAACGACAGGTCCTCGAGCTCCCACTTGAGGTGACCGATGCCCAGACGATGCGCCAGCGGTGCATAGATATCGAAGACTTCTCGAGCGACCCGGACCTGCTTCTCCCGCGGCGCGTCCCGAACCTGACGAAGGGCGCAGGTACGCTCGGCAATCTTGATCAATGCCACGCGAACGTCATCGATCATGTTGACCAGCATCTTGCGCAGATTATCCTGCTGATCCTGCTGCTGCAGCCCCGGTGTGCTGGTCTGGGTGTTGCTGATGGCAGCCATCTGCAGCACGCCTTGAATCAAGCGGGCAACCTCATCACCGAAGCGCTTGGCCACCTGCTCGGGCTGGATCAGCTTCTCACGCACAGCGCGATAGAGCACCGCCGCCTCGATGGCGGTCTGGTCCAGCCGCAGCTCACCCAGAATGTCCGCCATCTCGAGCCCCATGCGGAAGCTTGAGCCATCCTTCAGCCAGGACTTGTGGGGGCGCTCCGACGTCTGCTCCAGCGACTCCGCCAAGCGGCAGGCCTCAGCAAGCTCACTGGCGTCAGCGAGTTTGACATCCTCCTGCAGCCGCGCCACCCACTGGTCGATATCGACCCGACCCTCCGCATTCAGCGGCTGGTCTTCCCGCACTTTAACCATCTCTCCTGACTCCTTGGCGTGGCGACGACGTTGGACGCTCGAGCAACACCATCGACTCCAGGTGCGAGGTGTGCACGAACATGTCTGCCATGGCCACTCGTCGCAGACGATAGCCTCCCTGCAACAAATGTGCCGTATCGCGAGAAAGGGTGGAGGGATCGCAAGCAATATACAAGACCTTGGGCACCGTACTTTTGGCCAGTGCCCGACATAATGCCTCGGCGCCATCACGGGGCGGGTCAAGCACCACCACGCCGATGGACGGGTCTTGCAACAGCCTCTCCACCTGGGTCTGGTCATGCAGATTGGCCTGGCCGGCCGCCACATCAACGCCAACGCGCTGGGCATTGTCGTGCAAGCGCTCGACCATCTGCGCAGCGCCCTCCCAGGCCGCGACCTGATACCCGGCCGCCGCCAGGGGAAGGCTGAAATTGCCGATGCCCGCGAACAGGTCCAACAGGGGCTCGTCTGGCGCCCCAGGCGCGCCGAGCCACGCCAGGGCGGTCGCCACCATCAGTCGATTGACCTCGTCATTGGCCTGCAGGAAATCGCCAGGCGCAATCCCCAGAGCCATGCTGCCCTGGGCGGATGGCACCTGCACGGTGAGCGCGGCGCGGGGCTCGATCACCCAGGCGAAGGACGGAGACTGCCGGCCGGACAGCAGCGCCAGGGCCACCCCGTGGTGCTCTGCCCATTGCTGCCAGAGGTCGAGATCTTGCGCATGCTCGCGCAGCTGGCGGACCACCAAGGTCACCTGATCGTCACTGGCGAGAAGTTCCACGTGTCCCACCAGTCGGGGTGATGCCAGGGCCGACAGCTGCTGGTGCAACGCTGGCAGCAGTGCCGCCAGCTCTGGCACCAACACGGTGCACGAGGTCACCGACACCAAGCGGTGACTGCGCCTGGCACGAAAGCCCATGTGGACGACACCTTCGGCATCGACCCTGACGCCAAGACGCGCGCGACGCCGATACCCCTCGGTATCGGTCGCCAGCACCTCGATATTGTCGATCTCTGCCTGGATCCCCTGGCGAGCCAGCAGATCGGACAACACCGCGGCCTTGTGCCGGCGCTGACCGCTGCGAGACAGGTGCTGCAAATCACAGCCGCCACAGCGGTCATTGTAGGGGCACGGTGGCGTAACCCGGTCCGGCGAGGGGTTAATCAGCTGGCGTACATGCGCCTCATCAAAACGCTTGCGCGTCAGGTGAACCGCCACCTCGACGCGCTCGCCGGGCAGGGCGGCGTCGATGAAGACCGTCTTGCCGTCCGCGCCGCGGGCAATTCCTCTGCCATCATGGGCCAGGCCGTGAACGTCGACCAGGCCTTCTTGCGCCAGCTCCTGGTGTGCCATTCCCTTGGCAGCTTGCGACGGAGCCGCTTGACGCTCCCTGGCCTGCTGGCCGGAAAGTCCAGAGCCACCAGAGGCACGACGCGGCGGACGGCGTTTTCCCAATCCCACGTCAAGCCTCCGGAGCCAACAGGCCGGTGGACAGGTAGCGATCACCCCGGTCGCAGACGATAAACACGATCACGGCGTTCTCGACCTGCTCTGCCACCCGCAGGGCGCCCGCCAGGGCGCCACCGGAAGACACTCCGGCAAGAATGCCCTCCTCGCGGGCCAGGCGGCGCATGTGAACCTCGGCCTCCTGCTGGCCAATATCGAGCACCCGATCCACCCGTTCTGGCTCGAAAATCTTCGGCAGATACGCCGCTGGCCAACGACGGATACCGGCGATGCTGGCACCGTCCTCCGGCTGCAGGCCGATGATCTGGATGTCGTCGCGCTGCTCCTTGAGATAGCGAGAAACGCCCATGATGGTCCCGGTGGTCCCCATGGAACTGACGAAGTGCGTGATCTGACCATCGGTCTGCTGCCACAGCTCTGGTCCCGTGGTGCGGTAGTGACCGAGCGGATTGTCGGGATTGGCAAACTGGTCCAGTGCCTTGCCCTCGCCCTTGGCGACCATGGTGTCGGCCAGGTCTCGGGCCGCCTCCATGCCACCTTCCTTGCTGACCTCGATCAGCTCCGCACCGTAGGCTGCCATCGCCTGCTTACGCTCACTCGACGCACTCTCCGGCATGATCAGAACCATGCGATAGCCCTTCATCGCGGCCACCATCGCCAAGGCGATACCCGTGTTGCCGGAGGTCGCCTCGATCAGGGTGTCTCCCGGGGCAATATCGCCGCGCCGCTCGGCTTCGTCGAACATCGACAGCGCGGGCCGATCCTTGACCGACCCCGCCGGGTTGTTGCCTTCCAGCTTGGCCAGCAACACATTGTTGCGACCTGCGGTGATTCGCTTGAGCCGAACCAGCGGCGTATGACCCACCAGCTGTTCGAGATAGGGGAAATCCATCACGCTTTCCTTGTAACGTCGTCTGCGGCCATTATATCGACGCCCCTCGCGACTGGACAGGCGTGCTCACTTGGGGTGACATGGAACGTGCGCCGTGACGGGTTCCCGCCCCGGCACGCCTGTAACTCGGCAAGGACTGTGCCATGAGCGTGAAGACAAGGTTGATGCTGGCCCTGGTGGGGCTGCCGCTGGTGCTGCTCAGCCTGGCCGTCGGCCTGACCGTGCAGCAACAGCATGACCTGCGTCAATCGGCACTGGAACAGAACCTGGTTACCGCCACCCAGCTGGTCGCGCCGACGCTCGGCTCGGCGCTGTCGCTGGGGGATACGCCGGGGGTGCAGGCCGCGGCCAACCGGTTGATGGATATCACCAGCATTCGCGCACTGCGCCTGATCCATCGCGACCAGAGCGTAATTGAGCTTGGACGCCTGCGAGGGGCCGCTCTGGACGCCACCCCAGGGGGCCAGGCCCAACTGACCAGACACTACCGCCAATGGGTGATGACGGTGCCGGTCCCAGGCGTCACCGCCGCCTACCTGATCCTCGACGTCGACGCATCACTCCTGCTGCTGGCCACCTACAGCCACCTGGCCAGAGCCGCGGTGGCGCTGCTGGTCAGTGGGCTGCTGCTGTTTCTGGTCGCGCTGACCCTGAGCCGACGCCTGACCCGGCCCATGGACGACATTTCCCACCTGCTGGATCAGCTGGCCGCAGGCCGCCAGCCTAGCCATCTTGCCCTGGACCAGCCTCGGGAGCTGGCGGCGCTGGGCAGTCGTGTCAACGCCTTGATCGACCACCAGGCCCAGGCGAGAGACGACCTTCAACAGCAGATTGAGCACGCCACTGCAGAATTGCAGGAGTCGATGGAAACCATCGAGGTGCAGAACATCGAGCTGGATCTCGCCCACCGACAGGCGGTGGAGGCCAACCGCGTGAAATCGGAATTCCTGGCCAACATGAGCCATGAGATTCGCACCCCCCTGAACGGCATTATCGGCTTCTGCCGCTTGATTGGTCGCTCCTCTCTCGACACCCGCCAACGGGAGTGGCTCGATCAGGTACAGCGCGCCTGCGACAACCTGCTGTCTCTGGTCAACGATGTGCTGGACTTCTCCAAGCTGGAAGCGGGCAAGCTGATTCTGGAAAACGTGCCGGTGGACATTCAGTCGCTGGTCGACGAAGTGCTGGGACTGCAGGCCCCGCTGGCTCAGCAAAAAGGCCTGCAGCTGCTGAGCCTGGTCTACGATGACGTGCCAGAGGAGTTCATTGGTGATCCCCTGCGCATCCGTCAGATCGTCACCAACCTGGTCAACAACGCCATCAAGTTCACCGAGCGCGGCGATATCATCGTCAGGGTCATGGTCGAAGACACCCAGCATGAGCCCATGAAGCTTCGGATCAGCGTCAGTGACACCGGTATCGGACTCAGTGACAGCCAACAACGACGTCTGTTTCAGGCTTTCCGTCAGGCCGCTGCGAGCCATACCCGCCAGTACGGCGGGACGGGTCTGGGGCTTGCCATATCGCGCCAGCTGGTGGAACAGATGGGCGGCATCATCGGCGTCGACAGCAGTCCTGGACGGGGCTCGACCTTTCACTTCACCCTGCCCTTGGCCGGCATCACGGGAGGCAGCCGCACGCCAGAGCTGTCCCTTGACCAGATGCCGATCTTTGTCGAGGAACCCCACGGCGCCACCCGCCGCGCCCTGCTGCACTTGCTCAACCAATGGGAAGGCCGCGTCGTGGAGAGCCCACAGCAGGCGCACCTGGCGCTCGAGGCGATACCTGTCGAGGAGCTGGAAGGCCCAGAGCTCGTCCAACTGCGTGAGCGACTGAATGGCCGCAGCTGCCCCACCCTGCTGTTGATCAACGCGGGCCTGCCGGACATCCCGGCGCTGGAGCTACCGCAGCATGTGCGAGTGCTGTCAAAGCCCCTCGCACGCCAGGCGCTGGCCAACGCGCTGGAACCGATCATCGCCCTGACCAAGACGCCTTCGGTGACGGCACTGCCTGCACCGGAGGCCGCCCTGCCACCTCCGGCCAACGAGCAGGCACTGACAGTCGACCACGCTGCCGGCACCGCTGGACCGGCGAACGCGCCACGGGACCGTCAGACAGAGATCGACAGCGACGCAGCAACACCACAGCCCGGCGGCGCTGTCGCTAGTGACGATCACGCAACCAGCGAGACGGCACAGCTACTGGTGGTGGACGACAGCGAAACCAACCGACTGCTGCTGCGCGAGCTGGTGGAAAGCCCGCGGCGACGGGTTACCCTGGCCAGCAGCGGCGAAGAGGCTCTGGCGCTCGCCCAACAGCAACTCTATGACCTGGTACTGATGGACATTCGCATGGGCGGCATGGATGGCGTGGAGACAGCCCGTGCGATCCGGCAACTCAGTGCCGAGTGGGCCGAACGACCGATTATCGCGGTGACCGCCCACGTACTCGAGAGCCAGCGGAGGGAATTGCTGGCCAACGGCATGAATGACGTACTGATCAAGCCGCTGGATACGACCCGACTCGATGAGCTGCTGACACTCAGACTGGGGAGTGGACTGGAGGAAGAGACACCGCAAGCGCCCCCCACTGCACCCACCCGCGAAGAAGACCTGCCGGACATCGATATCGCGCTGGGAGCGCGACTGGCGGGGGGACGCGAGCCCCTGGCGCGTCAACTGCTGGCGACCCTGGCGGCCTCCCTCGAGCAGACCCGCCAGGAGATTCAGGCGGCACTGGAGGACGAGAACGAGGAAGCCCTGCTCGACGCCATCCATGCGCTGAACGGTGCCTGCCGATACTGCGGCGTACCGCGCATGGCGTTGCTGGTCGAGACCCTCGAGACGCGCCTGCGCTCCCGCGGTATCGACGACGTCCGCCCCCTGCTACCCAGCCTGCAACACGCGATGGAACAGGTCGAACGCTGGCAGGCAGCCTCCGGCGAAGTGCCCCTGGAAGCCCCAGGGAACCGCGAGTCACACCGCTAGTCTGGCCGCCTGGAGACGTCGCCGGCTTCGATCACGACGAAGGCGACCACCACATCGCTTTCATCGCTCAAGGACAGATGGCAGCGCGACATGCCGGCCTCCCCCGCAAGGCGCAGGGCTTCTCCCGACAGCGCAATATGGGGGCGCCCAAGAGCATCGTTGACGACCTCGATCTCGGTCCAGCGCATGCCCTGGCGCAGACCCGTGCCCAGCGCCTTGACCCATGCCTCCTTGGCCGCAAAACGCTTGGCCAGGTAGGCGCTGGGGCGCGGGACATGGGGATAGCGCAACAGTTCCTTGGGCCCCAGGATACGCTGGGCAAAGCGCGGCCCATGGCGGACCACGGCGGCCTCGAAGCGCTCAATCCGCGCGATGTCGGTACCGATTCCGAGAATCATCAGCCGCGCCCCCCTGACACGCTGACATCAATGGGCATGGTCGTGGTCGTGGTCGTGGTCGTGGTCGTGGTCGTGGTCGTGATCGTGGTCAAACTCCTCGATGGCCGCCACCAAGCCGGCCTCGTAGCCCGACAGCATCAACCGTTTCATCTCTGCCACGGCCTCCTTGAGCCCCACAAACAGCGCGCGCGCGATGATGGCGTGACCGATGTTAAGTTCGTGCAGCCCGGGAATGGCCGCCACCGCCTCCACATTGTGATAATGCAGACCATGTCCCGCATTGACGATCAGCCCCAGCTCCACGGCCATCTCGGCGCCAGCCACGATACGCTGATACTCGCGGCGTGACTCCAGGTCCGATGTCGCTTCCGCGTAGGCCCCGGTGTGCAGCTCGATCACCGGCGCCCCGGCACGCTGGGCAGCGGCAATCTGGTCGGGATCGGCATCGATGAACAGGGACACTTCGCAGCCCACCGCTGCCAGACGCTCGCAGGCGGCCTTGACCGCGTCAAACTGACCGACCACATCCAAGCCACCTTCGGTGGTCAGTTCTTCGCGCTTCTCGGGCACCAGGCAGACGTGTGCCGGACGGACCTCCTCGGCCAGGGCCAGCATCTCCTCGGTCACCGCCATCTCGAGGTTCATGCGCGTGTTGAGCACTTCTGCCAACACACGTACGTCACGCTCCTGAATATGGCGACGGTCCTCACGTAGATGCACGGTAATCCCGTCGGCACCCGCCTCTTCTGCCAACAAGGCAGCCTGGACCGGATCAGGGTAGCGAGTTCCTCGGGCCTGACGCAGAGTGGCAATGTGATCGATGTTGACGCCCAGCAGCAGTCTTGGGGGGTGCATCAGAGTTCTCCGTCTAGAGGGTGATGAGCGGCGCGCCATCACCGGTACCGGCAAGCCGAACGCGCTGCTCTAGCGCGCATGGTATCACCCCCATGCATCGATCGCTTGCGAGGTTCAGGGCGAGCATCAGTACCGCTCAGGGCTGTTTCTCTCAACGCTCAGGGCTGTATCCCACAACGCTCAAGGCTGTTTCTCACAACGCTCAAGGCTGTATCCCACAACGCTCAAGGCCGTATCCCACAACGCTCAGGGCTCGCTATATCCCGTATCGCTCAAGGCTGTTGCCCAAAGCGCTCAAGGCTGTTGCCGGCGCCGTTGCGCCATGGACACCATCAACCCGCGCGAGCGCAGCGGTCGGTCCCCCAGCAAAGGGGCCAGGGCTGCCCTGCTGAGGACCTTGGCGGGACCGGCAAGGCCAGGCTCGCCCCAGTCGGCAGACGACAGCAGCTTCAGGGTGCGACCATCAAGCCCGCTGTCCGCGGCCACAAAGGTTCGGCTCGCGGCATCAAATCGATAGCGAGCCTGAGGATCCAGACTGGCACCGCTCGCCACGCTAAAGCGAGGCAAGGCGTCCAGCGCATCAAGCAGGGCGTATTCCAGGCGGCGCAGAGCTGACGCGCGGCTGGCGGGCACGGCCAGTGCGTCGACGGCCGAGGCATAGAACGCAAAGACCTGGGCCACGGGAAACTCCACCGGCAGCAGGCGCGTCAGCAGCTCGTTGGCATACAAACCGCACAGCAACCCCTCACCCACCAGCATTGCCGCTGGGCCGCGAGACTCCATCAGTCTCAGGCGCTTCAGCTCACGCTCCCCCTGCCAGGTCAGGTGCAATGGGGCGAACGGCTGCAGCTGACCGCGTGCTCGGCTCTTGGGACGCTGCACGCCCTGAGCCACGGCGCGCACGCGGCCGTGGTCCAGGGTCAGCAATTCGACCAGGGCGCTGGTCTCGCGATAGGGTCGCTTGTGTAAGAGAAAGGCGGGTTGCGGCTGCATGTCGCGTCGCGTCCGAAAAGAGGCAGCGAAGGGGCCGCCGGCCTGGCCGGCGGCGGAGGGCTTCAGTCGAGGTCGTAGCCGAGGCTCTTCAGCGCTCGCTCGTCATCGGACCAGCCACGCTTCACCTTGACCCACAGGTTGAGCATGACCTTCTTGTCGAGCGCCCGTTCCATGTCCAGTCGGGCTTCGCGGCCAATCTTCTTGATCCGATCGCCGCTCTCGCCAATCAGGATCTTCTTCTGCCCCTGGCGTTCCACCAGGATCAGCGCGCTGATGTGCACCACCCGGGCCTCGTCACGAAACTCCTCGATCTCCACCGTCATCTGGTAGGGCAGCTCATCACCCAACTGACGCATGACCTTCTCGCGCACCATCTCGGCGGCCAGGAAGCGCATGCTCTTGTCGGTAACCTGGTCTTCCGGGAAGTAGTGAATGCCTTCAGGCAGGTGCTTGTCGATCTCGGCCTCAAGCTCGGGCACGTTGGTGCCGTGTTGGGCAGCAATCGGCACAACGGCGGCAAACTCACGCTTGTTGCCAAGCTCCGCGAGCCAAGGCAGCAATGACGCCTTGTCCTGCAGACGATCCACCTTGTTGACCGCCAGGATGACCGGTGCCTTCACGTTGGCCAGACGGTCCAGCACGATCTGGTCTTCTTCCGTCCAGCGCGTACGATCGACCAGGAACACCACGCAGTTCACATCACGCAGGGCCTGTACCGCCGCCTGGTTCATGAAGCGGTTGATGGCCTTGTTGCGATCCTTGCCGAGAATATGGATACCTGGCGTATCCACGAAGATCGTCTGGGCTTCGCCTTCGGTCTTGATCCCGAGCACCTGATGGCGCGTCGTCTGCGGGCGACGTGACGTGATCGATATCTTCTGGCCAAGAATGCGATTCATCAGCGTCGACTTGCCGACGTTGGGTCGACCGACAATGGCCACAAATCCACAGGTCTGGCTCATGCGCTGGCTCCCTTCGGGTCAAGACGCTTCAAGGCGCTTTCTGCCGCCATTTGTTCGGCGTGGCGGCGGCTGGCTCCGGTGCCGGTCGTGTGTTCGTCGAGCATCTCGACGTGGCATTCGACGGTAAAGGTCTGGGCATGCGCCTCACCCTCCACCGAGGTCACCTCGTAACGCGGCAGCGGCGCCTGACGGGACTGCAGAAATTCCTGCAGGCGGGTCTTGGGGTCCTTCTGGGACTCCTTGAGGTCAATACGCCCCAGACGTTCCTCGAACCAGGCCAGCACACGGCTTCTGACCGTGTCCATACCCGCATCCAGATAGATGGCGCCGATCACCGCTTCGACGGCGTCGGCCAGAATCGACTCGCGGCGATGGCCGCCGCTCTTCATCTCGCCGGAGCCCAGGCGCAGACACTCCCCGAAGCGCATCTCCCGGGCCAGTTCCGCCAGCGTCTGTCCCTTCACCAGGCGGGCCCGCAGACGCGACAACTGCCCTTCCCGAGCTTCAGGGAAACGGGCAAACAAGGCCTCGGCAATGACAAAGTTGACGATCGAGTCACCGAGGAACTCGAGGCGCTCGTTATTTCGACCACCGTAACTGCGGTGGGTCATGGCCAGTTCCAGAAGATCGGGGTTCTGGAAATCATGGCCAATTCGGCGACTGAAGGGAATCAGGGGATTGCTCACGACGCTCCTGTTAATTCTGTAATCTGACGATGGGGACACCTGGCCGCCAGGATGCGATCAAGGAATCGACCGCACGCTGGCGAAACTCGGCAATCCACCGTCCCAATGCATCCACACTGCGAAGGCCTTGCCGACGATGTTTTCTTCGGGGATGAAGCCCCAATAGCGGCTGTCATTGGAATGGTCCCGGTTGTCACCCATGGCAAAGTACATGCCTTCAGGCACGACCACATCATGGACCAACGGGCTAGTAGCACGAGGATTATTGTAGATCTGATGCTGATGCTCGCCCAGCTGTTCGGAGAACAGCAGCTCGCCTGGAGCACTGTCGGGAGCATCGTCAAGCAACGTCTTGGGCACGGCCTCGCCATTGACGTAAAGCTGCCTGTCAACGTAGCGCAGGGTATCTCCCGGCACCGCCACGACCCGCTTGATGAAATTCACCGAGGGATCCTGGGGAAAGCGGAACACCATCACGTCTCCCCGCTCCGGCTCGTTGACGTCCAGCACCTTGGTATTGCTCACCGGAAGCCGAAGGCCGTAGGTAAACTTGTTGACCAGAATGAAGTCGCCGATCTCGAGGGTCGGACGCATCGAGCCCGAGGGAATCTGAAACGGTTCCACCACAAAGCTTCTGAGCACCAGCACCACCAGCAGCACTGGAAAGAAGGACCTGGCATAGTCCACCGGCCAGGGTTCCTTGCTGGCCAGGGTCCGCGCTGTGGTGCCTACCCCTTCGGTGGTGCCGGCTTCGGCCATCTCGGTGTGGGCTCGACGGCGAGGACGCCACCAGACCAGGTCGAGCAGCCAGATCAGGCCAGTGACGGCAACCGCGATCACCAGCAACAGGGAGAAGTCCATATCAGTCATTCCAGGTGGCTTGATAGACAATAGGGATCGGGCGGATGGCCCCGGCAACTACGCCGGGACGTGCACCACGCCCGAGGGGAACGCTAGTCGTTCACCTTGAGTACGGCGAGGAAGGCGTCCTGAGGAATTTCCACGCGACCGACCTGCTTCATGCGCTTCTTGCCGGCCTTCTGCTTCTCGAGCAGCTTCTTCTTACGCGTCATGTCACCGCCGTAGCACTTGGCGGTGACGTTCTTGCGCAGTGCCTTGACGGTCGAGCGCGCCACCACCTGACCACCGATGGCAGCCTGAATCGCCACGTCAAACATCTGACGGGGAATCAGCTCCTTCATCTTTTCCACCAGGATCCGGCCGCGGCTGTGGGCGTGATCACGATGGATGATGACCGCCAGCGCATCGACCCGATCACCGTTGATCAGGACGTCAAGACGCACCAGCTTGGCCGCTTCAAAGCGCTCGAAATTGTACTCGAGTGAGGCATAGCCCTTGGAGATCGACTTGAGTCGATCGAAGAAGTCCATGACCACTTCGCTCATCGGCAGTTCGTAGGTCAGCTGGATCTGGCTGCCCAGGAACAGCATGTCCTTCTGGGTACCGCGGCGCAGTTCGCACTCGCTGATCACGTTGCCGACAAACTCCTGGGGCACCAGGATGCTGGCCCGAACGATCGGCTCACGCATCTCTTCGACGTCCGCCATGTCAGGCAGCTTCGACGGGTTGGAAACGTAGCGAACCTCGCCGTTCTTCATTCCCAGTTCATAGACCACCGTGGGAGCGGTGGTCAGCAGGTCCAGGTCGTATTCGCGCTCCAGGCGCTCCTGAACGATTTCCATGTGCAGCGTGCCGAGGAAGCCGACGCGGAAACCAAAGCCAAGGGCATCCGAGTTTTCCGGCTCATAGTCCAGCGAAGCATCGTTCAGTGCCAGCTTTTCCAGGGCGTCACGGAAGTCCTCGTAGTCATCTGCGCTGACCGGGAACATGCCTGCGTACACCTGAGGCTTGACCTTCTGGAACCCGGGCAGACGCTTGACGTCAGGGGTCTTGGCGTGGGAAATCGTATCCCCCACCGGCGCCCCGTGGATGTCCTTGATACCGGCTACCACAAAGCCCACCTCGCCGGCGCGCAGGATATCGGTTTCCTTGCGCAGCGGCGTGAAGATCCCCACCTCGTTGGCCTGCCAGTCACGCCCGGTCGACAGAATGCGAATCTTCTCGCCCTTCTTCAATACGCCATCGAAGATACGGACCAGGGATACCACGCCAAGGTAGTTATCGAACCAGGAATCGATGATCAGCGCCTGCAGCGGCTTCTCGGGATCCCCCTTGGGCGGCGGGATGTCGCGCACCAGGCGCTCCAGCAAGGCGTCAATGCCCATGCCGCTCTTGGCGGAAACCTGGCAGGCATCGGTCGCGTCGAGGCCGATGATTTCCTCTACCTCGTGAGCCACCTTGTCCGGATCCGCCTGGGGCAGGTCCATCTTGTTAAGCACCGGCAACACCTCGAGGCCTTGCTCGATGGCGGTATAGCAGTTGGCGACGGACTGAGCTTCCACCCCTTGAGCGGCATCGACCACCAGCAACGCGCCCTCACAGGCGTACAGCGAACGCGACACCTCATAGGAAAAGTCGACGTGCCCTGGCGTATCGATGAAGTTGAGCTGGTAGGTCTGGCCATCATTGGCATGATAATCCAGCGTCACCGACTGGGCCTTGATGGTAATACCGCGCTCACGCTCCAGATCCATCGAATCCAGCACCTGATCCTTGAGCTCACGCTCGGTCAGGCCTCCGCAGTTCTGGATCAGGCGATCGGCCAGGGTAGACTTGCCATGGTCAATATGCGCGATGATCGAGAAGTTGCGTATATTATTGATTACCTTGCGGTTATCAGGTTCTGACATGCTGGATGATTCCATCTTGAGAACGCGCCGAAGGGCAACGAGAACAACCTTGCCTGGGTGACGCCGAGAAAAAGTTGGCGCCATTGTACCGGCATCCCCTGCCCCGCGCATCCCAAGCCGCATCGGCGGGCTGTTGTCGCGTGGCAGAAGACGACAACGCCCGGGGGTGAACCCGGGCGTTCGTCACCAGCAAAAAATGCCTGTTGGCGCTCAGTCGTCGGCCAGGCGCAGCGCCACGAACAGCGAGCGCCCATCGCGATACAGGCGTACCGGCACCGCACGATCAGCGGGCAATTCACGCACCAGCTGGCTCAACTGGCGGCCGCTTTCCACCGGCGTCTGATCCACACTGACGATGATGTCACCAGGGCGAATACCGGAAGCCGCCGCCACGCCACGGGGGTCCACATCGCTGACCCGCACACCAGCGTCGATGCCGTACTTGCCGAGCTCCGCCTCTGTCAGCGCCTGCACCGCAATCCCCAGACGGGCCGGCGAGGCGCTGCTGGAGGACTCACCACTGCCCCCAGCCAACGCTTCAGGCCAGTCGCCCACGGTGACCGTCAGGGTTTGCCGATCTCCTCCACGCAGCACGCTCAGCTCAACCTCACTGTCCGGGGCCACGCGACCAATCAAGCGCGGCAGGCTGCTGGAACGCTCGACGGCTTCGCCGTCCACTTCCAGCACGATATCCCCCGCTTCCAGACCGTCCCGGGCGGCAGGACCATCCGGGTCGACATCGGCGATCAAGGCGCCTTCTGGCCGCTCCATGCCAAAGGACTCTGCCAGATCCTTGGAGACCGGCTGAATCATCACGCCCAGCCAACCACGGGTGACATGGCCTTCGCTACGCAATTGATCGGCAATGTCCATGGCCACGTTGATCGGAATCGCGAACGACAGGCCCATGAAGCCGCCGCTACGGGTGAAGATCTGCGAGTTGATACCGATCACCTCGCCGTCCAGGTTAAACAGCGGACCGCCGGAATTGCCGGGGTTGATCGCCACGTCCGTCTGGATAAAGGGCACATAGGCATCCCGCGGCAAGGTGCGGTTGATGGCAGAGATGATGCCCGCCGTCACCGAATGATCAAAGCCGAAGGGCGAGCCGATGGCCGCCACCCACTCGCCAACCTTGAGGTCATCGGAGTCCCCTAGGGACAGCGTCGGCAGGTCACTGGCGTCGACCTTGAGCACCGCCACGTCGGTCTTCTCATCAGCACCGACCAGTTCGGCCTTGAGATCCCGACGATCATTGAGGCGAACCATGATCTCGTCGGCACCCTCCACCACATGGGCATTGGTCATGATGTAGCCATCGGCATCGATCACGAAACCAGAACCGAGCGACTGGCGCTCTTCGGTGTGGCCACCACCGCCACCGCCCGGGGGTACCGGAAAGCGATCCCCAAAGAAGTGACGGAAGATATCGGGAATCTCCTGACCGCCAAAGTTGCCAAAGGGCGTTGAATACCCCTCTGTCACGCGGGTCGTGGAAATATTGACGACGCCTGGGGCGGCCTCTTCGACCAACTCGGTGAAATCGGGAAGATCCCTGGCCAGACTGGATTGGGCTACGACCATGCCCACCATCAGCGCCATCCACGTGGACAGGGTGCGAGTCATCGGCTTCATGCAAGGCTCCTGCTAGGACTCTGATTGCGAGAGAAGCGACCTGAGAGAGGCACGGAATACACCGCTCTGTGCGTCATCTATTCGATGCGTCCCTGGGGTCGCTACATGTTTTACCGTCGCCAGCGCAAAAGGTTCAATCGTTAGCGAGCAAGCCACCCTTAACGAGACCGCACCTCGGCCGCCTCGTCCGACACATCGACAGGCGCGCCCACCAACTGAGGGCGAAACTGTGCTCCCTGCCGCTGCAGATGACGACGCAGCAACGCCGCGCCGACCACCAGCCCAGCAACAAAGGCGAGAGGAGATGACCAGTGCTCCGGCCAGGCCAGCTCCACCAGCAGGGTCAGGCCCAACGCCACCCATAGCGGCAGCCCGTACATCAACACGCTGGCTCGCACCAGCGTCGCCGAGGCCAGCCTGATCGTCACAGGCTTGCCAATGGGAGGCCGGGATGTGGTCGCCACCTCAAGCTCACGGCGCTCAGGGGTGTCCTGGGACAGCCAACGGGCGCCGCAACCGCCCCGCGCAGCACACTGCCCGCAGCCAGGCTGAGGCTTCACCGCCACCCGAATACCGTCGCGGGTCCAGCCGATCACGGTCGCCTCTGCGGTGGCGCAGGACCCACTCATGATGACGCGCTCTGGTCGTCACTCGTCAACGAGGGAGCCGATGACGCCTCTCCCATCTCCAGGGTCTCGACCACTCGGATCAATACGCTGGGGGGCAACTCACCGACGGCCACCACCTGGAGCAACTGTCCCTGCTGCTGAATCCGACGTACCGCGGCGTGACTGGCGCCCAGTCGGTGCACCCCAGGACGCAGCGCCCGCGCCCCGGCAACCGGCTCGACAAACAGGCTGATGGTCGACAGGCCATCACTGTAAAGCTTGTGACGACGGGGCTCATCGGTATCGTCTGCCATCGCCATCAGGGGCTGGGCAACGAACCCACCCGGCAGCCAGCCGGCGCGCCAGGCGAGGGTCGCAGAGGACGCGGGCCGCTTCAGTTCGACCCTGCCCTGATAGCGCTGCGGCGGTGTCATCGCGACGACCTGGAAGGTATCCAGCACGCGCCCGTTGTCATCGATCAGCGCCCGCTTTAGAGGAATCGCCGTTTCCCGATCCAGCCACATGCGATAGCCGTAGCGCATGTCATCCAGGGGCAGCAGCTCGAGCCGCACCGCCGCCCGGTTGGCAATGCGCTCTTCACCGTCGAGTCGCAGGCGATAGAAATGGCTCAGATGCTTGACCAGGGCCTCGGGGGAAGCCGGTGCAGCTCCCCCCGGGGAAGGCAGTTCGAAGCGAAAGGCACCGCCCTCTCGCAGCAGCGAACGATTAGGTCCATCAAGAAAGTGCAGGCGATCTCGCTCCACCCCTTGACGGATGTCTCGCGCTACCGACAGGGTAACCACCTCGTCATCGACAATCCGCACCGCGCGGGCCTGATACTGGTAGCAATGGGATGCCCACACGCTGCGCTCGAACCATTCTCCCGGTTCAGAGGGAGGCGCCAGTGCAGGTAGCGCGGCACAGTCATAGACGCTCTGAACGTCAGCCTCCTCAGACGGCGCCCCGGCAAGCGCAGGGCTGGAGGAGACGGGCGCGCTCTGCGCCAGCGTCAGCGGAGAAAGGCACAGGCAGGCGAGAAGGAGCGTCAGCCGACCCGTCACGGAAGCATGCGGCCCTGCATATGGCATAGGAGGTGTGTCCCGACAGGCTTGTCATTAACGACGCCCGGCCCCATCAGGGGCCGGACAAATCCATCATGTGCGCAAGCGACAGTCATCGCTGCGGCAATCCGCGTCTGTTCAGCGCGCCTCGACGGGCGTACTGCGCAGCATCGGCATCCAGTTGTCGGCGCTGCTGAAGGCGGCGCCCTGGGCATGCCGATCAAGGTAGGACTGCAACAGCTGTGCCTGGGCCTGATCGCTGACCCGGGATTGCTGGGCCGAAGGTGACAGCATCATCGGCGACGCCACCTGCGCACCGACCGTCATCAACCCGCTATTCGTTGCACCATTGCCGGCCCCGGACTGGAACATCGGCAAATCCATCAGCGAGGGGCGCGAGGCCGCCACGCTGGCCAGCTCAGCGCCGGCATTGGCATTGGACACGCTGGCCGGCTGGGCGGCACCGTTTCCGGCTGCCAAGCCTGCAGTGCCAGCGGCAGGCGCGGCATCAAAGGACGAGTTGTAGAACTGCACGCCGCTGATCACCATCAACGACACCGCCGCCGCAATGCCAGCTCCGCGCGCCAGGCCAATGCCTCCACGCTGCGCTGTGCCTTGTGGGGACGACTCCACCAGCGGAGCAGGCTCATCCTCCAGTCGGGCCATGATGCCGGCCGACAGATCCACGGAGGGATCGGTATCTGTCTCGCGGCGCAGAGCAGACCGCATCAGATGGTAACGGCGCCAGCGTTCTGCGCTGTCCTGGTCGCCATCCAGTGCCTTCAGCACCCGACGCAGCTCCAGCTCGTCACCTTCATTGTCCATCAGGGCTGAAAGCGATTCCCGTGCGTTCAGACTCATTCTCCACACCTCATTTCGACGAAGCGTCACGCCTACAGGTCCAAGACCCTAGAATCGGCGTCAGGTTCCACTACCGAACTGCCTTTGTTCTGCCGCCTTGAAGCCAGCTACAGCGTGCGGCGTGAGGCAATGGAAGCCCAATGCATGTATCGGTCAGTCACTGGGTAAGACGCCCATTCTCGCCAACAGTTCATCTCAATTTGAAAAAAATGGGGAAGTCGCATGATTTGCCCTTTTCCCCAGGCCACTAAAGCCGCTCCTGCCGCCTATTCAGACAGGGATTCCGCATTGCGCGACGTGGTCATCAGCGGCTGAATATGCTGATCCACTGCTTCCCGCGCGCGGAAGATACGCGATCGCACGGTACCGACCGGACATTGCATGATCTGGGCAATATCTTCATAGGACAGACCGTCGAGTTCACGCAGGGTGATCGCGGTACGCAGGTCATCGGGCAGATTTTCGATGGCCTCGAACACGGCTGACTCTAGCTGATCCCGAGCAATCGAGGCCTCGGGCGTCTCGATGTCAGCAAGCCGACCGCTCATGTCCAGAACCTCGGCATCGTTGATGTCCAGATCACTGCCCGGCGGACGCCGACCACGTGATACCAGGTGGTTCTTGGCGGTGTTGATGGCAATACGGTACATCCAGGTATAGAAAGCACTCTCGGCCCGAAACTTGCCAAGTGCGCGATAGGCCTTGATAAAGGCCTCCTGAGCAACGTCCTGCACCTCGGCATGATCATTGATGTAGCGCCCGATCAGTCCGAGAATCTTGTGCTGATACTTCTTGACCAGAAGATCAAAGGCGCGGGTATCGCCCTTCTGGGCTCGCGCTACCAGTTGCTGGTCCGTTTCCTTGGCCGTCATCTCTCTCCTCCCCGACGGTGTCGGGCTGACGGCGCCGGACCCTCGGACTGGCCCGTGGCAACAGGGAAGCCCCTTTCACCCGTCGGCGACGTATAGGTCATAAGACTCGTCATGATAAAAGGCACAAGTGTTCCTGTTTCCGTGTCTCGCATCAAGCGTTCTCTGGCTCTATTTGTTGAAGCCGGTCGGACAGCGGATGCGCGACAAGGTTCCGTTGAACGATTGAAGTTTCCCTTGCCTCAAGGGATAGTAGGACCACGCAAAAACGTCAGCGCTGACACGATACACACAGGTAGACCTCATGTCCGACAAGCAGGTGAACAACCTCAACGTCCTGGCCCAGGATGTTCTCGTCACCCCAGAGCAATTGAAGCAGGAAATTCCACTGTCCGCCGAGGCAGAGGCCACGGTGATCGAAGGCCGCAAGACCGTCCAGAATATTCTCGACGGCAGCGACCCGCGCCTGCTGATGGTCGTCGGCCCCTGCTCCATCCACGACGTCGACGCAGCGCTGGATTACGCGCGCCGTCTGCGCCGCCTCGCCGATGAGGTAAAGGACAGCCTGTTCATCGTCATGCGCGTATATTTCGAGAAGCCGCGCACCACCGTTGGCTGGAAGGGACTGATCAACGACCCTCACCTCAACGACTCCTTCGAGATCGAGGAAGGACTGCACATCGCTCGGCGCCTGCTGGTGGAACTGTCGGAGCTTGGCCTGCCACTGGCCACCGAAGCGCTTGACCCGATCTCCCCTCAGTACCTGCAGGACTGCATCAGCTGGTCGGCGATTGGTGCTCGCACCACCGAGTCTCAGACCCACCGCGAAATGTCGTCTGGCCTGTCCTGTCCGGTGGGCTTCAAGAACGGCACTGACGGCAGCCTGGACGTGGCGGTCAATGCGCTGCAGTCGGTGGCTCACCCCCATAACTTCCTCGGCATCGACCAGCAGGGCAAGGTCGCCATCATCCGCACCCGTGGCAATGCCTATGCCCACGTGGTTCTGCGCGGAGGCAACGGCAAGCCCAACTATGACAGCGTCAGCGTGGCGCTGGCAGAGCAAGAGCTGAAGAAGGCTGGGGTGAAGCCGAACATCATGATCGACTGCTCCCACGCCAACTCCAACAAGGACGCTGCCCTGCAGCCACTGGTGCTCGACAACGTGACCCACCAGATTCTGGACGGCAATCGCTCGATCATCGGACTGATGGTCGAGTCCAACATCGGCTGGGGCAACCAGAAGATCAAGCAGGATCGCAGCGAAATGGCCTACGGCGTTTCGGTCACCGATGCCTGTATCGACTGGGACACTACCGTGGAAGCGCTGCGCGGCATGAACGAGCGCCTGGCCCCGGTACTGACCAAGCGCCTCGGCTAGCCCCACCAAGCCAGAGAGCTGGCTGCACCAGCGTCTTCACGCAACGAGCCCGCCAATGGCGGGCTCGTTGCGTTGTGCTGTCACATTCCATCATTGCCGCCTGAGCCCGCTCAACCTGACTGGCGCACTCCGTCCACCTCGCGCACGAAGGGCGGCAGTGAATCAAGCAGTGCCCGACCGTAACGACGGGTCAGCACACGGCGGTCGAGCAGCGTAATCCGGCCACGATCGGCTTCCTTGCGGATCAACCGGCCGCAGGCCTGCACCAGCTTGATCGACGCATCGGGTACGCTGATGCGCATGAACGAATTGCCACCTTGGCTCTCGATCCACTCGGCCAGGGTCGCGCCTACCGGATCATCAGGCACCGCGAAGGGCAAGCGGGTAATAACCACATGCGTCAGGTAATCCCCGGGCAGATCGATGCCTTCGGCAAAACTTGCCAGACCAAACAGGATGCTGCCTTCGCCGTCGTCGACCCGCTGTCGATGACGGGTGACCAGCTCGCGCTTGGGCAACCGGTCCTGCGCCAGCACCCGCTCGCGACGCTCCCGTGACAACGCCTTCTCTACCCCGCGCAGCTGTGCACGAGAAGAAAACAGCACCAGCACCGCCTCGCTGGCATCGAGAGCCTCGACGAAGTCAACGATGGCCCGCTCATGCCCTTCACGGTCAGAGGGATCCACCGCTTCCTTAGGCACACTCAACACGGCCCGCGAATAGTCGAACGGGCTCGGCAGTCGCTGGTAACGATAACGATTGGCCAGACCGGCACGCTCTTGCAGGCGCTCGAAGCGACCCAGCGCCGTCAATGTCGCCGAGGTCACCACGGCACCGTGGCAGCGCCCCCACAGCGAGCGCGCCAGGGTATGCGCCGCCGACACCGGGCTAGCCGAAAAGATCAGCTCGGGCTCCCCCTGGAAGCGCTCGAGCGTCAGCCAGCGGGCCCTGGGCGGCGCGTCCGCGGGATCCATCTCGGCAAAGGCCTGCCACAGCGCATGGGCTTCCAGCGCCCTGCCGTGCAACAGTGCCAGCAAGGGCAGCCAGGCCTCTGCCTGCTCACGTGCCAGCCCCGTGGACTTCTCGGGATCCAGGCTTTCACGCAGGATATCGGTCATCGACTCCAGGTGACGGCAGAGCTCGGCGAAGGGCACGACCAGCCCCTCCGCCTGGGTGCGCAAGGCCTCTGGCACGCGCCCCATCTCGAAGCGGTGCTGGGCACCATCCTCTTCGTCGGCCAGGCCGTGGGGACGCTCGGCGAGCTGGTGCCCCAGCGCAAAAATCTCACCCAGTCTTGGCTCAAGGGCATCCATGGCCACCGGCAGCGCCCCCAGCAGCCGTGCCAAGGTGGGCTGCACGCCCAACGCTGTATTGAGCTCTGTCAGCGAACCCTTGAGATTGCGCAGCCAGCGCAAGCCCCCACCCACGCTGAAGCGGTGGGTAAAGTGCGAGATGGCCTTGTCCGGCAGGTGGTGTCCTTCGTCAAAGACGTAGATGCAGTCCGCTGGATCAGGCAGCACCATGCCGCCCCCGAGCGCCAGGTCCGCCAGCACCAGATCGTGATTGGCGACGATGACATCGGCCTGATCAAGATCGCGCCTAGCGCGAAAGAACGCACAGGCGCCAAAGTGGCCACAGCGACGATTGGTGCACTGGCGATGATCCACCGTCAGGCGCCGCCAGTGCGCATCGTCGATGGCTTCACCCCAGCTGTCGCGATCCCCTTCCCAGCGACCGTTGCCGTAGGCGTCGCCCATGGCGGCGACCAGATCCTTGAAGTCATCGCCACTGGCGCTGTCCAGGCTCTGCTCGAACAGCGACAGCGTGGGGTTGTCCTCTACCCCGTCCATGGCGGCATCAAGCTTGGCCACACAGACATAGCGCCCCCGCCCCTTGGCCAGGGCAAAGTCAAAGGACAGTCCGCTATGGGCCTTCAGCGAAGGAAGATCCTGATGCAGCACTTGCTCCTGAAGCGCCACCGTCGCGGTCGCCAGCACCAACCGCTTGCCCCGCGCCTTGGCCACCGGCAATGCCGCCAGCAGGTAGGCCAGGGTCTTGCCGGTACCGGTGCCCGCCTCCAGCACGCAGACATGCTCGTCGCTCGTGCGCTTGCCGTCCTCATCCGTTTCGATGGAGGCCAGGGTGCGCGAAATTTCAGCGATCATCAGGCGCTGACCGTAGCGAGGCGTTAGCTCCAACGCCTCCAGCACACGGCGATAAGCGGTCTGAATCTCGCGTTTTAGGGCATCATCCAGCATGGCGGGTCCCGCTATGTTCGGCGATCACGGACGTTGGGCAGGCATTGCCCACAGACAAGCAGGGCCGGCACTGAGCCGGCCCTGTCACACAGGCAACCCGTTCACCCAGGTGAGCTTAAAGCAGCCCTTCCGGTGGGTGTTCACAAGGCAACTTGTCACCGATGAAGCGCTCGATCTCGGGCAGCGAGAAGGCATCTTCCTCACCAACAAAACTGATCGAGACGCCCTTGGCTCCCGCACGACCGGTCCGACCGATCCGGTGCACGTAGTCCTCGGGATCTTCCGGCAGGGTGTAGTTGATGACGTGGCTGACGTCTTCGATGTGTATCCCTCGCCCGGCGACGTCCGTTGCTACCAGCACCTGGATTTCGCCCTCGCGGAACTGCTCCAGGGTGCGGATGCGCTGGTTCTGGGGCACATCACCAGAGAGCATCGCCACGTTGATATCGGCCTTCTTGAGCAGGTCCTGAAGCTTGCGCACCAGGTCGCGACGATTGCCGAACACCATGACGCGATCAAACGACTCCTGCTGCAACAACTGCACCAGCAGCCGCTGCTTGTCGTCATCGCTGACCATGTAGACGCGTTGATCAATGTTCGCGGCGTTGTCCACGGTCACCGCGATTTCCACGTGGGAAGGCTGATGCGTCCACTGGCTTGCCAGATTGAGGATGTCCTCGGTGAAGGTCGCCGAGAACAGGAACGTCTGGCGCTCTTCGGGCTTGGGGGTGTAGCGAATGATACGCTTCACGTCCGGGATGAAGCCCATCGACAGCATGCGGTCGGCCTCGTCCAGCACCAGCACCTCGACCTGACTCAGATCGATGTCCCGCTTTTGCTGGAAGTCCAGGAGGCGACCAGGCGTCGCGACCAGGATGTCCACGTTGCCTGCCAGACCATCGCGCTGCTTTTGATAATCCATGCCACCAACAACGCTGGTCACCTTGAGTGAGGTGAACCGTGCCAGGGCCTTGGCATCCTTCTCGATCTGCAGCGCCAGCTCACGGGTTGGCGCCACAATCAGCGCGCGCGGGGCGCCAGCCTTCTGACCGTCCGGCGCCTCTTCTTCCAGAAAGTAGGCCAGCATGGAAATCAGGAAGGCGGCCGTCTTGCCGGTCCCGGTCTGCGCCTTGCCGACCACATCCCCACCCAGCAGCGTGTGGGTCAGCGCCTCGGCCTGAATCGGCGTGCAATATTCAAAGCCCAGGGCATGAATGGCACGCATCAGCGGCAGCGGCAGATCGAAGTCATGGAACCGCCACTTGCCCGCCACGGCGGGCACCTGGAACTGGCGCAGGTCCCAGTTGGACTGACGGCGCCGCGGCTTGCGACGACGACGCTTGGGCTTGCGGCTCTCGGCCGGTGCGGTGGTCTGTTCCGACTCGCTCATAGGCTGTGCTGTGTGTCCGTCTCGGGAGGTGAATGCAAACGGGACACGCAGAGCGGCTGCTCTCATGTCCTGACTCAAGCCGGCCATTGTAACAGCCTCTGGCGGTTTGGGCTTGCCTGATGCGTATTCGTTGCACGACGACGGCTGCCCCGTCAGCCCTCGCCCTGTTAGAATGCGCACATTATAGAGAGGAGCCCCGCGTCATGACACGCCGCAAGAAGACCCGCTCGCTGGCCGACAAGGTGACCATTCGCACCGGTCGGCGCAAGGACTACAAGCAATGGCGCCACGAAAACCCCGACGAAGTGACCTCGTCCCGGCGCTTTTCAGCCAAGAAAAAGCAGCAGCGCAAGAACCAGGCGGCCAAGCGCCTGGAACGTATGCGCGCTGCCCCCAACATCGAGATCCACCCCTCTCGTCCGGACACTCCTGACAACGATGCTGGCAAGGGAGATTCCTGATGCGGCTGGTGTCCTTCAACATCAACGGTATTCGCGCCCGCCTGCATCAATTGGAAGCCCTGATTGCAGCCCACCAGCCCGACGTGATTGGGCTGCAGGAGACCAAGGTTCAGGACAGCGAGTTTCCCCGCGAGGCGGTGGAGGCCATGGGCTACCAGGTCTATTTCTTCGGTCAGAAAGGCCACTACGGTGTCGCTCTGCTGACGCGTCAGACGCCAGAGGAAATCCGCTACGGCTTTCCCAATGACAATGAGGACGCTCAGCGGCGCATGATTGGCGCACGCCTGCCATGCGCCGACGGCGAGTCCGTCTGGGTCTACAACGGCTACTTTCCCCAGGGCGAGAGCGTCGACCATCCGACCAAGTTTCCCCACAAGCGCGCGTTCTACGCTCAGCTGCAACAGCTGCTCGACCAGCAGCATTCGCCCGAGCAGCGCCTCGCGGTGATGGGAGATTTCAATATCTCGCCCGAAGACATCGATATCGGCATCGGCGAATCCAACCGCAAGCGCTGGCTGCGCGAGGGCAAGACCAGCTTCCAGCCGGTGGAGCGCGAGTGGCTGAGCGGTATCAAGGGATGGGGACTCGTCGACAGCTATCGTCACCTGTACCCCACCGTGGACGATCGCTTCAGCTGGTTCGATTATCGCTCCAAGGGCTTTGATCGTGAGCCCAAGCGCGGCCTGCGAATCGACTATATCCTGACCACCTCAAGCCTCACCGAACGCGCCACCCAGGCCGGCATCGACTATGACCTGCGCGGCATGGAAAAGCCGTCCGATCATGCGCCAGTGTGGACCGAGTTTGACCTGTAGGCAGTACCTGGCGCCGCTGGCGATATCTGTTGCATGGCAGAAAAGGGCCGCCCACCGGGCGGCCCTTTTCATGTAGCGGCGTGTAGCGGCTTGCTAGCGCGGGCTAGCCCTGCTGCGCCAGGCGACGAATATCCGCCGCGATGGCCTCTACCGAGTCGCTGTCGCGCATCAACAGCCGAGCATCACCACCGGCATCGAAGGCAAAGATGGCGCTGGAATGATCAACGTCGTAGCTACCATCCGCCTCTGGCTCCCCCAGTCGATAGCTGACACGATAACGATTGGTGACCTCGTCCAAGGCGGCCTTGTCCCCGGTGACGCCGACAAAGCGGGGGCCAAAGGCCTCGGTGTAGGCCTTTAGCACCTCAGGAGTATCGCGCTCGGGATCCACCGAGACGAACAGCACCGTGACATCCTCGCGAACCGTTTCGTCCAGTTCCCGCAGTGCGGCGGACAGGCGCGCCAAGGCGGTCGGGCAGACATCGGGACAATGGGTGAAGCCGAAATAGACGAGCACCGTGTCGCCGGCGACATCCCCTTCATTGATCCGAGTGCCACTTTCGCTGACCAGCTCGAAGTCCAACGGCGGCATGGTCTCCGAAATGTCCGTGCCACGCCAATTGGCATCCTCGCAGCCCGCGAGCGCAAGCCACCCTAGCCCAAGACACACCCCCAAGGCGCGCTTCCCAAACGACGTCATCCTACCCCCATGCCTAGCATCATTACGTCATCACCACGTCATAACTACATCATAACTACGTCATAACCCAGGCGACGGCGGGCCACCACCGCTGGAAATTGCTTGCGTGGCAACCCAGAGCCCGTGCAATGACCCGAGATGTCAGAGCGCTGCCGGAGACACCACTTCAAAGGTGGCCGCGACGTCTCCCCCACCTTCCAGCAACAGCGTCACGTCGACATTGTCTCCGACGTTGAGGGTCGCCTGGGGCTGCATAAACATCAGATGGTAGCCTTGCGGCGCAAACTCTCGCGTCTCGCCCGGCCCCACCTCGAAGCGCTCGACACCGTGCATCATGGCCATGCCGTCCTGTTCCATGCTCATGTGCAGTTCCACCGATTTGTAGGCATCGGTCTCGGCGCCTACCACGGCGACAGCCGCTTCGCCCGGATTATGCAGCTGGAAGTAGCCGGCGCCAGGCCTGTCTCCAGGCAGCGCGCGAAGACGCGCGTCACTGATCTCCAGCTCAGCGGCAACGACAGGAGTAGCCAGCAACAGGCCAGCAAGACCAAGAGACACAGCAGCAGACATGAAACGCATGGGAGAACTCCAGACGATGGGCAAAGACGGCATCAGGGCTGACACCTGGGAAGCACTGCATCGCCTGTCAGCAGAGCGCTGACAGACCACAATGCGTGTTGAAACGACGAGAATTGACGTCTAGCTCAACGTCCCCCGTCGTGGTGTCCATGTAGAAGGACGCAAACCCTTGCTCGGGTGACAGGCGATAGGAGCCGCATAGACCGTAGCCATAGCGTACTTCCTGCAACTGAGCCAGCTCGATGAAAGAGGAAGTGCCCAGCGCCGAGGCCAAGGCACGCCGAGCGTCGTCATCGAGGCGACTGTCCGACAGCGCCTGGGAGCCAAAGATCGCCGCCGCCAGCACGATAATCGCAGCCGTTGGAACAACGACCAGTAATAAAGGGCTTCGAAGTGTTTTCATGCGCAAAGTCTACGGTTGAACGCTGATCGTCGACAACCCAATCGCGCTGCGGGCGGCGATCGCTCAGCTGTCTGTGCCGCCCATGTCAGAGCCTTCGTCCGCTGGTGGAGTCTCCTCGGAAAGTGCCGCCAACCAAGACGTTGCGTCGGTTTCTCCCTTTTCGAGCGCTCGCTTCAGCGCCCCTACCGCGACGGACTCCTGCCCCCAGGCTGCGGCAATCTGTCCCAAGCGCAGCCAGTCGCTACCCCGGTCATGGTCGCTGGCCAATGCCTGCCAGGCGGCCAGGGCACGCTGGCGATCGCGGGCACGAAACCAGGCTTCGGCCAGTTGGCGCTGACGGCTCTCGGTGGCCTCAAGGACACCCTGCTCAATGGCCATGGCCAGCAGCTCAGCCGCGCGGGCGGGCGTACCTGCCGCCAAGTGCAATTGGATGCGCTGCTCCAGGTCATCACTCCCGGATAGCGCACCATGGCGCCAGCCAGACTCCCACAATGCAGCAGCCCGCTGCGGCTGTCCCAGACGCTGAGCCATGGCCGCCGCGCGCCGCCAGCCCTCGCTATTGGCGGGGTGATCAGCCAAGGCAGCCTCCAGGTCCGCCAATGCCTGATCCAGCCGGCCGCTGCGCTGCATGACGGCGCCGGCGAACTGCCGGCGTTCAGCCGTCGGGTCGGCATCCTGCTGCCTGGCCCGCTCGACCCAGTCTGCGGCCTCGTCCCACGCTTCCTGCTCGGCGGCCAGTTCGGCCATCAGCCATAGTGCATCGCTGTCCTGATGGCGTTGGAGCCAGTCCTCGAGCAGCACCGCCGCGCGAGACGACTGGCCTGCCTGGATGCGCAGTTCGGCTTCCTGGCGCTGCCAGCGGTCACGCTGCTGCGCCTCTATTCCGTCGAGTTCCCGTGCTGCGGCAAGATGTTCTGCGGCCTGCTGATGCCGCCCCTGGGCGGACTCGGCCCCTGCCGCGAGCTGCAGGTACAAGGCAGCCGCCCAGCGATCCGCCGCATTGCCGGCACTGAGCCGCTGAGCCTGGCTTTCGGCCTTGTCCTCAACCGCAGATGGATCATCTGCAAGTTGCTGCTCGAGCCCCTTGAGATCGGCAATGATGCCCCCTGACAGGGTCGGTGCGGCTAGCGCGGTCGACGCTGCTACAGGCAGCGCTGCCCCCACTGCAATGGACAGCAAACTGCGCAGGGCTCGTCCCGCCAGCGGTGTTGTCGACATGGCTACCTCGCTTGCTGGTTTCATCACCGGCGTTACCTCAACTGGAACTCGAGACGCTGGCGCGCCCGGCGCAGGCCGGAGGCGGTCTCGAACTGCCAGCCTGCAATGGCTTGCCGTGCGGCGTCCTCAAACACTCTTCGCGGACTGGCATCGACCACCTGAATGCTGCCGCGATCGACGCTGCCGTCGGAACGAATAATGAACTGCATGACCACGTAACCTTCGAGTCCCCGACGCTGCGCCCGACGCGGATACTCCGGCGGCACCTTGCGCGTGGCACGGGCTGACGTCCCCACATCGACCGGCTCATTGGACGCGGGCGCTGCTGCCCCGGCCCCCGCGCTGGCGGCACTGCCGCTGCCGCTGGACGCCTGGGTGGGCGAAGGCGAAGGTGCCGGGGTCGCCACCGGCTGCGGTGTTGGCTCGGGGCGAGGTTGGGGCTCAGGCTGAGGCTCTGGTCGCGGCTGCGGCTTGGGCTCCGGCGGCGTTTCTGTCAGCTCCGGCAAGCGACTGTCCAGGGTCTGGACCTCCCGCTTGGGCGGCACCACTTCCGGGTCCGGCAAGCGTATTTCGCTGACTGCCGATTGCGCCGGCGCAGGGGGCGCTGGTGCGGCCTGCACCGGGGGCGGCGGCGGTGGCGCTGCCGACGATGCCGCTGATGACTCCGCCGGCGCCTCTGCCTGGGGTGCCACCGGCTCGGCCAGCGACAGCGTGATCTCTTCTCTCAGCTCAGGCTCCGACTCCGGCGGCAACACCAGGAGTGCCAGCAGCGCAAACAGTGCCAGCGTCAACAGGCCTCCCGCGATCAGGGCTCCCACTCGCCTCATGCGTCGGAGCTCCTCTCCGCCGCTACCGCGACCTTGTCCACGCCAGCATCACGCAAACGGTCCATGGTCTCGATCAGCACACCGGTCGCCGCGTTACGATCCGCCTGTATCACCACGGAACCGTCATCAGACAGCATGCCGGCCACTGTCGTGCCTACACGGTGAATATCCACGGGCTGCCCATCGACCCAGAGGGCTCCCTCCGGAGTAATGGCCACCAGCACCTGCACGTCAGGCCTTGCCGACGCGGCCGATGACTCTGGCCTTTCGATCTCGACACCACTCTCCTTGATGAAGCTGGTGGTGACGATGAAGAAGATCAGCATGATGAAGACCACATCCAGCATGGGGGTCAGATTGACCTCGCTGGATTCTTCGGCGCCGGCGGACAGTCGACGTCTACGCATGTGCGTCCTCCGCGGCACGGGCCAGGCGATCATGCAACCGCTGATCCTCGCGCCGGATAATATGTTCGAGTCGTGTGATAAACAGCAGGCCGACCACGGACACCGCCATGCCGGTCAACGTCGGGAGCGTCGCTCTCGCCACCCCATCCGCCATGGCTCGGGCCTGATTGCTGTCCGCCAGGGACAGGCTGTCGAACACCGTGATCATGCCGGTCACCGTGCCAAGAAGGCCCAGCAGCGGGCAGATCACCACCAGCAGCTTGAGCCAGGGCAGCGGTCCACGCAGACGCCGAATCAACTCCGTCACCCAGGTCTCACGCAGGGTGCGAGCGCTCCAGCTGACATGATCATGACGTTCTACCCAGCGCCGCATCAGCGCGGCCCGCGCGGGGCGATAGTGAAAGCGGAAAAACCACCAGCGCTCGAGCCCGACCGAAAACAGCAGCATGGCGACCACGGCGATACCCACCAGCACTGGCCCACCGGCGTCGACTAGCCAATAAAGGGGCTCAAGCCAGGGGTGAGTCGGCATGCTGCCTGCTTCCTTGCTGCTGTGTGGAGGTCCCACTCACCGGCGCCGCGCGAGTTTCCAGACGGTCAGCCAACACGGCACTGGCCTTTCCTTCCATCGTGCCGATCAGCGAGCGTGAACGTGACGACAGCGCAGTGTGGGCAAACAGCAGAGGCACCGCAGTGATCAAGCCCAGCACGGTGGTCACCAGCGCCTGGCTGATACCCCCCGCCATCAGCTGGGGATCTCCAGTACCAAACACCGTGATTGACTGGAACGTCACGATCATCCCCGTCACCGTACCCAGCAGGCCGAGCAACGGGGCCACCGCCGCCAGCATCTTGACCAGCGCTTGGCCGCGCTCCAGGCGAGGTTGTTCCGCCAGCAGACACTCGTCCAGGCGCGCCTCCAGCGCCTCGGGCGCATGATCTGCACCAAAGGCGTGGAAACGGGACAGCACGCGCCCGAGCGGGTTGTCGGAGCGCAGGCTTTCCATGCTGGAGAGCTGACGTCGAGTCGTCACGCTGACCCTCAGCAGATAGAGGTACTGGCCAACCGCTACCAGCAGCCCCAGCACGCCAAGCGCCACGACCACATAGCCGACCGCTCCGCCCTGGTGGAAGCGCTCAACCAGGCTGGGCTGTCGCGACAGTGCCTCGACAACGCGACCGTCAGCAGGGTCGACGGGCAGGTTGGCGGACTCCCCGGCCTGGTAGGCGGTCAGTGCTTTACGCACCGCCGTCGGCGTGTGCTCCACCGCCGCCAGGCGACCCTCTTCGCCAACCCGTTCCAGCAGCTCGCCCTGAGAAAATGCCATCAGATCACCCACCCGGGTCACCGGACGACTGGCGACCTCGCCATTGGATGCCGCCACCGGCGCTTCTATCTGACGCACCTTGGCAGTCTCTGCGGTCATGCCCATCAGGCTATCGGCAAGCGCCTCGATATGCTGGACGGTGAGAATCGCCTCATCGTCGAGACGCGGCGGCAACGCTGTCTCGGCACCTAACGTCAGCCAGCTCTGGCCCAGCTCATCTCGTAGCTCGCCAGTGGCACCTGCCACCGCGGAAAATACCGCGGTCAAGTCTCCTCCCTCGGCGTCTCGCGCGGCGGAGATCTCGTCCAACGCAGCGCGAGTCTCGGCCATGTCGGACTCCAGCCTCTCGCGTTCGGCGCGGGCGGCGTCGCGGCGCTGCTGCGCGTCCGCAAGAGCGGCGGCAAGCGCCTCGCTGTCATCTACGAGCCCAGCCAGGCGCTCTCGATCACGTGCCTCTGCGGCCTCACGCTCTAGCTTGAACGTGGCGAGCGGCAGCTCGCCGACTTGCGTCTGTTCACTATTCTGCTGCGCCTGGCCATTATCCTGCTGTGCTTGCTCATTATTCTGCTGCGCAGTCGCCGCCAGCGAGACGGTCGACAACAGCGTCGCCACCAACGCTGTGCGGCACCATGCCATGGACGGGCGGGACACGACTCCCCCCGCATTGCGGGTGTGGGCGTCGCCATGACGAGAGCCATTCATCGGAGAGAACATCAGTTGGCCTCCTCGCCTAATTGTGACAGGGGAAGTTCGAGCAAGTCCGGGGCACGCTGATCACGAACAATCTGCATTCCCTTCTCGACCTGATCGCGCTGCGCGGCGCTCAAAGGCTGCCACTCGCCCTGCTGCCACACGCCGCCCTCATGGCCGTCAGGCGTCAGGTAGTACCAGCCGACCCGCCCCAGACGCAGATAGTCCACCTCGCGACGACTATCTGCCTGCTCAAGGGTGCCGCGCCATGCATCCAGCTCGCGCCCATAGGCCAATTCGGCCTGCCAGGCCGCGACCACCCGCTCCAGCTTTTCAGCGCTAGACAGCTGTGGACTCGACAGACTGTTCTCGAGTGATGTCACCCGGGCGCTACGCTCGCTGTGCAGAAAGGGAATGTCTTGCTCTACCCATCGGTCCAGACGCTCGGTCATCTCGCTGAGCACACCCGGCAAGGCTTCTCTGGTCGCCGACATGGTGGCCATGCCCGCCCGGCGCTCGTCCAGGGTAGTGGCCAACCGCTCGAGCTGGGGCGCCAGCGAATCGTTGTAAGCCGCCAGACGCTCCGCTTCCTGTTCGGCCTGACGCAGCTCGGCGATGCGTTCGCGAACCGTTTCGTCGGCAGCGTCGATACGCTGCTGCAGTTCGGCCTGAGTGCGCTGCGCCTCCAAGGCCTCACCATCGCCACTGGCCTGCTCTGACTGCGCCCATGCTGCCCCACTCACGCCGAGCCCCACCATCAACGCCACTGCGCTGACCGCCGCTCGCCCTGAGCTTGCCGTGCCGACATTGAGCCATGCCCGCAGATCTGTCTTCGCCATTCCTCGGCCTCCGCCATACCGTCTCGCTCGCCGCATCCCGGTCGGATCGACGTGCCGCGTCAAATGCAGAGACAGTACCCGAAACACGAATAGTTATCAATGCGAGACAAGGACATACCCCGCTTCCCCCTGACCAGATGCCCCTCCAGCCCAGTACCGTCGGCGCATCAATCGCCAAACTCCATCCCCTGGAGTTGCGGTGCTGCACAGCCTAGGCCGAGCCTGCAGACATCCGGCAAGCCTCCAGGAGCGCTGCCGGCTGTCCTGTCGTCCCCGCAGGAGCCTCGGGTACAGCAGGCCACGCGATCTGCCCCCGCTGCTGAGCCCGTCCCCTGCTGCGGCGCCAGCGCCAAAAAAAACGCCGCGGCCCAATGGCCGCGGCGTCGTACCAGGCGCACAGAAAGTGCGCTTACAGCTTGCTGTCGAGCTCCGGAATCGCTTCGAACAGATCCGCCACCAAGCCGTAGTCGGCGACCTGGAAGATGGGGGCTTCCTCATCCTTGTTGATCGCCACAATGACCTTGGAATCTTTCATCCCCGCCAGGTGCTGAATGGCGCCACTGATGCCTACGGCAATGTACAGATCCGGCGCGACAATCTTGCCGGTCTGGCCGACCTGCATGTCATTGGGGACAAAGCCCGCATCCACGGCCGCACGCGAGGCACCGATGGCAGCACCCAGCTTGTCGGCAACGCTATCGAGAATCTTGAAGTTCTCGCCGCTTCCCATACCGCGGCCGCCGGAGACGACCACTCGTGCGGCACCCAGCTCGGGACGGTCGCTCTTGGCCAGCTCCTCGCCGACAAAGCTCGACAGTGCGTTATCGACAGCGGCGTCGACTGCTTCCACGCTGGCACTGCCTTCCTGCGCCACAGCGTCGAAGGCGGTGGAACGAACGGTAATCACCTTCAGCGCGTCGCCGCTCTGGACGGTCGCGATCGCGTTGCCTGCGTAGATCGGGCGCTTGAAGGTATCGGCGCTTTCCACCGCGATGATCTCGGAGATCTGCGCAACGTCCTTCAATGCCGCCAAGCGTGGCAGCACGTTCTTGCCGGTGGTGGAGGCCGCCGCCAGAACGTGACTGTAATCATCCGCCAGGGAGACCAACAGGTCCGCCAGAGGCTCGGCCAGCTGATGGGCAAAGACCTCGCTGTCGGCGACCCGCACCCGCGCCACGCCGTCCAGCTTGGCCGCTGCCTCGGCAATACTGCCCAGATCCCGACCCGCCACCAGCACATCGATGTCGCCACCGATGGCCTGAGCAGCAGCAACCACGTGGGCGGTGGCGTCAGCCAGCTGACCGTCATGATGTTCTGCGAGAACCAGGATGCTCATGCAATCACCTTCGCTTCGTTCTTCAGTTTGTCGACCAGCTCATCCACGGAGCCTACCTTGACACCGCCCTGGCGCTCGGCCGGCGGCTCGACCTTGAGCAGGGTAAGCCCGCTGGCCACCTCGACTCCGAGCTCTGCCGGGGTCAGCACGTCCAGGGGCTTCTTCTTCGCCTTCATGATGTCAGGCAACTTGGCGTAGCGCGGCTCGTTCAGGCGCAGGTCGGTCGTCATGACGGCCGGCAGCTTGAGCGCAACGGTCTGCAGTCCGCCGTCAATCTCGCGCACCACCTTCAGTGTCTCACCGTCCACTTCCACCGCGGACGCGAAGGTACCCTGAGGCATGCCCGTCAGGGCCGCCAGCATCTGGCCGGTCTGGTTGTTGTCGGAATCGATGGCCTGCTTGCCAAGAATCACCAGCTGCGGCGCCTCCTTCTCGACCACCTTGGCCAGCGCCTTGGCGGCGCCCAGGGATTCCACTCGCTCGTCGCTCTCGACGTGAATGGCACGGTCAGCTCCCAACGCCAAGGCGGTGCGAAGCTGCTCCTGGGCCGCCTTGGGACCAACGGTCACCGCCACGACTTCGGTCGCTACGCCCTGCTCCTTGAGTCGGACGGCCTCTTCCACGGCGATTTCGCAGAAAGGATTCATGGCCATCTTGACGTTGGTCAGGTCCACATCACTGCCGTCCGGCTTGACGCGAATCTTGACGTTGTAATCAATGACGCGTTTGACCGCGACGAGTACTTTCATGTCGTCCTCACTTGGTTCACTGGGGAACCCTGAATAAAAGGAAGGAATCCTCAAGAAAACGCTGGCACGGTGTGTCGCCCCCGACGGAGCCGCCACGCTCGCCGACATACAGCACGGCCGAGCACCAGGCGCTGCCCTGACCCCGACGCCGTTGGGGCACTCCCCGCTACCGACGCTTCCTCTGCACACTTGAGCGCTACACCGGCGAGCCGACTATCTATCGACTCACCCTTCGACGTCTTGCATCAAGCCGCCGATTCAAGAACATTTCGCTATGCACTCATGGAGTTAGCGCATAACGCAACACCCTGGGCAGCATCCGCTACCTGCCTGACACAGCGCTGCCGGGTCCTCTCCCACCGTCGTCGTGGCCCACCAACAACCTCGCTCCAGCGCGCCAACGCCTTTCATTCCGGCGTCTGCGTGGACTCGGCCCCGAGGTCGCGGCGCTTCACGCAAGCGTTTGATAGGGCCTGCAGCGGCTCCTTCAATGTGCCACAGCCCGGCCGTGCGCAACAATCCCCAGCAAGGCACCCTGCGCTGTGCCAACAGTCGACCATCGTAAGGATGACCTGACGACGCTATTATGCCTATCATGAGTTATACCGTGAAGCAAACGACCGTTTAAAATCTGTAAGACGTTGGTGGCAGCCGGCGTCTTCCTGAGGAGGAAAGCACCAGATGTCAGAACAAGTAGAACGCGACACCATGGAGTTTGATGTGGTCATCGTTGGCGCCGGCCCCTCTGGCCTCGCCGCCGCATGCCGCTTGATGCAGCAAGCCAATGAGGCAGAGCAGGAACTTACGGTGTGCGTTGTCGAGAAAGGCTCAGAGGTCGGCGCTCATATTCTTTCCGGTGCAGTGCTCGAGCCCCGCGCCCTGTTTGAACTGTTCCCCGACTGGGAGGAGCGCGGCGCTCCGCTGTCCACTCCAGCCACCCGCGATGAAGTCTACTTGCTCAAGGACGCCGAGAAGGCCCAGAAACTGCCCAACGCGCTGGTGCCTAAGTCCATGCACAACACCGGTGGCGACCTGACCCGCTATGTCATCAGCGCCGGCAATCTTTGCCGCTGGCTGGCGGAGCAAGCCGAATCACTGGGCGTGGAAATCTTCCCCGGCTTCGCCGCACAGGACGCCATCGTCGAGGATGGTGTGGTCCGCGGCATTCTTATTGGCGATATGGGGGTCGCCGCAGACGGCAGCGAAAAAGGCGGCTACATGCCCGGCATGGAACTGCGGGCCAAGTACACGCTGTTTGCAGAGGGCGCACGGGGCCACATTGGTAAACGCCTGATTCGCGAGTTCCAGCTTGATGCCGGCAAGGACCCCCAGCACTACGGCATTGGCCTGAAGGAGCTGTGGGATGTGCCCGCCGAGCAGCACCAACCCGGCCTCGTCCTGCATGGCTCTGGCTGGCCTCTCGACAAGGACAGTCATGGCGGCTGGTTCCTCTACCACGCCGAGAATCAGCAGGTCGTCGTCGGCCTGATCATGGACCTGGGATACCAGAACCCTTACCTCTCGCCCTTCGATGAATTCCAGCGCATGAAGCACCATCCCGTGCTGAGCCAACATCTGCAGGGAGGCAAGCGAGTGGCCTACGGCGCCCGCGCGATTGCCAAGGGCGGGCTCAACTGCCTGCCCAAGATGACCTTCCCGGGTGGTCTATTGATCGGTTGCGACGCCGGCACCCTGAACTTCGCCAAGATCAAGGGCATCCATACCGCCATGAAGTCCGGCCTGGTGGCGGCCGAAAGCGTCTTTGACGCCCTGGCACAGGCCTCTGAAGGTGGCGACGAGCTGAGCACTTTCGAGCACCGCTGGCAGGACAGCTGGGCCTACAAGGAGCTCGAGCAAAGCGCCAGCTTTGGCCCCGCCATTCACAAGTATGGCACCGTCGGCGGCGGCGCCTACAACTTCGTTGATCAGCTTCTTGGCGGCAAGCTTCCACGCGTGCATGACACCACGCCGGATCACGCTGCACTCAAGCCGGCGAGTCAGTTCGAGAAGATCGACTACCCCAAGCCGGATGGCAAGCTGTCCTTCGACAAATCGTCCTCGGTGTTCCTCTCCAACACCAATCACGAGGAAGACCAGCCCTGCCACCTGCGCCTGACCGACCCGGCCATTCCGATTCACAAGAATCTCCCCGAGTACGCCGAGCCCGCACAGCGCTACTGCCCGGCCGGTGTCTACGAAGTGGTCGAAGGTGAAGACGGCAGCCCACGCTTCCAGATCAACTTCCAGAACTGCGTGCACTGCAAGACCTGTGACATCAAGGATCCTGCCCAGAACATTACCTGGGTCGCCCCAGAGGGCGGCGGTGGGCCCAACTACCCGAATATGTGACGCTCGGCTTAGGCGGCACTGCAAGACATCAGCGGACGGGCAAACCCCGTCCGCTTTTTTGTTTCGTGACAAGACATTAACGTCATAACAAATCGGTCTATTGGAACGCTTGCCAAGCGCTTGGCGGCACTCAATAGTGTGCCCCCGCTCATCTGGGCCAGACGCCCTCAACGCTGAGCCAGAGCCACCTCTGTAGACGACTGGCTTGCTCGCCACTCGGGGGCTGAGCCCCAACTCGAACCTCTTCACCGGGAGATAGCATGGCCCATACCCGTCAAATACTGCTGGCCCTGATCCTCGGGATCGTGGCCGGCGGTGGTATCAATCTGTTCATTCCTGAGCTCGCGGCGGCGCTGGATACCCAGCTGCTGACCCCCTTGGGCCAGATCTTCCTGCGCCTGCTGCAGTTCATCGTGGTACCTCTGGTCTTCTGCGCTCTGGTACTGAGCTTCACCCAGGTGGATCGCAGCGAGAACGTTGGCCGCTACGCCGGCAAACTGCTGCTGCTTTACGTTGTCACCAGCGCCGTCGCTCTGGCCATCGGCATGGGGGTCGCCGCCTGGCTGACACCTGGCCTCGGCGTCGACGGCGCCGGCTCTGCCAGCATCGAGGCAAGGGACCCAACGCCCCTCGCCCAATGGCTTGTGGGCCTGGTACCGAAAAATCCCTTCGAAGCTCTGGCCCAGGCCAACCTGCTGCAGATCATCCTAGCAGCGGCCATGGTTGGCATTGCTGCACGCCAGCTACCGGAGCAGAGCCGGCCCTTGATCGACGTGCTGCAGAGCGGCTACGACATCACCCTGAAGATCCTGTCGATGGTGCTGCGCCTGGCCCCGATCGGGGTGTTTGCCTTGATCGCCTCGGTGGTGGCGACCCAAGGCTTCGACCTGCTATTGAAACTGGGGCTTTACGTCATCGGTCTGCTTGCGGCCATTGCGGCCATGGCGGTCTTCTATCTGGCGCTGCTGGCCGTTGCCGGAGCGCGCCCCTTGGCCTACCTGCGCCACTTCGGCGAGGCGCTGAGCTTCGCCCTGGGTACGGCAAGTTCCAATGCCACCCTACCCATCGCCCTCAACAACGCCAGAGATTACGGCGCACCCAGTCAGCTGAGCGCCTTTGCCCTACCCTTCGGCACGGCGCTCAAGCGTGATGGTGCTGCGGTGCTGCAAGGCTTCAACGCGCTGTTCGTTGCCCAGCTGTTCGGAGTCGACATCACGCTTACGCTGGCGGCCACAATCTTTGCGACCGGCCTGCTGGTGTCATTCTCCACCGCCGGAGTGCCCGGTGCTGGCCTGGTCGCCATGAGCACGGTGCTGTCTGCCGCAGGCTTGCCGCTGGAGGGCGTTGCGGTCGTGGCCGGCGTGGACCGCTTTACCGATGGCTTCCGCACCGCCTTGAACGTGATGGGGAACACCGCCAACGCCATGCTGCTGGCGCGACTAGAACGGCGCCCTGGCGACGAGGTACCGGCCAGTTCAGCCCCCCGGTCGCCCTCCTCCTGACACCCTCCTACTGACGCCCTCGCCTGCCCCGTCAGCGCTCACCATCCCACGTCAGTCCGGCGATGGTGATGCTGACGGGCCTACCTCGGCGGGCAGCGCCGGATCGCTGCTCCACTCGCTCCAGGAACCGACATAGAGCCGGGGCAGCGGACGTCCGGCAAGCCGATAGGCCAGCAGGTTATGACAGGCGGTCACCCCAGAACCGCAATAGGCGACGATGCTATCGGCCTGGGGCAATTCGCGGTCGAGCGCCTCGGCCGGCTTGAAGCGTCCATGTTCGTCCAGATTCAGGCTGCAGGGCCGGCTGACGGCGCCGGGTATGTGGCCCGCGCGGGGATCCAGCGGCTCCACTTCACCGCGAAACCGCTCTCCTGCCCTGGCATCCACCTTCAGCACCTCGCTTGCCACCAGCTCATTCAGGGAGACGATGCCGCTGGTGTCGAACTCAGGCTGCCAGCTCGACGGCTCCCGCGGAGCAGCCTCGCCAACCTCCCAGTCCCCGGCAATCTCTTCCCAGGCGCCCAGGCCGCCATCCAGCAGCCTGACATGGGGGTGACCCGCCCATATCGACAGCATCCACCAGGCCCGTGCAGCGGCCAGCTGACCGGAGGTGTCATCCACCACTACCAGCGGCTGCTGTGGCGATACCCCGAGCCGCTGCAGGGAGGCGGCAAAATCGCTTTGGGTGGGCAGCGGGTGCCGCCCGCCAGGACCGTCGGCCGGACCGGATAGATCACGGTCCAGGTCGAGATGCAGGCTACCCGGCACGTGGGCCTGTCGCCACAACGCCGCGCCAGCCAGGGGATCTCCAAGCCGAACCCGACAGTCCAGCACGAGCGGCGGTGTCTCGCTTTCCAGCGCCTGGCGCAGGGTCTCCGCATCGATCAATGGATGCACCATGGCGAACTCCGTTTCGACAAAGGAACCGACAGCATAGGCGTTGCCGTCCATAACGCCAACGTCACAGGCTAGCGTCACCCTTGGAAGACGGCGCTCAGGCGGGATGGCCCAGCCGCTCGATGGGGGCACGGCGAGCGATCAGTCGGCGCTTGCCGGCGTGGTCAAAACGCACTTCGATGACCGGATTGGCAGGATCTCCCTCGACGACGGCGACCTCGCCGTCACCAAAGACCCCATGGCGAACACGCTCACCGACACGATACTCGCCGTCAGCGCGGGCCCGCTCCGCCGCGGAGAGCGTCAGGCTCTGACCGATTGCCGCCAGGTAGCGCTGGATCAGAGCCGGCGCCGCCACCTTGAGAGGCTCCGACGGTGCCGGCGGCGCTTCACTGGTGCCAGCATACAGAGCCTCGGCCACCGCGCTGGCGTCCTGGCAGGCGCTTTCCTGAATGAAACGACTCGGCCGGTGGTCGCCACCATCATGCAACACGACCAGCCGCTCGATGGCGCGGGTAATGGCGACGTAGTACAGGCGACGCTCTTCCTCGAGTCGTTGAGGCGATAGCGGGTTGTCGCGACTGTAGTGCGGGAAGTCTTCTTCATTGACGGAGCCGACGATCACCAACGGCCATTCCAGTCCTTTGGCGCCATGCACGGTATTGATCAGCACGCCCTGTTCCTGGTTTTCCACCGGTCGTCGCAACAGCTCGATGAAGGTGGCGACGTCCTTGACCTCGCGCGCTTGCTCGATCAGCACGTCGAGCAGGCGCACGTCCTCCTCGCCCTTGTCACGTCGCGATGCGGCTCGCTTGAGCACCTTTTCGGCCTCGACTTCGGCGACAACGTGCTCCAGCAGCGCATCCGCACTCAGGCGCGACAGTCGAGGCAGCTCGCACAGCAGCGCCCAGCGACGCTTCAGCGTGCGCTTCTGATGAGGTTTGAGCCGCTCAAGCAAAGCATCGCCCGGCCCCGGCCAAGCCTGAGTCTCGGCCAGGCGATGTACCAGCGAGGACAGCACCTCCCGGGGCACAAAGCAGGTCGGCTGGGCGAACATCGGCATCAACGCGGCAGGATCGCGCAGCTGCTCCGGCCACAGGGCAAGGGATAGATAACCGGCCAGGGCCTCGACCAACGGAAGCCGAAAGACGAACCGGTCTTCACGGGCCAGGCGAAAGGGAATGCCTTCTCGCAACAGCGCCAGCTGCAAAGGCACCGACAGGGTCCAGCTGCGCACCAGCAGGCAGGCATCGCTGAGACAGCGGCCCTGCTGCTGCCACGCCGCCAGTGTCTCCAGAAAGGCACTCGCGCCTCGGGCCACCGACAGGCTAGTCTGCGGCGTGCTGGGCCCGGCAATACACAGCTGATCCGCCCCCCGGCCATTGCCGGCAATGGCATGATTGGCGGCCAGGGCCAGGGCATGACCATGACGAAAGGTGGTGGACAGCGGGTAGTCGGTCGCCGCGCCAAATACCTGGGTAAAGTTATCGAGCATGGCGTCGGGATGCGCCCCTCGCCACTCATAGATGCACTGGTTGGCATCCCCCACGGCCATGACATCTGCCCGGGCACCGGCGAGCACTGCCAGCAACCGCTGCTGGGCGGCATTGATGTCCTGGTATTCATCAATGATGACGTGGTCGAGAAACCCCTGCACGCGGCGACGCAGCCCCTCGTCTCCTTCCAGTGCCAGCAAGGGACGGAACAGCAGATCCGAGTAGGTCATGACGCCATTGTCGGCCATCAGGGTTTCGAGACAGTGAAAGGCACTGACAAAATGGCGGGTTCCATCGCCAAGCTCGAGTCGCTCATACAGTAACTGGGGCTCGATGACCTCGGCCTTGGCCAGCGCGCAGAAATGCGCCAGCTCCTCGATGCGATCTGGCTCCAGCGCCGCGTCGCGGTCTTCGTCGACGTCTTCCAGGGCCTGAAGGGTCGCTTGACGTAACAGCCGCTCCTGCTGCCAGTCGGCGGTCAGCAGTTCCCGTCGAGGCAAGGCGCCCCAGCGCACCAGACTGGACGTCAGTCGATGGCCGAGGGAATGGAAGGTACGCACCTCGGGCAACTCGATACCCGCCGGCGCCATCGCGGCCAAGCGCTGCTGGAAGTCTTCCCGCGCGGCTCGGTTGAACATCAGCACCATCATGCGCCGAGCCTGGGCGCCACCGGCCAGCAGGTGCAACACCCTGGCGACCAGCGTGGTGGTCTTGCCGGCACCGGCGACCGCCGCCACCCTGGCATGACCGCGCTGATGTGACACCACGGCCTGCTGCTCCGGGGTTAGCGTCGACCACAGCGTGCCCGCTTGAGCGTCCGCGGAAGAAGAGGGAAACCTATCACCAACAGCAGACATCAGCGCGACTCGCCCTCCAGCCGCCCCAACGGCTGCCAGACACCCTCACTATGGATGCCCAGATCCGCCTCCTTCACCTCAGCAAGCTCCACCAGCCGATAGAACACGTTGCGTCCGAGACGGGCACTCAGTCCGAACGGCAGTCCCACCTCTGGCACCCACTCCCCCATGGGCGTGGTGGTCAGGGTCAGCCGCGCCGCTTTCCCCAGACTCACACGCTCGCCCACATTGGTCGTCAGCCACCAGCATGGGTCGACATAGTCGGCATCCACCACGACGAACGCCGTGTCCTCCACCCGTATTCGCCACTTCTCGACCGGAGTGACCAGATAGTACTGACCGTCTGACTCACGCCGTAGGATGCGTGCAAAGAGCCTGACCAGCTCAGGACGCTCGATATCACGGCCTTCGTGCACCCAACGACCATCACGGGCGATGACCAGATCCATCTCGCCGCTGAGCGCGGGAGCCCACTCGTCCAGCGGCGGACGCTCGCCAAATTCGGCAATGCCTTGGAGGATGTGATCCAGTCGCATGAACGTGTTCTCCCTAACGCCTACTCGATAAAAACAGGCGGCTACTCAATGAAGACAGTCGCCTACTCGATAAACACAGGCGGCTACTCATTGAAGACGGCCAGCTATTCGACGAAGCCAGCATCACGTAAGGCCTGCTTGATTTCCTCCGGCGCCTCGGGGGCTGCCGCAGGAAACAGACGATAGAAGTTGGCGGTGGTCTGCATGGCCACCTCCTCGACACTGATCCCCCGCTCGTCGGCGATACACTGGGCCACTTCGACCACCCAGGCCGGTTCATTAGGCTTGCCGCGGTGTGGCACCGGAGCCAGATAAGGACTGTCGGTCTCGATCAAAAGACGATCGAGAGGAACCCGGCGGGCCACCTCTTTCACCTGCTTGGCGTTGCGGAAGGTGACGATCCCTGACAGCGAGATGTAGAACCCCAGCCGCACGGCTTCCCTGGCCATATCCAGGTCTTCAGTGAAGCAGTGGAGCACCCCACCTACCGAGGGGTCGCTATGCTCGCGCATCAGGGCCAGCGTTTCCTCCCGCGCCTCACGCGTATGAATCACGATCGGCAGAGATAGCTCGGTCGCCGCCTTGAGATGACGAATAAAACGCTCTCGCTGCACATCGACCGGTACGCTGTCGTAATGATAGTCGAGGCCGGACTCGCCGATCGCGACCGCTTGATGCGCCTTGGCGCAGGCAACGATATCGGCAACCGTGGGCTCGTGCTCGACCGAATGCAGCGGATGCACGCCTACCGACATGACGACGTCAGCATGCCGGGCCCGAATGGCGGCAAGATTCTGCGCTCCCTCAAGGGTCACACTGATCGCCAGGAACTGCTGCACACCACGCTGACGCGCCGCCTCCAGGGCGGCGTCGAGATCTCCTCCGTGGGTATCCTCGGAAAGGCGATCGAGATGGCAATGGGAATCTATGAACATCGGAATCTCTTGTCGGACACTGACAGCAGGCGGGGATCACCCGACCAGGTGAGCGCCGCCTGCTCGGCAAAGTGATATCAACGCACGTTAACGCCGTTCAGGAGCGCAACAGGGCAGCCCAGCGCACCAGCCAGGCTTCGAGCACCAGTTGGGGATTGGGGTTGCCCCCCTCGGCCAGCAGCCGACGCTGCTCACGGGCGTAATCTAGCAGGCGAAACCAGTCCCGGACCCGGGCATTCTTGACGGCCTGCCGATACAGCGGCGCCAGATCCGGGTTGCGCAGCTCCGCGGCTTCACCGGAAAGGCCGAGACGAATCAAGTCCTCGAGCCAGGCGATACCGTACCACAGGATGGCATCGATGGCCTGGCGGTCCAGGCGTGCCGCCTCGGCCACCGGCTCGGCGCCTCGCACCAGGGCATCAAAGGTTTCATGCAGCTGCTGGCGCAGGCTACGTGACCCTGGCTCGGCCAGCTCACGGGCGGCCAGCGGCAAGCCTCCGGCCGCGCGAAACCAGAAACGCGCTTCCTCGTCGGAGCCAAGCTCACGGGACAACCATGGCAGGCATTCGTCCAACGCGGGGGGCTTCAAGCTCCACTGCTGGCAGCGAGAACGAATGGTCGGCAACAAATGGGACGGCATATCGGACACCAGCACGAACAGGGTGTCCTCACCCGGCTCCTCGAGGCTTTTCAGCAATGCGTTTGAGGCGGCCACGTTCATCGCCTCTGCAGGACGAATCTCGATCACCCGACGCCCGCCTTGCTGGGCCGTCTGCGAGACGAAGGCATTGACCTGACGAATCGGGTCGATGCGGATCATTCGCTTGCCCTCGTCAGGCGTCACGCGCAGCAGGTCAGGATGGTAGCCTGCCGCCAGCATATGACAGCCGTGACAATGGCCGCAGGCCGTCTCGCCAGGTGCAGCACAAAGAGCACGGGCGATAAGCGCTTCTGCCAGGGTCTGCTTGCCAAGCCCACGAGGTCCCGACAGCAGCACGGCGTGGGGCAGCCTTGCGCTGTCCATCAGCCTCACCAACTCCTGCCAGCGGGGCATCAGCCACGGCATTGGCTCGGCCATGGCATGCCTTACGTCCATTGCTGCACTCGCTCGTCCAGCACCAGGCGGATACGCTGCTGGACCGTGTCCAGACTGCCGTCGGCGTCAATGGTCGCCACCCGCCGTGAATCCTGCTCAGCCCGCGCGAGATAGGCCAGGCGCACCCGCTCAAAAAAGTCGCGCTGCTCCTGTTCAAAGCGATCGCGCGAGGTCTTGGTGCGATCCAGCCGCGCCGCAAGGCGCTGCTCGGCGACCTCTAACGGCATATCGAGCAGCAGCGTCAGGTCGGGAGTCAGCTCCGCCTGCACCAGCCGCTCAAGCAGCGCAATACGTTCAAAGGACAGCCCTCGACCTCCACCTTGATAGGCAAAGGTGGCATCGGTAAAGCGATCGCAGACCACCCAGGCACCCCGCGCCAGCGCCGGACGTATCCGCTGAGCGAGGTGCTGCGCCCTGGCGGCGAATACCAGCAGCAGCTCGGCATCGCTGTCCAGGGGTTCCTCGGCGGCCGCCAGCAGCAGCTCACGTATGGCTTCGGCCCGCGGCGTGCCGCCGGGCTCTCGGGTCTGCACCACCTCGATACCGCGCGCCTCGAGCTCGGCAACCACGAAGGAGACGTTGGTGGACTTGCCGACCCCCTCTCCTCCTTCCAGGGTGATGAAACGACCGCGCGGCAACCCGGCCTTTTCTTGCTTGTCGTGAGTCATGAAGCACCGTAGTGGAAACAGGGGATCAACCCATGGCGCTATCGTCAGCGGCCACGAATGTAACGGTTGACGGCGTTGTTGTGTTCGCGAAGGGTCCGCGAGAAATGATGCGTGCCATCCCCTTTCGCCACGAAATACAGGGTCTCGCCCTCGGCCGGATGCACCGCTGCCTCAATGGCGGCACGCCCTGGAAGCGCAATGGGCGTCGGCGGCAGGCCATCGATGACATAGGTGTTGTAAGGGGTGGCTTCACGCAGATCGGCACGGGTGATGTTGCCCTCATAGCGCTCTCCCATGCCGTAGATGACCGTGGGGTCCGTCTGCAGCCGCATACCGCGCTCCATCCGTCGCTTGAACACGCCAGCGATCTCGCGACGTTCCTCGGGAGCACCGGTCTCGCGCTCGATCAACGATGCCATGATCAACGCCTCATACGGCGTCGCCAGCGGCAGGTCGTCGTCGCGCTCGGCCCAGGCGCCGGCTAGCAGGTCATCCATCTGTTTCATGGCCTGACGCAGGATTTCCAGGTCAGACACTCCCTTGTGATAGGTGTAGGTGTCTGGAAAGAAGCGCCCTTCAGGGTGATCACCCTCTCGCCCAAGCTCTGCCATGAGGTCATCGCTGGACATGTCGGTCGTCAGGTGGGCCAGCTTTTCGGCACCGTCGAGAGCGTCGCGCATCTGCTGAAAGGTCCAGCCTTCCGGAATCGTCACGCTATAGGTCACGACGTCGGCGCTGGCCAGTTTATCCAGCACCTGCATGCCGCTCATGCCCGGCTCCAGCAGATATTCGCCGACCTTGAGCGACGGCACGCGATCGGGCTCGATCCGAGTCAGCAACTTGAAGGCCCAGGCATCGGCCAGCACGCCCTGCTGTTCAAGCTCACTCACCACGCGGTTGAATCCGTCGCCGGGAGAGACCTCGTACAGCATGGGCTGGTCCAGCGTAATCTCGGCCCCAAGGCGCTGCTGCCAGTACTGATAACCACCAAACATCGCGGCGGCACCCAGCACCACAAGAATCAACAGAGCTTTCAGCGCTGTGCGCATGATCATTCCTTATCAGGTTGCGCCGATTCGACGCAGGTCAACATCCGTTGGCACCGCATGAGGGGGAAGCGGAGGGACAGCCAGCGGCATCTCAGTAACCCAACAGGGCGTGCGCCTGCTGCTGAAACTGGCAGCTACCGGACGGCGTGACCGTCCACCGCGATAGTTGCCGCCCTTGGCTGTCACACAGCTGCTTGACCGGCCAGACACCCTGGACGCTGTTGCCCACCCACAGCGACGCTCCCGCCTGTAGTTGATCGACGTCCAGCGGCGCCTCGCTGACCGCTCCGGCCGTGATCAAGGCCTGGCGCAGCGTGCCCGCCACGCCGCAACGATCGAGTGGCGGCGTCACCACAGGAGCCTCTTCAGACGCTCGCAAGAACACATTCATGGCGGTCGCTTCCACTACCGCGCCATGCTCATCCAGCATCAGACCCTCAGCGATCTCGGTGTCGTGCCATTCATTGCGTGCCAGGACATTCTCCAGACGCGCCAAGTGCTTGATGCCCGCCAGCGCCGGCTGTGCGGCCAGCCGCAGCCGGCAGAGGCGCACCTGCACGCCCTCGTGCCAACGCCGGGCGTCCGGCGTGAATGAAGACCAGGTCGACACCAGGCGCGGACTCACCGACGGGGGAGGCGCATAGCCTCGGCCACCGCTACCGCGGGTATACACCAGCTTGAGCACCCCCAAGCCCGGACCGCAACATGCCAGGCTGTCGATCAGCTCGACCGACCCCGGAGGCGGCAGACTCAGCGCTCGACACCCTCGCAGCAACCGATCCACGTGCTCGGCCCACAGAAGCGGCCGGCCATCACGCACCAGAATCGTCTCGAACAGGCCGTCACCATAAGCAAGCCCCCGATCGCTCAGGGGCAGCACGGGCTCTTCCATTACACCTTCTTGAACACCAGGGTGCCGTTGGTGCCGCCGAACCCAAAGGAGTTGGACAGCGTGACATCCACCTTGGCATCGCGAGCGGTGTGCGGAACGTAATCCAGCACGCAGCCTTCCTGGGGGTTGTCCAGGTTGATGGTCGGCGGCAGCGCCTGATCACGGATCGCCAGGATGCTGAAGACGGCCTCTACGGCACCGGCGGCCCCCAGCAGATGACCGATCATCGACTTGGTGGAACTGACGGCCACCTGATTGGCCGCCGCACCCATGACCTTCTCGACCGCGCGACTCTCGGCAAGGTCACCGGCAGGCGTCGAGGTACCGTGAGCGTTCACGTAGTTGATCTCGGAGGCATCGATACCGGCATCCTTGATGGCGTTGGCCATGGAGGCCGCCGCACCACGACCATCTTCCGGTGGCAACGTCATATGGTAGGCGTCATCACTCATGCCGAAACCGATCAGCTCCGCGTAGATGGTGGCGCCACGGGCCTTGGCATGCTCGTACTCTTCCAGAACCACCACGCCAGCGCCGTCGGAGAGCACAAAGCCATCGCGATCCTTGTCCCAGGGGCGGCTTGCCGACTGGGGATCGTCGTTGCGCGTCGACAGCGCACGAGCGGCCGAGAAACCACCAAGACCCAGCGGCGTGGTCGCCATCTCGGCGCCACCACAGACCATCACATCGGCATCGCCGTAGGCAATCGTGCGGGCACTGTAGCCGATGTTGTGAGTGCCGGTGGTGCAGGCCGTGGTGATGGCAATATTGGGACCGCGGAAGCCGTGCTGAATCGCCAGGTTGCCGGAGATCATGTTGATGATGGACCCCGGCACGAAGAACGGCGAGATACGCCGGGCGCCACTCTTGTTCAGCGCGTTGTGATTGTGCTCGATCATTGGCAAGCCGCCAATGCCCGAGCCGATGGCTACACCGATGCGGTCGGCATTTTCGTCGGTGCACTCGATGCCCGCATCCTCAATCGCCTGAGCGCCTGCCGCAATCCCGTACTGGATGAACAGGTCCATCTTCCTGGCATCCTTGGGATTGAGATAGGGGCTGATGTCGAAGTTCTTCACCGAGCCGCCAAAGCGGGTATTGAAGCCGCTGACATCGAAGTGCTCGATGGGCGCGATACCGCTCTTGCCGGACAGAATGCTGTCCCAGCTTTCCTTGACGGTGTTGCCCACCGGCGTGACCAGACCAAGGCCGGTCACCACTACCCTTCTGCGAGCCATCAGCTTTCCTCCAGACTTCCTTGAAATTGCGGCCCTGCCCTCAGGGGACCGTCGGTTGCGCGCATTATACCCGAGACAGATGCCACTGTGCTCCCCCCGGCAACCTGGTTCGGGGCTACCTGGCCGACCACGCAAAAGCCGCCCTGGAATAACCAGAGCGGCTCATGGGGGAGTCGACTCCCCGGCCTTTCAGCAAGCGGACATGTCCGCCACCGCAAGACCGACTCGACGTATCGAGACGGGCTTACTGGTTGGCGTTGACGTAGTCGATCGCTTCCTGAACGGTGGTAATTTTCTCGGCTTCTTCGTCAGGAATTTCGGTGTCGAATTCCTCTTCCAGCGCCATCACCAGCTCAACGGTGTCCAGGGAATCAGCGCCCAGGTCCTCGGTGAAGGAAGATGAGTTCTGAATATCTTCTTCCTTGACGTTCAGGCGCTCTGCTACAACTTTCTTCACGCGCTCTTCGATGGTGCTCATTTAGACATACTCCAGTCGTTCACGTTAGCCGTTCTGATGACCAGCTGGTTAATTCCGCAACTAAACTGCGGGGTAGTTTATAGACCCCTTGGGGTCGACGCAACACACGCAGAGCGTGCATTTAACGCATGTTCATGCCGCCATTGACGTGCAGGGTTTCACCAGTGATATAGCCTGCGCCCTCACTGGTCAAGAAGCCTACCGCAGCAGCGATCTCTTCGGGTTTGCCCAGACGAGCCAATGGCACCTGCCCCTTGAGCTTGTCCTGCTGCTCGTCAGACAGTGCATCGGTCATGTCAGTGGCAATGAAGCCCGGCGCCACGGCGTTGACCGTGATATCCCGAGATGCCACTTCGCGCGCCAGGGCGCGAGTAAACCCTTCCATGCCAGCCTTCGCGGCAGCATAGTTGCTTTGACCGGCGTTGCCCATGGTGGCCACCACGGAGCTGATCGACACGATACGCCCCCAGCGAGCCTTGCTCATGCCGCGCAGGCAGGCCTTGCTGAGACGATAGACGGACTTCAGGTTGGCATCCAGCACGCCGTCCCACTCATCCTCTTTCATGCGCATCAGCAGGTTGTCACGGGTGATGCCAGCATTATTGATCAGAATCGTCGGCGCACCGAATTCGTCATTGATGGACTTCATCAGTGCTTCGATGCTGGCCATGTCGGTCACGTCCAGGCGGCGGCCCGCCCCCTGAATGCCCTGCTCCTTGAGGTCCGCGTCGATGCGGTCTGCACCAGCATCAGACGTGGCGGTGCCAATCACAATGCGACCCTGCCGACCCAGCTCGTGGGCAATGGCTCGGCCAATCCCGCGACTGGCTCCGGTGATCAGGGCGACTCTAGGCTCGGTTGTCATGGTCACTTCCATTGCTTGGTCATTGCTGCCCGGCTTCTTGCCGGGCCAAAAGGCGACGCGTCAGGGCGTCAGCCACCGTCAAACCGCGGGCACCTCACGCGCCAGCTCAAGCGCCGCAGCAAGGCTATCGGGGTCATTCACCGCCAGCCCACGCGTACCGCGAGAAATGCGCTTGTTCAGCCCTGTCAGCACCTTGCCAGGCCCGCACTCGATAAAGACGTCAGCGCCATCCGCCACCATCTTCTCGACACAGGAGACCCAGCGCACCGGCTGATACAGCTGCTCGACCAGCCGTGTGCGCAGCGTCGCCACGTCCGCGTGAGCCTGCGCGTCCACGTTCTGGATCACGGTATAGCGGGGCGCCTTCAACTCGACCTCGGCCAAGGCCTGCTCGAGCTTCTCGGCCGCAGGGCGCATCAAGGCACAGTGAGACGGCACGGATACCGGCAGCGGCATAGCGCGCTTTGCCCCAGCCTCCTGACACGCCGCAATGGCACGCTCTACGGCCGCCTTGCTGCCCGCAATCACCACCTGACCGGGTGCATTGTAGTTGACCGCCGAGACCACGTCGCCTTCAGCGGCGGACGCACAGGCCTGCTCTACCGCAGCGTCGTCCAGCCCAAGTATGGCCGCCATGGCGCCCTGCCCCGCAGGCACCGCCTGCTGCATGGCCTCGCCGCGCAGACGCACGAGACGAATACCTTCTGCAAACGGCAGCGCTCCAGCGCACACCATGGCGCTGTACTCGCCGAGACTGTGGCCAGCCATGGCACCGGGGCGAGGCCCTTCAAGCTCCTGCCAGACACGCCAGATGGCCACGCTGGATGCCAGCAGCGCTGGCTGCGTGCATGCCGTTGCATTCAGCGACTCTTCCGGCCCCTCCTGGACCACCTGCCAAAGGTCATAGCCCAGTGCCTCGGAGGCTTCCTCGAAGGTGGTTCTCACCACGCTGTAGCGTTCGGCGAGATCGCGCAGCATGCCGATCTGTTGCGACCCCTGCCCAGGGAAGATGAGGGCAAGCGGTTGTGTCATCTTGATCACCTATGCTCTTGTTGGCTGCCGCCCGGCACCACGCCCACCCTCAGCGGGTGCGCGTCCGTGCCAAACGACGATGGTCGAGCTCGGCGTGCAGCCGGCTCGGCAAGTCACGGCGCACCTCCTGAGACGCGCGTCTCAGGGCGTAGTGAAAGCCCTGGGCGTCACAGCTGCCATGACTCTTGATCACGATCCCGGCCAGCCCAAGCAGACTGGCGCCATTGTAGCGAACGGGATCCAGTTCGCTCTTCAATCGTTTAAGGGCTGGGCGCGCCAGCAGTCCCACCAGGCGACTACCCCAGTGCGCCTCGAAGGTGGCTTGAACGCGCCTTACCAGCATCTTGGCCAGCCCTTCGCTGGCCTTGAGCAGCACATTGCCGACAAAGCCATCGCAGACCACGACGTCTGCCTCGCCGGCAAACACGCCATCGCCCTCGATAAACCCCAGATAGTTGAGCCCAGGCTGCTGTCGCAGCATGGCATCAGCGTCCTGGACCACGGCAGAACCCTTCGTGGATTCAACGCCGACATTCAACAGCGCGATCCTCGGGGCGACCAGGCCATCGACGTGGCGGGCCATAATATCGCCCATTAGGGCAAAGTCCACCAATCGCTCTGCCGAAACATCGACATTGGCACCCAGGTCAAGCAAATAACAGCGACCGTCATCCCGCGTCGGAATGGCGGTGCTGATGGCAGGCCTCGGGACGCCGGGCACCATTCCCAGCGCTCGGCGCGACAGCGCCATCAGAGCGCCGGTGTTGCCCGGACTCACCCCAACCGCTGCATCACCTGCTGCGACACTCTCCAGCATACGCGCCATGCTCGAACGGCCACCGCTTCGCAGCGCCTGGGAGGCGCGCATGTCGGCGGCGATGACGTCTGGGGCATCACAGAGGTGCAAATGCGACGCCGCCGCGACCAGAGGCCGCGGCAGGCGTGAGATCTCATCTTCCAACAGGGCCTTGGGGCCAAACAGCTGGATATCGATCTGGGGGTCTTCGATGACAGCGCTGGCCGCGCCTGCCACGGTGGCGCGAGGACCTTTGTCCCCACCCATGGCATCAACGGCGATCCGCATTACGGCGGCCAGCGAGTATCAGCCGTTGTCGACTTATACGTCGACAACCTTGCGACCACGGTAGAAGCCGTCCGGAGACACGTGGTGACGCAGGTGAGTAGTACCAGTTTCCTTGTCCTGGGACAGGGTCGGCGCGCTCAGGGCGTCGTGGCTACGACGCATGCCGCGCTTGGAACGAGTCTTACGGTTCTGTTGAACTGCCATGGGAAATCACTCCACAAAATATCGATCAGGTATCGGTGTTGCCCTTGAGGCGCTTGAGCACGTCAAAGGGGCTGCCAGAGGGCGCTTCCGAAACTTCGGCCTCTGCCCCGCTGCTCAGCTGGTCGCGCGAGACAGGACACTCTGACTCGTCGTGGTAGACCACCTGGGGCAGACTGAGGATCAGTTCATCCTCGATCACACCCAGGAGATCCAGCTGTTCATTTTCCACCAGCACCGGCTCATGGGTGCTAGGCAGGTCCGCGGCCAGGTCGTCACTGCTGACGAGCCCGAGCAGGAAGTCGCTTGCGACATGTTGAGCCATGGGCTCGAGGCAGCGGCGACAGGGCAGCTGCAATTCGGCCTCCAGGCGCCCCCGGATCACCCGACGCCCTTGGGCGTCGATGGCGAATTCCAGCCACGCGCTGGCATCGCCCTGCTGAGCGCCGACTTCGTCGGTCAAGCGACTCATTTCGGCCAGTGCCACCAGGCCTTCAAGGTGTTCGGCTTGGGCTGCGAGCTTATAGGGCTCGACCCGGCCGGGCAATCGTGAGGTCAACATAGGCGCGCAATGATAGGCACTCGTCTGCCCCCTGTCAAAGCCCAGTACTCAATAGGTTACCATGTTTCATCTTTCATCCGCGGCACGCCCGGCGTTAACGCCGCCGCGCCTCGGCCTTACCCCACACTGTCGACAAGGAAAACGGCATGACACCTCTGGTCCTGGCTTCCAGCTCACCCTGGCGCCGCGAACTGCTCGAGCGCCTGGGCTTGCCCTTCTCCTGGGCCAGCCCCGATATTGACGAGAGCCCGCGCCCACAGGAAGCTCCCACGACCCTGGTCCAGCGACTATCCTCCGCCAAGGCCATGGCCCTGGCGGACATCTACTCGTCGCACCTGATCATCGGTTCCGACCAGGTCGCCGTGTTTGGCGACAAGATCCTGGGCAAACCCCATACGGCAGAGCGTGCGCGCGCTCAGCTGGCTCAGTTCTCCGGCGAGCGCGTGCGCTTCGTCACCGGCCTCGCCCTGCTCGACACCGCCCGCCAACGACACTGGGTAGGACACCAGCACTTCGACGTTGTCTTCAGGCAGCTCAGCGCCGCCGAGATTGACGCCTACGTCGAGCGCGAGCAACCCCTGCAATGCGCCGGCAGTTTCCGCATGGAGGGCCTCGGCATCACCCTGTTCGAACGACTCGAGGGAGACGACCCCAATAGCCTGATTGGGCTACCTCTGATCCTGCTCTGCCGATGGCTGCGAGAGGCAGGCGCGGATCCGTTGCTGGCGACGCCCTGACCCGCCCCCTTGAGGCAAAGGCAACGGATCGTGCTCTGCGGTCGGCGTTACACGCCAGGCAACGGCTCACGGCAACTCATAGCGCTCGCGGTTCAAGGCAGCTGACAGCACAGTGGCTCAAGGTAATTGATAGCGCAGCGGCGACGCTGCCTGGGGCAACCCCATCCAATGCGCCAGCGACACGCCAAAGCGGCGAGCCAGACGGTCCAGCGGGTCCTGGGAGGGGGTATAGTCCTCGATGACCGGCTCATCCAGCCAGTGACGGGCCTCATCATCGAGAGTACCGAGGCGGTCCACCAAGCCCAGCTCCAGGGCCTGTTCCCCGGTCCAGATCAACCCGCTGAAGACCTTCGGGTCTTCGGCAAGGCGTTCGCCACGACCGGCCTTGACCGCGTCAATAAACTGCTGATGGGTCGTATCAAGCACGTTCTGCCAGAACACCTGCTGATCAGGGCGCATTTCAGAGAAGGGGTCGAGAAATGCCTTGTTGTCACCCGCGGTAAACACTCTACGCTCGACACCGAGGTCGTCGATCACTTGATCAAGCCCGAAACCGGCATAGATCACACCGATGGATCCCACCAGGCTGGACGGGGCCGCCACGATTTCATCCGCAGCCGCCGCCATATAATAGGCACCGCTTGCGCCGAGATCCTCGATCACGGCAATGATCGGCTTGTCCCCCTGTTCGCGCAGCGCCGTAATCGCCCGATACACCCGCTGTGACTGTACAGGACTGCCGCCCGGACTATTGATGTGAAGCACGATGGCGCGAGCATCCGGCGCCTCCCACGCGGCCTCGAGACCCTCAATCAGGCGTTCGGCGTTCGCCGGTGACTCGCTGTCGATGACGCCCTCGACACTGACCAGCGCCAGGTGCTCCCCCTGCACGGCATCCTCGTCGGGTGTCATCGTCAACGCATACCACACCGATGCAATGACGCCCGCCACCAGCAGCAGCCAGGCAAAGCGAAAGAACAGCTTCCACCGCCGCCCACGCCGCTGCTCGACCAGCACGCCCTGTATCCAGCGATCCATGCTCTCGATCTGCGCGAGCCTCTGACGCTCTCGCAGGACCTCAGCATTGTCATCCCCCCCGCGCTCTGGCGCAGCAGGCTGCACTGACGCTTCCCCCTCGGTCCAGGGATCATCCTTGGGCGTGTTTGCCATATCTCACTCCTCGACACTCTGGATAGCCAGACAGCGGCACAAGCTGTCCACTCGTCATCACCGCCACCTGGCGCTCTATTGCACCCACGACGTCAGCTAGCCGTCCGATGATCCATCCCACTATCCGCGCAAGTGCTCAAGCACCTGAGCAAAGTCATCAGCGATCAGCACCGGCTGCGTGCGCTCAAGCCTTGCCACGTCATGCACACCGTAGCTGACCGCCATACGCGGCATGCCGATGGCCCGCGCCATTTCCATGTCATATTCGGTGTCGCCGATCATGATCGCTCGCTCGGGCGGCACGCCGCACTCGGCGAGCAACTCCTCCAGCATCTGCGGATGCGGCTTCGAGCGAGTTTCATCGGCGGTCCGACTTCCCACAAAGAAACGCCCGGTGTCGCTTTGCCGAAAGATGCGATCCAAGCCCTTGCGGCTCTTGCCGGTGGCCACGGCCAAGGCGCCTTGCCGAGAGAGCTCAGCAAGCCCTGCCTCGACCCCCGGATAGAAGGTGACCGGCGTCGAATCTCCCTCGACGAAGTGCCAGGAGTATCGCGCTTTCAGCCTTTCTGCGTGGTCGGGAGAGATGCCGGGGCATAGCGTCGCGATCGCCTCAGGCAGCCCCAGACCGATAATGTTGCGCACCTCGGCAGCACCCAACTCGCCCCACTCGACCTCTCGGGCCGCCGCCTGCATACAGGAAACGATGCGGGCGATGGAGTCCATCAGGGTGCCATCCCAATCAAATATGGTCAGATCGTAGCGCAAGACATGGCTCCTCGGCGGGCACCGCAGGGGAGCCCTCACTGCATGGGTCGTGTCCTGCCACCGCTCAGCGGGGTTCGCCCGCCAGTCGAGTGACCACCAGGGCCTGACCTTCCAGGGTGAGATGTACAGGACAACGGTCGGCGATGGCCAGCAGCGCATCACGCTCATCCTGGGTCAAGGCACCGGCAAGGTGGAGAACACGTTCGAAGCGGTCGATTTTGCCACCCCTCGCCTCGCATTCGCTACAGTCCACGGCATGAATCTTGTCGTGACTGACATCCACCGTCACATCATCGAGGGCCAGCTTCTTGCGCCTGGCATAGCTACGCACCGTCATCGACGTGCAGGCGCCCAGGGCGGCCGCGAGCAGCTGATACGGCGTAAATCCCAGATTGGTTCCGCTATAGGATAGCGGCTCGTCCGCCAGCAGATGATGCGCCCCCGCCAGCACATCCTGGCGAAACCCGCCGGGGTCCGCCTCGGACACCCGGGTCACCCCTTCGGGCACCCCCGGCAGTGGCTTGGGCGCCACCAGCCCCAGATAGCGGGACGCCCAACTGGCCACCACTTCGGCGGCGTACTCGGCGTCGGCGGCCCGGGTCAGCAGGTGGTCGGCATCATCCAGGGAGATAAAGCTGCGGGGATGGCGAGCGGCGCCGAATATCGCAGCGGCATTCTCGATCTCGACGGTCTCATCCCCCGGCGCATGCAACACCAGCAAGGGGCGCCCTAGCGCCTCGATACGCTGACGCTGGCGCTGCTCACGCAGGTCGTCGACAAAGGTCTTGCGGATGGTGAAGGGGCGGCCTGCCAACTCCAGCTTGACTTCGCCTTCTCGCTCAATGAGCTCCAGACTTGCGCCAAAGTTATGCAGCACATGGGCCGGATCGAACGGAGCACCGATGGTCGCCACCGCCTTCACCGCCGGCAGCTGACCCGCCGCCGCCAGCACCGCGGCTCCGCCCAGGGAGTGCCCGACCAGCAGTCCTGGCGCCAAGCCCATTCCCTCCAGATAAGCAGCGGCCGCCAACAGGTCGTCGACATTCGATGAAAAGTGGGTGTTGGCGAATTCACCCTCGGAGTGTCCCAGCCCGGTAAAGTCAAAGCGCAGCACCGCTACGCCGCGCAACACCAGTCCGGCGGCGATACGCTTGGCGGCAAGAATATCCTTGGTGCAGGTGAAACAGTGCGCAAAGATCGCCACGGCTTGGGGCTCGCTGCCCTCGGGGCGATCCAGGCGCGCCGCCAGCTGCTGTCCATCCTGACCGGCAAAGGTCACCTTCTCGCTCAACACACGCATCGCCATCTCTCCTCTGGGGCTGTCCTGAGTCGTCGCCGCAAGGCGCCGACTCCTTACCCGAAGAGTTGGTCATGGCAGCAGCCACCGCCACAAAAAGGTGTGCAGGCGAGATACCCCTGAAGGACATGCCAGCTGACCGCCTGAGACCTCCCCCAGCTGGCTTATTGACGCTTTCTCGCGCGCTCGAGCACCGCCTCGAGACCGTCATCCAGCGGCGCCCGAATCTGCACCGGCCGCTGACTGGTCGGCTCGGGGAACGTCAGTGACGCCGCGTGCAAGAACAGCCGTTCAAGACCCAGTTCGCGACTCAGGCGAGCGCCCTCACGACTGCCGTACTTGTCATCACCAAGCAATGGATGGCCGCCATGGGTCGCATGCACGCGAATCTGATGGGTACGACCGGTAATCGGCTCCGCCTCGACCAGGGTGGCACCGGCAAAGGTTTCGCGCACGGCGAAACGGGTACGCGCCACCTTGCCCGCCGCATCGACCCTCACCCGTCGCTCGCCATTGCCGGCGTCGTAGCGATCCAGGCGTGCACTCACGAAGTCACGTCGGGCGGGCCAGCGCCCGGCCACCAGCGCCAGGTACTGCTTGTTCATCTTGTGTTGCTTCAAGGACTGGTTGAGTGACAGCAGCGCAGGACGCGACTTGGCCAACAGCAGGCAGCCGGAGGTGTCACGGTCCAGTCGGTGCACCAGCTCAAGAAAATCCAGATCTTCCCGCACCTGGCGGAGCGCCTCGATCAAGCCGATCTTGACGCCACTGCCTCCATGCACGGCAAGCCCTGAGGGCTTGTTCAGCACCATCCAGTCCGGCCCTTCCAACAGCACACTGCCGGCCAGCAGGTTGCGCAGGTTGTCACTGACCTCGCGCACGGCCTCCTGTGGCGCCAGCTTGAGCGGCGGGATACGCACCAGATCCCCCAGCGCCAGACGCGTGTCCGCCTTCACCCGCTTCTTGTTGACCCGCACCTCGCCCTTGCGCACGATCCGGTACACCAGCGAGCGCGGCGCGCCCTTGAGCCGACTCATCAAAAAGTTATCGACGCGCTGGCCGACCTGGCCCTCGGTCACTTCCACCCACTGTACGTCACGCCCTTCGGCCACGCTGTCACTCCACTGGAAACCCGCATTAAAACGCCATTCTAGCGCAGCTTGTCGCCAATTGCTGACCCTTGGCATTACTGTTATATTGCCCTCTCGCTCCCCGGGTCCGATTGATCCCAGCAAGCGCCTGCACGACAGACACGCAGGCCTGAGCGAAATGTGACTGACACAGCGTTTACCGCAGAGGCCGCGACGATCCCTGAGAGATCCCGCCGCCGATGTAAAGGTGACAACATCACGCCCGACGCAACGGACATGCCTCCACCCTGAGTGGTCGCCCTCCACTGTCGTCGGGAGACGTACAACACCGTGCCGGAGGCCGGCAACGGTGAATCGATTGAATGCCAGGTGTTGGCGGTGACGGCAGGACCGGATGGGCAAGGCCCCACCGAGACACGTTCTCCCTCCGCCCCGTACTCAACATGATCATGCCACGGCGATCGCAGCTGGATGTCGTGGCCGGGCGCAGCTTCCGCGACATGCGCTGAGCACAAGCACGCTGCACCAGCGGTTCACCATTGCCGTTGCCAATGGGCGCCCTCCGGCGCGCCCATTTTGCGAGACAACATGAAACGGATGCTCATCAACGCGACCCAGCCTGAAGAGCTGCGCGTCGCCCTGGTGGATGGACAACGCCTGTACGACCTGGACATCGAATCCGGTGCCCGGGAACAGAAAAAAGCCAACATCTATCGCGGCAAGATCACCCGCGTAGAACCCTCCCTCGAAGCGGCGTTCGTCGACTTTGGTGCCGAGCGACACGGTTTCCTGCCGCTCAAGGAAATCGCTCGCGAGTACTTCATCAAGGAGCCCTCAGGACGTCCCAGCATCAAGGAAGTCCTCAAGGAAGGCCAGGAAGTCATCGTTCAGGTCGACAAGGAAGAACGTGGCAACAAGGGTGCTGCACTGACCACCTTTGTCAGCCTGGCTGGCCGCTTCCTGGTTCTCATGCCCAACAATGCCCGCGCTGGCGGTATCTCGCGTCGCATCGAAGGCGAGGAACGTGCCCAGCTCAAGGAAGCCATGGGCCAGCTGACGGTGCCTGACAAGATGGGCCTGATCGTCCGTACCGCAGGTATCGGGCGCTCCCCGGAAGAACTCCAGTGGGATCTGGACTATCTGGTTCAGGTGTGGGAGTCCATCACCGAAGAGGCCGGCAAGCGTTCTGCGCCTTTCCTGATCTACCGCGAATCCAACGTCATTATTCGCGCCATGCGCGACTACCTGCGCCAGGACATCGGCGAGGTCTTGATCGACAGCCCCGAGGTTCACCAGGAAGCGCTCTCCTTCATTCGCCAGGTGATGCCCTCCTATCAGCAGAAGATCAAGCTGTACGCCGATGAGGTACCGCTGTTCTCCCGCTTCCAGATCGAGTCACAGATCGAGACGGCCTACGAGCGGGAGGTCAAGTTGCCCTCCGGTGGGTCCATCGTCATCGATCACACCGAGGCGCTGGTGTCCATCGACATCAACTCGGCGCGGGCCACCCGCGGCAGCGATATTGAAGAGACCGCACTGCAGACCAACCTCGAGGCTGCCGACGAAATCGCACGACAGCTGCGTCTGCGGGACATCGGTGGCCTGGTGGTCATCGACTTCATCGACATGGGGCCCGCACGCAATCAGCGTGAGGTCGAGAATCGCGCGCGTGATGCCCTCAAGCTTGATCGCGCCCGGGTCCAGATCGGACGCATCTCACGCTTTGGCTTGATGGAAATGTCACGCCAGCGCCTGCGCCCTTCCCTGGGCGAAACCAGCGGCGTGGTCTGTCCCCGCTGCGATGGTCAGGGCACTATCCGCGATGTCCGCTCGCTGTCGCTGTCGGTGATGCGCCTGATCGAAGAAGAGGCGATGAAGGAGCGCAGCGCGCAGATTCGCGCCATTCTGCCGGTGCCGGTAGCCACCTACCTGCTCAACGAGAAGCGCGCCGTGCTGGCCGAAATCGAGCGTCGTCAAGGCGTGCGCGTGGTCGTGCTGCCCAGCCCGGACATGGATACGCCGCACTACGACGTGCAGCGCCTGCGCGATGATCACGTCGATGAAGAAGGCACCGCCCACGCCTCCAGCTTCGAGCTGTCCACCGACACCGAGGTCGGCAAGGAACCCGACGCTGCGTTCGGCAAGCCGGTGCAGCGCGCCGAGGCAGCGGTGAAGAGCGTCGTGCATAACGCTCCCGCCCCCGCTTCCCTCAACGAGGAAGAAGTGGCCAAGGAAGCGCGCCCGGCAGCGCCTCAGCGCGCCAGCCGCCAGGCCCCTGCGCGGCAGCAGCGCCAGCCGGCAGCCAATACCAGTCAGGCGGGCGTGCACAATGCGGGACTGTTTGGGCGCCTGGTGAAAGGCTTCGCTCGCTTCCTCGGCGGCGAAGAAGACACCAGCGACAGCGCTCGCGCCGACGCGCGCAAGACGAACGCCAACGCCTCCGAACGGCAGCAGCGCTCTGACGGCGGCCAGCGTAGCGACAGCGGACGTCAGCGCAATCGTCGCAGCAACGGTCAGACCAACCAGCGCCAGCAGAGCAACAGCCAACGCGCCGGGCGCAGCGATAACCAGGACCGTCGCAGTGACAACAGCGGCCAGGAACGTCGCAGTGACAGCAGTGGTCAGGACCGCCGCCAACAGGATCGTCGTCAGCCCAAGGCCGACACCCGTAACGACAAGAGCGATGGCAACGACAACCGTCAGCGCTCACGTCGCGACGACGGACGTCAGCAGGCGTCACGCCAACAAGAGCCGCGTCAGCAGGAGTCTCGCAAGAGCGACGACAGCAAGGCATCCAGTGCCAAGCCCAGCACGGCCAAGAACAGCCAGAGCGCCGCTCAGGCTGACGGCCCGGCTGCCAGCGACGCACCCAAGGACACCAAGCCCAAGCGCACCCGCAACAATCCGCGTAATCGCAGCCGCAAGCAGGCGATCAATCCCGATGCCGTAAAGGAGCAACAGCGCCTGCAGGCAGAGGCTGCCGCTAGCGACGACCATGGTCAGTCAGCCGAAGCGGGCACCACTGACGCTCCCAAGGCCCCAGCCACTAAGGCCGGCCAGAACGTCAACGCCCCGGCGGAGACTGAGTCCAAGGCTGCTGACGCCAAGACGGCAGACGCCAAGCCCACCGACGCCAAGGCAGCGGATCCCAAGCAGCAAGCTGACAGCAAGACCGCTGAAGCCAAGCCTGCTGAAGCCAAGCCGGAAGCGGACAGTAAGGCGACTGAGACCAAAACCGCTGAAGCCAAGCCGACCGAAGCCAAGCCAGCTGACACCAAGGCGGAAGCTGACAGCAAGGCGGCTGACACCAAGGCTGCTGAGTCCAAGCCCGTTGAGTCCAAGCCCGTTGAGTCCAAGCCCGCCGAGACCAAGTCGGCTGAGACCAAGCCAGCGGAAGTGAAGCCGACGGAAGCCAAGGCGGCGACTGACAGCAAGGCTGTCGAGTCCAAGCCTGCCGAGTCCAAAACGGCTGAAGCGAAGCCGACGGAAGCCAAGGCGGCGACTGACAGCAAGGCTAATGAGTCCAAGCCTGCCGAGACCAAGGCTGTCGAGGCCCAGCCTGCCGAGTCCAAAACGGCTGAAGCGAAGCCGACGGAAGCCAAGGCGGCGACTGACAGCAAGGCTGTTGAGTCCAAGCCTGCCGAGACCAAGGCTGTCGAGGCCCAGCCTGCTGAGTCCAAAGCGGCTGAAGCCAAGCCGACGGAAGCCAAGGCGGTGACTGACAGCAAGGCTGTTGAGTCCAAGGCTGTCGAGGCCCAGCCGGCTGAGGCCAAAGCGGCTGAAACGAAGCCGACGGAAGCCAAGGCGGTGACTGACAGCAAGGCTGTTGCGTCAAAGCCTGCTGATCCCAAGCCGACCGAAGCAAAGCCGAGCGAGCCCAAGCCGAGCGAAACCAAGCCGAGCGAGCCCAAGACGGCTGAAGCGAAGGCGGCTGAGGCTAAGCCGGCAGAGACGAAGGCGGAAGCTGAGAGCAAGGCTGCTGAGGCCCCAACAGCTGAAGCCAAGGCAGAAGACGATAGCGACAGCAAGAGCAGCGCGTCGGACAAGCCTGCTCGTCGCCGCCGTCGCCGTGCCCACAACGACCCGCGCGAACAGCGAAAGCGTGAGTCAGGCTCGGTGGCTGCCAGCCAGGACAAGACGGGCGATAGTCACAACCTCTAGTCTCGGCCAACCAAAAACGCCCGCAGCCAAGGCTGCGGGCGTTTTTTTGTGCAGACGTGATAGACACCGTGCTCAGCGACCTTGGCCCGTGGCCACCATCGCCTAGGCCAGGCGGGGCTCCCTCTCCAGCGTAACCCCAAAGCGCTCTGCCACCCGTCCAGCCACCTTGTCGGCGAAAGTCAGCAGCTCCTGTGCATCGCCACCACCATGATGCACCAGCACCAGCGCCTGGCGGTCATGAACGCCGAAGTGGCCGTCGCGCCAGCCTTTCAAACCGCACTGATCAATCAACCAGCCAGCGGCCAGCTTGACCCTGCCATCTTCCAGCAGGTAGCGGGGCATGGCGGGAAACTGTTCGGCCAATGCCTCAGCCCGATACGCATCCACCACAGGATTCTTGAAAAAACTGCCGGCGTTGCCGAGGACCTGCGGGTCCGGCAACTTTTCCTGACGCACCTGACAGACGGCCTCGGCGACCTCCAGGGCCGACGCCTTGGCACTCACCCGCTGGGCCAGATCGCCATATCCGAGCCTGGGAGCTCCATGGCGAGTCACCTTGAGGGTCAGGTCGGTGATGATCACCTTCCCCTGCCACTCCCCCTTGAAGCGGCTCTCCCGGTAGCCGAAGCCACAGGCATCTACGTCCAGCGTCTCCGCCCTGCCGTCGGCGCGATGAAGAACGCTCACCGAGGCCAGCACGTCGGCCAGTTCGACGCCGTAGGCACCGATATTCTGTATGGGTGCCGCTCCACAATGACCGGGAATCAGGGCAAGGTTCTCGAGCCCCCACCAGCCGTCGCGAGCCAGGGCCATCACCAGCCGATGCCAGCTGACCCCCGCCCCCACGTGCACCAGGGCCTCGCTGCCGCAACGCTCGATCCACCAGTAGTCCAGCTGGGGCCGAAGCGTCAGTCCTGGAAGCACGCTGGGCAGGATCAGGTTGCTGCCCCCGGCCAACAGCGTCACCGGCTCATCGCGGCTGCTCTCCAGCAGTGCTGCCAGTTGCTGACGATCCCTGGCGACGGCTACTCGCTCCGCTCTGCAGGGCAGGCCGAGCGTGTTGGCCCCCGACAGCATCACGTCATGCTCGATGGATAGCTTCACCTCGCCGCCTCCAGGCGCTGCTCCAGCTCTGCCACAAGCGCCTGGGAGGCCCGCTCGATCATCGCATAGACCCTATCTAAGCCACCTTCATAGTAAGGGTCCGGCACGGCCGCCCCAGGCTCACCGGCCCACTCCATCAACAAGCCTATGGAAGCCTGGCTATCGGCCGGCATCCATCGCTCCAGCTCGGCGAGGTTGTCGTGGTCCATCGCCAGCACAACATCGAATCGCGTAAAATCCTCTTGGCACAGCTGCCGACCACGCAACCCGGAAATATCGATGCCCCGCTGCTTCGCCGCCTGCTGCGCCCGTGCATCGGGGGGCTCGCCGATGTGCCAGCCGCCGGTGCCACACGAGTCAATCTCGACGCGGTCATCAAGGCCTAACGCGCGCACCTGCTGACGGAACACTCCCTCTGCGGTCGGCGAGCGGCAGATATTGCCCAGGCAGACAAACAGCACACGAATCTTCGCGGGCGAGTCGTCCAGTCTCATGGCGTGGCTCCTCTCGCCCGCTGCTCGAAGTGAGCGCGCACGCGGGCGAGATCCTCCTCTGTATCCACGCCGGCTCCTGGCGTCTGCTCTGCCAGAGCCACCTGAATAGCGTGTCCGTAGTGCAACGCGCGCAATTGCTCCAGCTGCTCCAGCTGCTCGATAGGAGCGGGCAGCCACTCGCTGTAGGCGCGCAAAAAGCCCGCGCGATACGCATACAGCCCGATATGGCGTAGCCAGGCATCGGTGGTCAATACGCTGGGGGGCTCACGAAAGCCCTCTCGGTCCCACGGCATCGGCGCCCGGGTAAAGGTCAGCGCCCGCCCCGAGACGGCACGGGTCACCTTGACCACGTTGGGATTGAACAAGGTGTCCACATCGCCAATGGATTCTGCCAGGGTCGCGACCGATGCCCCCTCGTCCCGCATCAGGCGAATCGCCACCTGATTGACAAGCTCCGGCGGCAGCAAGGGCTCATCGCCCTGAACATTGACCAGCACTGCCTCATCGTTCAGCTGCAGCAGGTCGACCACTTCCGCCAGCCGATCGGTGCCGGTCGAGTGATCCGCACGGGTCATCACCACTTCCGCACCAAGGTCAGACATTGTCTGCTCGATGCGCGGGTCGTCGGTAGCGATCACGACTCGACTTGCCAGTGAGCGCTTGGCCAGATCCCAGACCCTGGCCACCATGGGACGCCCGGCGATGTCGGCCAGAGGCTTGCCCGGCAACCGCGTCGAGGCGTAGCGTGCTGGAATCACGACAATGAAATCCTGCATCGATACTGCTCCCTATCCTTGCGGCTCGCCGCGCCCTGGATGGCTCTTCAGCGTCTCGTCCACGTCCATGACCCTGGCTTCCTCTGCCAGCATCACCGGAATCCCGTCTCGTACCGGATAGGCCAGACCGTCATACAGACAGCACAGTTCGTTGGCCTCGCGGTCATAGCGCAGCTTGCCCTGACATTGGGGGCACACCAGCATTGCCAGAAGTTCCTTGTCCATCATCGTCTCCCCACTTCAGAATCTCGTCATTGGATACCGTCAGCGCCGGAGGCGCCTGCCGCCGTATCTCGGCGCCCATCCGACCAACCAGCCGTGCGCTGATCGAACCAGCGAATAAAGTCAGGGTCTGGACGCGCCTCCACATCCAGCACCCAGCCATCAGTCGGAGCCAGGTCCCTGCATTTGACCGCATCCTTGGCGGTCATGACCATTGGCTGCCCGTTGTCCGTCGTTACATCCGCAGGGGTATAACGATGATGATCGCTGAAAGGCCGAGCCAGGTAGTCGACCCCCAGCTCATCCAGGGTGGCGAAAAATCGCTGCGGATGCCCGATGCCGGCCACGGCCACTACTGGGCCGTCGAACGGCAAGGGTGACGGCGGATAGACCCGTGAATCCCCCAACCGGCGCCAGCCTGAAGGCTCGAGCCGCATGCGGTACCCTGCGGGCAAGCAGGCAGCTCCATCGCCATTGATCAACAGGGCGTCAACACTGGAAAGTCGGGTCAAGGGCTCACGCAAGGGCCCGGCGGGCAAGCAGCGTCGATTGCCGAACCCGCGCCTGCCATCCACCACGACCAGCTCGATGTCGCGAGCCAGGGCGTGATGCTGCAGACCATCATCGGTGACAATCACGTCGCAGCCTTCATCGATGAGGCGCTGAGCGCCACGCGGGCGGTCCGGATCCACCACCACCGGCAGTCCGGTCTGATCCGCCAGCATCCGGGGCTCATCGCCGCATTCTGCTACCTCAGTGGTGGGCGTCAGCAGCAGTGGATAGGCGTCCGACTTACCGCCATAGCCGCGCGAGAGCACTCCAGGGCGGCAACCCTGCTCCTTCAGGCGCCGAGCAAGCCAGGCCACCAGCGGGGATTTGCCGGTACCGCCCAGGGTCAGATTACCCACGACGATGACCGGTACGGACGCTCGCCAGGCCTGGCGAGAACCCTGTCGGTACGCCTTGGCGCGCCGCTCGACCTCACGCCGATACAGGAGCTCCAGCGGGCGCAGCAAGGTCAGCCACGGCGAGCCTCGGTAGGCGGCATCGAGCCAGCGTTGACCAAGCCCCATTCAGGCCTCCTGAAACTGCAGCTGGTGCAGGGCGGCGTAAGCCCCCTCACGCTCCAGCAGCTCACTGTGACTGCCCTGCTCGATGATTTCCCCCTGCTCCATCACGAGAATGCGATCGGCGCGTTCAATCGTCGACAGGCGGTGAGCGATGACCAGCGTCGTGCGGCCTTTGCAGACCTCTTCCAGAGCCGCCTGGATATGGCGCTCGGATTCCGTGTCGAGCGCAGAGGTCGCTTCATCGAGCACCAGGATCGGCGCATCCTTGAATATCGCCCGGGCGATGGCCATGCGCTGACGCTGTCCGCCTGACAGCATCACGCCGTTATCTCCGACCAGCGCCTGGTAGCCGCCGGGCATGCGCTCGATGAACTCGTGGGCATGGGCCGCCTTGGCGGCAGCCTCGATCGCGGCAGGATCCGCGTCTGGGAGGCCATAGGCGATGTTCTCTGCGATGGTGGCGTTGAACAGCGTGACCTGCTGACTGACCAGGGCGATCTGCTGACGCAGCGCCGTCAGCTGGTACTCCTCAATGGCGACGTCATCAATCAGAATGCGACCGCCGGTGGCTTGATAGAAGCGCGGCAACAGGCTCACCAGGGTGGACTTGCCGCTGCCCGAGCGTCCCACGATGGCGACCATTTCCCCCTGACGAACGCTAAGGTCAATGCCCTTGAGCACCTCCGGCTGGTCACTGCCATAGGCGAAACGCACCTGCTCGAGCTGAATGTCACCACGCAGACGACCCGGGACCAAGCTCCCGCTATCGACTTCCTCCGGCTCATCCAGCAGCCCGAACAGCTCACTGGAGGCGGCGATCCCCTTCTGGATGGTGCCATTGATCTCGCTCAGTGAGCGGATGGGCTTGGCCATCAGCGACGCTGCGGTGATGAAGGCCACGAACTCGCCTGGGGTCATGTTGTCCATCAGCGCAGGCGACATCGCCAGCCACACCAGCAGCGCCAGCGACAGGGCGACCAACAGCTGGATGACCGGGGTGCTGGTGGCCTTGGTCAAGGCCTCCTTGAGGCTCTGTCGACGATTGACCTCACTGGCGTCATGGAAGCGGGTCATCTCGTATTGCTCTGCCCCGTGGGTGCGCACTACGCGATAGCCGGTCAGCGCCTCGGAGGCGACATGGGTGACATCCCCCATGGAGCGCTGGATGCGCTTGGAAATCTTGCGAAATCGCTTGCTGGCATAGCTGACTACGCCACCAATCAATGGCGTCACTGCCATGAACAGCAGCGTCAGCATCCAGTTCGTCCACAGCAGATAGCCCAGCAGGCCGAGCACGAACAGGCCTTCCTGCAGCACCACCGTAATGGCCTTGGTGCCCGCACCGGTGACCTGCTCCACGTGATAGGTGACGCGGGAAATCAGATGCCCCGAGGAGTGATTGTCGAAGAATCGCCCCGGTAGTCTCAGCATGTGATTGAACACATCGCAGCGCAGCCGATGAACCATATTGCGCGCCACATTGCTCATGAAATAGGTGCCGAGGAAGGTGCCGAGACCGCGCGCGCCGAACATGCCCACCACAAACAGCGGCAAAAACAGTCGAAACGCTGCGTCGGGATTCTGAATGCCGTCGATCAGGCGCTTCATCATCTCGGCCAGCGCCGTACTGGAGGCCGCGTAGATCGCGTAACCGATCACCGCGACAAGAAAGGACTTCCAGAACGGCCTGACGTAACCAAGGAGGCGCTTGTACAGCGCCCAGCCGGAGTATTCGCTCACGTTGGCTCCAGTTGCAAGGGGAATCAGCCCTGTCGCATGACCCAGCCTGGCTGGGTTCACCTGCTGCGTTTCTGCCAGCAGGTCGACTGCCAACAGGTCAACTACCAGCACGTCGACTACCAGCACGTCGACCACCAGCACGTCGATCAGCGCAGCATTCAGCCTTTTCGGCATCAGCCGCGACCAAGCCTGGTGACGATGCCAGCTCGCTGGCACACCAGCAGGTTGCACAGGGCAGCGAGATTCAGTGGCGAGATTCTACCCCATGGCAGAGACCTTCGACACCGCCGTGCAGATGACGCCGGCGTCCACTGCTGACCAGATGAACGCCGGCCCTGTCCAGATCGATCACCAGCTGACCATCGAGCCCTGTGTCGAGGATACAGCTGCCTGCCTGCCGAAGCCGCCGAATCACATTATCATGGGGATGGCCAAACCGGTTGAAGGCGGCGCTGGAGGCTACCGCCAACTGCGGCGCCCTGGCGTCGATCAGTGCGGCGCCGGTGCTGTCGTCACTGCCATGGTGCCCGACCACCAGCACCGTCGGCGGCGAAGGCAGCTGAGCGATGAGGTAGCGCTCGACCCGGCGACTGGCGTCGCCGGTAATCAGCACACTCCCCCCAGGGGAGCTGACCAGCAACACGCAGGACTGGTCATTGGACTCCAGTGTCGCGACAGCCTCATCCGAGCCTGGCCAGAGAAAACGAAAGTCGACGCCCTCCCAGCGCCATTGCTGCCCCCAATGGCAGCCGTCGGCAGCTTGCTCAGCAGGTAAACCGGGTATCCGTCCAGCGGGATGCCACCAGTGCGCCACCTCATGCTGCTCGACCAGGCGCTCCACGCCACCCGAGTGGTCCAGGTCAGCATGGCTGATAATGACCTGGTCAAACTGCTGGGGTGACGGCCAGATACCGTCGATGGGGGCATAGCCGGAAGCATAGCGTGGGCCACTGTCATACAGCAGCCGATGGCCAGCGGTATGGACTTCGACCATCAAGCCCTGCCCCACATCCCACACCACCAGGCGAACGGTACGGGGGTCGGGCCGTGCCGGCGCCAGACTGATCAGGGCAACGCCCAGAGCGATCACTGCGCCCCCCTTGAGACCGCGCCCGATGCCGGGCAGACAGATGACGACGCCAATGCCCCACAGCAGCAACGCCAGCGAGAGCCGGATATCGACATCGAGCCACAGCATTGCGGCTGGCCAGGACAGCCCCTCAAGCAGCTCAAGCAGTGCCGCCAGCACCCAACCCCATCCCTTCCACCACCACAGTGCCAGCGGCGGGGCTACGAGCACTACCGCCCAACCCAGCATGCCCGCCGGCACCAGTATCAGCGACACCAGCGGCACCGCCACCAGGTTCGCCAGCACCGTCACCAGCGACACTTGACCCGTAAAGGCCAGCACCAGCCCCGCCATGGGAAGCGCCAGCAGAAGCTGGGTACGTACCAGCGTGACCAACGCCGTCTGCACGCCCCGGCCCGACCGCTGGTGCGGCTTCAGACCGCGCCCTTGCCACATGATGATCAACGCGGCTACCGCCCCAAAGGACAACCATAGCCCCGGACGCCAGAGCGACAGCGGATCGATAAGTACCACCAGCGTCCAGGCCACCGCCAAGCCTTGCCACGCCGACGGCGCATGACGACCGCCGGCGACCCACAGGGCGATGACAATCATCACCAGCGCCCTGAGTGCCGGGGGCTCGGCACCCACCAGCCAGACGAAGCCTGCGGTAAAGCCTCCCGCCCACCACCATGGCCAGCGCACCAGACGCCAGCGTCCAGACTGAATCCTCCGAGACAGCCAACGCCCACAGCCCAGTGCGAGCACCGCCACCAAGCCAACGTGCAGCCCGGACACGACCGCCAGATGAGTGGTTCCAGTGCTGTTAAGCAGCTGCCACTCCTGTGCCTCCAGGCGCTCGCCCCGACCCAGCGTCAGCGCCGCCAGCCAGCGACGAGTGCGCTCGGCCAAGGCCAGACCCTCCAGCGTGGCCAGCAGCGACTCGCGCAGATCCTCTGGTGCCAGCGCCCGGCGATACGGCGGGGGTTCCGATACCACGGCACCGATCGCCTGAATGCCCTGCTGCCACAGCCAGCGTTCATAGTCGAAGCGGCCAGGGTTGGCCAAGCCAGTTGGCGGCCGCAGACGCAGCGCCAGGCGCCAGCGCTCGCCCACCGTCATGCGTCCACTCGGCTGCGGGCTGCCGAGACCGGCTGCCTGATGTGCCGCCAGGTAATGGGTGACGCGAACCCGCTCCAGGCGATCGCAGGCAAGCCTGTCAGCCAGCATCGGTTCACAGCGCTCGACCTCCAGCGTCAGGCGCTGCGCCCCGGCCAGCTCACGTGCCGCGCCGACCCGGACATCGGCCAACAAGGTGACTCCGGCAAGGCCCGCCGGAAGACGCGCGCCTTGCTGCTGCAACAGCGACAGCAGCACCCATAGCGCCACCCATGCACCCAGCAGCAGCCGCCAGCGTCGCGCGGCAAGACTGGCCACTGCGACCGCGAGCAGAAGGTACATGGCAGGCTCCGCCACGCCGATCAGCGCGCCGCCCAAGGTGGCGCCGCTGGCTAGACTGACAGCCGGTGATGGCCACGCAGGCCCACCACCGCGCCTCTGGCGCGACCGCTGTCCCGCCTTGGCAGCGCCACGCCAATACAGTGACCGACCGCCCGTCATGTCCATGGCACTCCTGCTGGTGGACCTTCCTTGTCCCCGTCACCCGGGCTTGAGGCGCGGGTGGCCGCCCTTGTTCAGCGCCCTTTCAGCTCCCCCATCTGCACAGCGACTTGCTCCTCTCTGACAAGACCTTGCCGGCGGCCAGGTCAGGTCTTTCAGGCACAGCGTTGGCCGACGTCATGGCAAGGGCATCGGCTTGTATGGATAATAGCCACGCATCCGCAGCCTTGAGCTGATACTCCATGCCGCGTCGACTACTAAAGCGCTATCTACCTTCGCCAGACGCCCTGCGTCGGCAGCGCTCGTTGCGCTTCATGGCTCACCTGATTGCTGACCCCGCGCTGTGGGTGCTGACACGGCGTAGCGTGGCCAACGCATTCAGCGTCGGCCTGTTCAGCGCCCTGCTGCCTATTCCGTGCCAAATGGTGGTAGCGGCACTTGGCGCGCGCCTCGGTCGCTGTAATCTTCCGCTGTCGGTCGCCCTGGTATGGATCACCAATCCGCTGACCATGCCGATCATCTTCTATGGCAACTACTGCCTTGGCGCGTGGCTCTTGCAGCAACCGGCACTGCATGCCCCACATCGCCTGACCACAGAGTGGCTGCAAGGACAGCTGATGGACATATTGCCGTCACTGCTGTTTGGCTCGCTGGTGGCTGCAGTGATTGTCGGCGCCCTCGCCAATGTGGTCATTCGACTGCTATGGCGCTGGCAGGTCTCGCGCAGCTGGAAGGCGCGGCGGCGCCGCCGCCGTCAGGCCCGCGCTCACTCCTGACGCAGCGCCCGCTCAGCTGCCGGCACGCTCTCCCAGCCTTGGCGAGGCCTGCGCCAGACCTTGGAAAAGAAAACCTTGGCAAAGAAAACCTTGGCAAAGAAAACCTTGGCAAAGAAAATGGCCCCGCTGCGATGCAGCGGGGCCATTCATATGCGACCCAGGTCACTCGGCTCAGCCACTCGATTCGGCCAATCGGCTCAGCCAATCGACTCAGCCTCTCGATTCAGTCGGGCTGGAGACGGCCGTTGTCCAGGCGCAACACGCGGTCTTGGTGCGCGGCGAGCTCCGGGTCGTGGGTGACGATAACGAAAGCGCAGCGCGCGCTGGCAGCCAGCTCATCCATCAGCGCCAGAATGCTGGCCGCGGTGTGCTTGTCCAGGTTTCCGGTGGGCTCATCCATCAGCATCAAGCTGGGGTCGGTCACCAGGGCGCGGGCAATGGCCGCGCGCTGGCGCTCACCGCCGGACAGCTCGCCGGGCTTGTGATCCGCACGCGGCCCCAGCCCCACCTTCTGCAACAGCGCCCGCGCCTTGTCTTCGGCATCGCGCTTGCGACTCCCGCGAATGATCAGCGGCAGCGCCACATTCTCCAGCGCGGAGAACTCGGCCAGCAAGTGATGGAACTGGTAGACGAAGCCGATGTGGCGGTTGCGAAAACGGCCGATCTCGGCGTCCCCCAACTGATGCAGCACCGTTCCATCGACACGAACCTCGCCAGCGCTGGGGCTATCCAGCCCACCCAGGAGGTTGAGCAAGGTCGTCTTGCCGGACCCGGAGCTACCGACAACGGCGACGCGCTCCCCGGCGTGCACCTTGAGCTCCAGCTGATCCAGCACGACCAGGTCGGCGGGCCCCTCGTCGTAGACGCGGGACAGCTGATGACATTCCAGCATTACCTTGCCGGACGCCTGGGCAGTCGGCGCCTCGGTCGCTGCCGGCTGATTGACAACATCACTCATAGCGCAGCACCTCGGCAGGCTGGACCCGGGCGGCTCGCCACGCCGGATAGAGGGTGGACAGGAAGGTCAGCACAAAGGCGGCTGCAACGATCTGATACACATCACTCCAGATCAGCTCTGACGGCAGGTCGCTGATGAAGTAGACGCCGGCATCGAGGAAATGGATCCCCAGTGTGGACTCCACGAAAGCGATGATGTCGGACACTGTCAGCGCCAGCAAGATGCCCAGCGCAACCCCTATCAGGATGCCGATCACGCCGATGGCAATCCCCTGAACCATGAAGATCCCCATGATCGAACGAGGCGTGGCGCCAATCGTGCGCAAAATGGCGATGTCGGCATGCTTGTCGGTCACCACCATGACCAGGGTAGAGACGATATTGAACGCGGCCACGGCAATGATCACCGTCAGCAGCAGCCCGATCATGCGCTTCTCCATCTGGATGGCCTGGAACAGGTTGCCACGGGTAAAGGTCCAATCGTAGCCGCGATAGCCAGCGCCCAGCTCATTGACGATGGCCTGGGTTTCCTGACCGGCCAGGAACAGGTCATCCAGCTCAAGACGCAGGCCACCAACGCTATCGCCCATGCGTGCCAAGGTCTGCATGTCCTCGATATTGGCATAGGCGAGGTTGGCATCCAGGTCGGCCCCTACGCTGAAGATACCGCTGACGGTGAAGCGCTTCAGACGCGGGAATACGCCAGCCGGAGTGATCGAGGCTTCGGGTACCAGCAGGGTGACGCTGTCACCGACATCGACCCTCAGATTGTTGGCAAGGATCGACCCCAGCACGATGTGCCACTCACCCGGCTGCAGGTCATCGAGAGAGCCCTGGGACATGTTCTCGTCGACAATGGAAACGCGGCTTTCCCACTGCGGATCGATGCCGTTGACCATGGCTCCCTGATTACGTCCGGCCTGGGAGAACATGCCCTGTTGCTGGATATAGGGCGCGGCACCGATAACGTGCTCGCGCTGGGTCAGACGCTCGGCCAGAGGCTGCCAATCGGTCATGCCACCGGCCTGCTCGATTTGGGTGTGGGGCACCATGCCCAGAACCCGCTGGCGTAGCTCTCGGTCAAAACCGTTCATCACTGACAGCACCAGAATCAGTACCGCCACGCCCAGGGTGAGCCCCAGCATGGACGTCAGCGAGATGAAGGAGATGAAGTGGTTGCGTCGCTTGGCTCGCACATAGCGCAAGCCGATCAGAAATGGCAATCGATCAAGCATGGACTCTTTCCTTGTCGGCAGGCCGCCATGGTACGGTTTTTTGCACGCCTCTGCATCGCCACGGCATGGGATTTGCGAGATCCTTGCATCTTCCTGCTCGCAGGCCTACATTTCGCCGTTTCGACCTCCAGGACACTGCCATGAACCGCCTGCTTCCCGAGTGGCATCCCCAGGACGCCGTCCAGCTGACCTGGCCCCGCCCTGACAGCGACTGGGCCGATACTCTGCCCGCCATCGAGGCCATGATGGAGCAGCTGGCGCTGGTCATCAGCCGCTATCAGCATGTCATCATCGGGGTACCCGACCCTGCCTGCGGCGATGGTCTGCACCAGCGCCTGATGGCCCGAGGTGCCGCTACCGACAGAGTACACCTCGTCGTGGTCGAGGCGGACGACACCTGGGCCCGTGATCATGGCCCACTGGCCAGCCAGGATGGCGACGCTGTGCATTTCCACGACCTCACCTTCAACGGCTGGGGCGGCAAGTTTCGCGCTGATCGCGACAATACCCTCACGCAGCAGCTGGTCACGGCGGGCTGGATACGCTGCCCCGTCACCACCAGCGATGTTGTCATGGAGGGTGGCGCTCTCGAAACCGACGGGCAAGGCACCCTGCTGACCACCGAAGCCTGCCTGCTCAACCCTAATCGCAACCCTGACCTGTCCCGGCAACAGGTCGAGGACTGGCTCGCCAGCCAGCTTGGGCTTACGCGAGTATTGTGGCTTCGCCATGGACACCTGGAAGGGGATGATACCGACAGTCACGTCGACACCCTGGCCCGTTTCTGCGATGCCGAGACCATTGCCTACGTGCGCTGCGATGATCCCGCCGACTCCCACTACGCCGACCTGCACGCCATGGAGCAGGAATTGACGGCGCTGCGCCAGGCCAACGGCTCGCCCTACCGTCTGATTCCCCTGCCCTGGCCAGCCGCGTGCCGGGATGGCGACGACGGACATCGGCTACCGGCTACCTATGCCAACTTTCTGATCATCAATGGTGCCGTTTTGGTGCCGGTGTACGGCGATCGACAGGATCTGGCGGCGCTCAACGCCCTGGCAGGCGCCTTCCCGGAGCGTGACATCATTCCCATCGATGCCAGCGCCGCCATCCGCCAGCATGGCAGCCTGCACTGCCTGACCATGCAGTGGCCCCGCGGCACTCTCAACCTTGAAGGAGCACACCAATGACGCGCCAATTGACCGTGGGCCTGGTGCAACAACCGGCCTGGCCCGACAAGGCACGCAGCCTGGATGCCAGCGAACAGGCCATCCGCGACCTGGCCGGCCAGGGAGCCAAGCTGGTGATGCTGCAGGAGCTGCATGCCACCCACTACTTCTGCCAGTACGAAGATCCTGACCTGTTCGATCTCGCGGAACCCTTGGACGGGCCCACCGGGACACGCCTGGCGGCACTCGCCAGCGAACTCGATATTGTGCTGATGGGCTCGCTGTTCGAACGTCGTGCGCCCGGCATCTATCACAACACGGCGGTGGTCTACGACGGCGCCAAGGGCGCTGTGGGTCACTACCGCAAGATGCACATTCCCGATGATCCCGGCTTCTACGAGAAGTTCTACTTCACCCCGGGAGATCATGACCCCGCACATCACCAGGGCTTCACCCCCATCGACACCTCGGTCGGGCGACTCGGCGTTCTGGTGTGCTGGGATCAATGGTATCCGGAAGCGGCACGCATGATGGCCCTTGCCGGCGCCGAGGTGCTGCTGTACCCCACTGCCATTGGCTGGGCACCGAATGACGATGACGCGGAAAAGACACGCCAGAAGGATGCCTGGACCATCATCCAGCGCAGCCATGCTGTGGCCAATGGCGTACCGGTTCTGGTCGCCAACCGGGTGGGCCACGAACCGGACCACTCCGGCGTCAGCCCGGGCATCGACTTCTGGGGCGGCAGCTTCGTCGCTGGCCCACAGGGCGAGCTGTTGGCGCACGCCGGCGAGGAGCCCCAGACCCTGCTGGTCACCCTGGACCTGGATCACGGCGAGCAGGTGCGACGCATCTGGCCCTACCTGAGAGATCGCCGCATCGATGCCTATGGCGAGCTGACCCGCCGCTTCCGGGACTGAGCCAACCACCCGGCGCATGATGCAAGAGCCCCCGCAGGTCATTGACCTGCGGGGGCTCTTTGATGATAGCAACGGTGTCGCTATCGCTGATGCGTGCTCAACGGCCCGCTATGACTTCCAGAAATCGCGAATTGAGGCGATGCCCTGGGCGCCAACGGCACGGGCGTGATTGGCATCATGGCGGGTCATGCCGCCCAGTGCATAGACCGGCATGCCGGCACGCTCGACCAGCTGCTGGAAATCATGCCAGCCAATCGGCGCCACTTCCGGGTGCGACGGGGTGGTGCGCAGTGGAGACAGCGTCACGAAATCGCAGCCAATCACGTGGGCCTGGTCCAGCTGTGCCTTGTCATGAGTAGACGCCGACAACCATTTGCCCTCGGCAATCGGACGTCGCTCGAGGCCCATCAAGCGCTCGCTGGTCAGGTGAATGCCGTCGGCATCAACCCGGTCGAGCAATTCGGGTTCGCCATTGAGCATGAGCCGCGCGCCATGGCGGCGACACAGTTCCAGAGCCCGCTCGGCACGCGCCACATACGCGCCGGTGTCCAGCGTCTTGGCACGCAACTGCACCAGGCGCACGGCATCTTCGACCAGCGCACGCTCCAGGCGAGCGGCAAACACCTCCTCATCAGCCTCTTCGTCACTGATGAGGTACTCGGACGGCAACATCACTGCCCGCAGGATCGGCAGATTGGCGGCCGGGAAGGGATAGCCGATCAACTCACCCATGGGCACCCAACGCACCGCTTGCCCTTCACGCCCGAACGGCTCACCAGAGAAATCCTTTACCTGCCACACATCGAGCAGGATGTGCTTGTCCGGATATTCGTGGTGGATGCGGATCAACGGCTGGGCACGACGTATCTCGATACCGAGCTCTTCATGCAGCTCACGCTTGAGCGCCTCCAGGCCGGTCTCGTAGGGCGCCAGCTTGCCGCCGGGAAACTCCCACAGGCCGCCGTGGTCGACATTGGAAGGACGCCGGGCCAGCAGCACTTCGTCACCGTCTGGGCTGATGATGGCGGCCGCCGCCACATGCACCCTTCTCTTCACCATAGTGTTCATTCAACGTTACCAGCTTGGATTCGCGGGCCATGCCCGCGCCAGTTTTCAGTCGGGTGGGCCAGGATAAAAGTCGGCATAGGATACCGATTCAGGCAGCGAGATTCATCCGCAGATCATGCCTTGCGGATGAATCAGCTACGGTAGTCGGCATTGATCGAGACATAATCGTGGGACAGATCGGATGTCCACACCGTTGCCGACGCCTCGCCGCGACCGAGATCGATGGCGATGGTGATCTCTTCTCCTGCCATCACCGCACTACCGGCCTCTTCGGTGTAGCCTGTCGCCCTGCCGCCATGCTCCACCAGGCGCACCGGCCCCAGGTCGATGGTGACCAGGTCCACGTCAAAGTCACTGACCTGGGCGCGTCCCACCGCCGCTAGGATACGCCCCCAGTTAGCATCGCTTGCGTAGAGCGCGGTCTTGACCAGTGGGGAGTGGGCCACGGTAAACGCTACCTCACGCGCTTCATCGACGCTGCGCGCGCCGGACACCGCCAGCGTGACGAACTTGGTCGCGCCCTCGCCATCACGGATGATCGCCTGTGCCAGGCTCACCAGCACCTCATCCAGGGCCTGGCGAAAGCGTCGCTCATCCTCGGCGTCAGCCACGGCAGCGGCTTGCCCGGTGGCGATCAGCATGCACGCGTCGTTAGTCGAGGTATCCGAGTCGACGGTGATACTGTTGAACGACCTTTTCACCCCGTCCCGCAGCCAGGCATCCAGGGCCTCCTGCTCGATGGCCGCATCCGTGGCGACAAACCCCAGCATGGTGGCCATGTCCGGGCGAATCATGCCTGAGCCCTTGGCGATCCCATTGATGACCACCTCGCCGCCCTTGAGCATCACGCGGCGCGCGGCGCCCTTGATGCGGGTATCTGTGGTCAGAATGCCTTCGGCGGCCTGGCGCCAGGCTTGGGCACTGTCGCTCAGCTGATCCACTGCTTCAGGAAGGCCTGCAAGCAGGCGCTCCATGGGCAGAGGCTCGCCAATGACACCGGTAGAGAACGGCAGCACCTGCTCGCTGCTCACCCCGGCAATGTCGGCCACTTGCTGACAGGTGGCCCTGGCATCGCGCATGCCGATCTCACCGGTGCCCGCATTGGCGTTGCCGGTATTGATCACCAGGTAGCGAGTTGCCGGCGCGCTGGCCAGATGCGCCTTGGCCACATGCACCGGCGCAGCGCAGAAGGCGTTGCGGGTGAACGTGCCCGACACAGAGGCCCCTTCGGCCACCTCAATCAGCACCAGATCCCGCCGGCCAGGCTTCTTGATCCCGGCCATGGCGGTACCGAGACGCACGCCAGCGATCGGCGTCATTGCTGGAAAACTGCTGTCACCCACTGCCATCGTTAGTCTCCTGCTGTCGAGACGACCCCGGGACATTGCCCGGGGTCGTCGTCATCATCGGCGGTGCAGCTTGCTCAGCTGAGCTTGCCGCAGCACTGCTTGTACTTCTTGCCAGAACCGCACGGGCAAGCGTCGTTGCGACCGACCTTGGGGGCATCGCGGCGCACTGGACGCTGGTCAGCCATCTCATTCACGTGCCGCTGGCCATCGTCCTCCGCTGCCGGCGCCTCGTCATGCCGACTGGCCGCCTGGGCGCTTTCCCGAGCCAAGGCTTCGCGCCGCTGGCGCTCGAGTGCGTCGACTTCCTCTGGCGCACGCACCTGGACGTGACTGAGGATACGCGTGACGTCGGCCTTGATGTTGGTCAGCAGATTCTGGAACAGCTCGAAGGACTCGCGCTTGTACTCCTGCTTCGGATTCTTCTGCGCATAACCACGCAGGTGAATGCCGCGACGCAGGTGGTCCATCGACTGGAGGTGCTCTTTCCAGCGAGTGTCCAGCACCTGCAGCATGACCTGCTTCTCGAACCGACGCATCAGCTCTTCACCGGCGATGGCCACCTTGGCCTGATAGGTCTCGCGGTGCTGAGTCTGCAGGCGTTCGCGCAGCTGCTCCTCGTGGAACCGGTCATCCTCTTCCGCCCACTGCACCACCGGCGCCTCGAGCTGGTACTCGCTCTTGAGGTGAGCCTCAAGACCGGCCAGGTCCCACTGCTCCGGCAGGCTCTGAGGCGGCACAAAGGCACTGATCGCCTCGTCCAGCACCTCTTCGCGAATGCCCATCACATTCTCGGACACGTCACTGGCCGCCAGAATCTCGTTGCGCTGCTCGTAGATCACACGGCGCTGGTCATTGGCCACATCATCATATTCAAGCAGCTGCTTGCGGATGTCGAAGTTGCGACCCTCGACCTTCTTCTGGGCACGCTCCACCGCATTGGATACCATCTTGTGCTCGATGGCTTCGCCCCGCTCGAGTCCCAGCGCCTGCATGAGCTTCTGCACACGCTCGGAGCCGAACAGACGCATCAGATTGTCTTCGAGGGACAGGAAGAAGCGCGTGGAGCCCGGATCGCCCTGGCGACCGGAGCGGCCGCGCAACTGGTTGTCGATACGCCGCGACTCGTGGCGCTCAGAACCGATAACGTGAAGGCCACCGGCCGCCAGCACGGCCTCGTGACGCTCTTTCCAAGCCTCCTTGAGCGCTTCGACATCGGCGTCGGAGGGGTTGTCCAGGGTGGCAGCTTCCGCTTCCCAGTTGCCCCCCAGCATGATGTCGGTACCGCGACCGGCCATATTGGTGGCAATGGTGACGGCACCAGGACGACCGGCCTGGGCGATGATGTCGGCTTCGCGCTGGTGCTGCTTGGCATTAAGCACGTTGAAGTCGATGCCCGACTTGCGCATCAGCTCTGCCAGATACTCCGACGTCTCGATGGATGCGGTACCCACCAGCACCGGACGACCGGCCTCGACCTGTACCTTGACGTCCTCGATGATGGCCTCGTACTTCTCTTCAGCACTGAGGTACACCAGGTCATTCATGTCCTTTCTCGCCAGCGGGCGATTGGTGGGAATGACCACCACGTCGAGCCCATAGATCTGACGGAACTCGAAGGCCTCGGTATCCGCAGTACCGGTCATGCCGGACAGTTTTTCGTACAGGCGGAAGTAGTTCTGGAAGGTCGTCGAGGCCAACGTCTGACTTTCACGCTGAACCGTCACGCCCTCCTTGGCCTCGACAGCTTGGTGCAGGCCTTCCGACCAGCGGCGGCCGGGCATGGTACGACCGGTATGCTCATCGACGATCACGACCTGACCGTCACTGACGATATAGTCCACGTCGACGTGGTACAGGTGTCGTGCACGCAGGGCCGAGTGCATGTGCTGCAGCAGGTTGAGGTTCTGCGCGGCGTAGAGAGAGTCCTCCTCGCCCAGCAGCCCCTGGGCCCGCATCAGCTCCTCCACTCGATGGTGGCCACCCTCGGTCAACTCTACCTGCTTTTGCTTCTCGTCCAGAGTGAAGTCGCCGCTCTCGGGATCTTCCTCGTCGGTGCACGGAGCAAGCTCCTGGGCCAGGCGATCCACCACCTTGTAGAGCTCGGTGTTTTCATCCACTGCACCGGAGATGATCAGCGGTGTGCGAGCTTCATCGATCAGGATCGAGTCGACCTCATCGACAATGGCGAAGTAGAGGTCACGCTGAACCTTGTCCTCCAGCGAAAACGCCATGTTGTCGCGCAGGTAGTCGAAACCAAACTCGTTGTTGGTGCCATAGGTGATGTCGCAGGCGTAGGAATCACGCTTTTCTTCAGACGTCTGGCCGGAGTAGATCACCCCCACCGACAGCCCCAGAAACTCATACAGAGGGCGCATCCAGTTGGCGTCACGCCGTGCCAGATAATCGTTGACGGTGACGACATGCACGCCCTTGCCGGGCAACGCATTCAGATACACCGCCAGCGTGGCTACCAGGGTCTTGCCCTCGCCGGTCTTCATCTCGGCGATCCGACCGCGGTTGAGGGTCATGCCACCAATGAGCTGTACATCGAAATGGCGCATGCCCATGACCCGCTTACTGGCCTCGCGCACGGTGGCAAAGGCTTCCGGCAGCAGCGCGTCCAGCGACTCGCCCCCGGCCAGACGCTCACGGAATTCCGCCGTGCGGGCACTCAGGGCAGCGTCGTCCAGGCTCTCCAGGCTCGACTCGAGCTCGTTGACGGCGCGCACCTGGCGAAACATACGTTTGACGTCACGGTCGTTCTTGGAACCGACCACTTTACGCAACAGGGAATTGATCATGACACTTCCTGACATTGACTGGCTGAAGTGAGCTCTCCGCTCATCGGAAAACTCACGCAATAACGACGTCCTTGATGTCAGCCAACGACAGGGGGAGCCCTTGGCGCGCGTACATCCAGTGCAGCGGCCGCAGGCAAATAAAAGGTATCCCGGCGCAGATCAGCGCGTACCGGGTGATAGGTGAGGGAGACTCGAGGGTGAGTGGCCAGCCGATGCCGACAGGCCTTGAGCATGGTATGCGCGCGTATGACCGCCGGGGCCATGATACATATCTGCACCAGCCGCTCGGTCGCTCTGGGCGACTCGGCCGCCGCCAGGCTGGCCGGTAACAGACACCCTACCAGCAAACCGGCCAGCCACCACCGCGCTACACGCCGGGCACTCGCCTCGCGGGGGCAGCTACGATGTGATTCCAGGGCTGTCATGCTGTCGGGCAACTCCGTCGCGTGCTAGTCTCGGTGCCACCCATTGGCAACGACACACTCTCCATTGATCCTGGGAAACCCCAAGACACAAGCTCATGAGTATAAAGGTTAAGCGGTTCCGCGCCCAGTCCATGACCGGCCTTCTTGGAGGCCGCGGGGAACTGGGCGGACTGATGCGCATGGCACGACTGATCGAGCGTGCCCAGGAGCACCTGCGTAGCGAGCTGACACCCCCCCTGGCCGACCATCTGTTTGTCGGCGGCTTTCGTGACGGACGCCTGACCCTGATCACCGATGGCGCGGCCTGGCTCACACGACTGCGCTACGAACAGCCACGACTTCTGGAGAGCCTGCACCAGCTGCCGGAGTTTCAGGCGGTCACCGGCTTTCACTTCAAGGTCCGCCCGGTACGCCCTGCCAAGGTCGCCCCCCGACAGGTCAGGCGACTGCCGGCCGAGGCCGGAGATGAGCTGTCGAGCTGTGCGGCAGACATCGAAGACCCTCGTCTGAAGCGTGCCCTCGAACGGCTGGCCGCCCATGCAGAATCCCGCTCCGACCGCTAGCAGCGCGTCGCCCACGGCCGCGCAACGAACCCATCGACCGGCCACCCCACCTACCACACTGCGCTAGCGACCAGCCGCGGCAAGCACGCTCGACGCGCACTCGTGACGTCCACTCGGTTTGCGGCATTGCTCGCCCGCCCCCTTCGACACGGAACTCTCCCTTCGCCACGGAACTCTCAAACAGCAAAACGCCGCCCCTGGGGGCGGCGTCGATGCAGGTCACGAGTACGGGCACGGGCAACAACAGGCAATGGCAAGCGAGGTGAGACTGGCGATCTGCGGGACGCTCACATCACCCTGCCACCCGCGACATCACGCCATGGCGGGCGCTGCGTAGGAAATCGGAGCGGGCTCGGCCTCGCTCTCGAAGGTCACGATTTCCCAGGCCTCCGGCTGCTCGATCAGGGCACGGCACAGCTGATTGTTGAGCGCATGCCCGGACTTCACGCCGCGGAACTCGCCAATCAGGCTGTGTCCCAACTGGTAAAGGTCGCCGATGGCATCCAGCACCTTGTGCTTGACGAATTCATCGTCGTAACGCAGACCACCGTCGTTCACGATGCGGTAATCATCCACCACGATGGCGTTGTCGAGGCTACCGCCAAGGGCCAGATTGTTGGACCGCAGATACTCGAGATCACGCATGAAGCCGAAGGTCCGCGCGCGGGACACTTCCTTGACGAACGAGGTGGTGGAAAAGTCCACCATGGCCGTCTGCTTCTGATCTTCGAACACAGGATGGTCGAAATCGATCGCGAAGGACACCTTGAACCCTTTGTGGGGCAGGAAGATCGCTTCCTTGTCGCCTTCGGTGACCTTGATCTCGCTCTTGATGCGGATGAACTTCTTGGCCGCATTCTGCTCCTGAATACCCGCAGACTGGATCAGGAACACGAAGGGTCCAGCGCTGCCGTCCATGATGGGCACTTCCGGCGCGCTGACATCCACGTAGGCATTGTCGATACCGAGACCCGCGAAGGCGGACATCAGGTGCTCCACCGTCGCAACTTTTTCACCATCCTGGGACAGGGCAGTACACAGGGTAGTGTCGGTGACGTTCATCGCCTGGGCCGGGATGCGAACTTCCGGCTCGAGGTCGGTGCGCACGAACACAATGCCCGTGTCCACCGGCGCAGGACGAAGGGTGAGATACACCTTCTTGCCGGAGTGCAGTCCCACGCCCGTCGCGCGGATGACGTTTTTCAGGGTGCGTTGTCTGATCATTGTGCAGTCGCCAGGCAGTCGTTGGTTATGAAACACCGTTCACTATAACACCGAACGGACGTTTCAACAAAAAAACCTTGCCTTCCGATGCCCGCACCCGGAAAACCCTACGCTCGTTTCGATCAATCCGCCTGCCGACGCAAGAACGCCGGGATATCCAGATAATCGTCGAGCTCTTGTGACTTGCGCTTCTCGGCCTGGGGTCGCGCGGACTCCTGCGGCTCAGGCTTACTCGCTGCCGCGACGCCGGCGCCACCCTGGCTGCGATTGATCGCACCCTGCTGGGGGCGTTGACGCGCCTCAGGACGTCGAGTCTGCTGCTGGCTGGCAGGCTTCTGCTGACGCGACACCTGAGCATCCAGGCCCGCAGCCACCACGGTAACGCGCAACTCGTCGGTCATGTCCATGTCGATGGAGGTACCCACGACGATGGTGGCGTCCTGGGAAGCGAACTCCTGAACAGTGGCACCGACGTCGTTGAACTCGCCAATGGAGAGATCTGGCCCTGCCGTGATGTTGACCAGAATGCCCCGGGCGCCGTGCAGGTCGATGTCTTCCAGCAGCGGGCTGCGAATGGCCTTCTCGGCGGCTTCGCGAGCGCGATTTTCACCGGTGGCTCCACCGGTTCCCATCATCGCCATGCCCATCTCTGACATCACCGTTCTGACGTCGGCAAAGTCGACGTTGATGATGCCCGGACTGGTGATCAGCTCGGCAATCCCCTGAACCGCACCCAGCAGCACATCATTCGCGGCGCTGAAGGCGGTCAGCAGAGTGGCGCTCTTGCCCAGAACGGACAGCAGCTTTTCGTTGGGGATGGTGATCAACGAGTCGACGTGCTCGGACAGCTCCTTCATTCCCTCTTCGGCTGCGCGCATGCGCTTGGGACCTTCGAAGGGGAACGGGCGCGTGACCACGGCAACGGTCAGAATGCCGAGTTCCTTGGCCACCTGGGCGACCACTGGCGCGCCACCGGTGCCGGTACCGCCACCCATGCCAGCCGTGATGAAGACCATATCGGCACCGCCAAGCAGCTCGGCGATGCGCTCACGGTCTTCCATGGCCGCCTGGCGGCCGACTTCCGGATTGGCACCGGCGCCGAGACCCTTGGTGATCTCGCCACCAAGTTGCAGAACGGTCTTGGCTGACACCCGCTTGAGCGCCTGAGCATCAGTGTTGGCGCAGATGAACTCCACCCCTTCGATGCTGCTCTCGACCATGTGGTTGACAGCATTGCCGCCGCCGCCACCGACACCGATGACTTTTATGACCGCGCTGCTTGAGGGCGCGCTATCTACGACTTCGAACATTTGCCCCGTCTCCTGAGCCGCTTGAGCGGCCCTTTCAGAAATTTCCTTTGAACCAGCCTTTTATCTTTTCCAGCGCCGGAATCCTTTCCTCTGGTCCACGCCGGGAGACGTCCTCGCGCCTCGGTTGCGCCGAGGTGGTGCCACCCTGCCCTTGGTGAGCACGACCCTGACGGGCTTCATGTAGAGCGTAATGTAACAAACCGACACCCGTCGAATAAATCGGATTTCGCACCACATCGGCGAGACCTCTCACATTCTGCGGACAGGCCACCCTGACCGGCATGTGAAATATCTCTTCGGCAAGCTCCACCACACCTTCCATGCGCGAGGTTCCGCCGGTCAACACGACGCCAGCAGCCACCAGATCCTCGAAGCCGCTGCGGCGCAGTTCGTCACGCACCAGGGTGAACAGCTCTTCGTAGCGAGGTTCTACCACCTCGGCCAGGGACTGGCGTGACAGGTCCCGTGCAGGACGGTCGCCAACGCTCGGCACTTTGATCATCTCGTCGCTGGAGGCCAGCTGAGTCAGAGCGCAGGCATACTTGACCTTGATCTCCTCGGCGTACTGCGCGGGTGTGCGCAGCGCCATGGCGATATCGTTGGTGACCTGGTCACCGGCAATCGGAATCACTGCAGTATGACGGATGGCGCCTTCGGTGAATACGGCAATATCGGTGGTACCGCCACCAATATCCACCATGCACACACCCAGCTCGCGTTCGTCTTCGGTCAGCACCGCATGACTGGACGCCAACTGCTCGAGAATAATGGCGTCCACATCCAGGCCACAGCGACGCACACACTTTTCGATATTCTGCACCGCATTGAGCGCCGCGGTGACCAGGTGAACACGGGCTTCCAGGCGCACACCGGACATGCCCAGCGGCTCGCGAATTCCGCCCTGGGTGTCGATGGCGAATTCCTGGGGCAATACATGCAGGACACGCTGCCCTTCTGAGATAGCCCTGGCCCTGGCGGAGTCGATGACGCGATCAATATCCGATGGCGCGACCTCCCGCTCCTTGATGGCCACGACCCCGTCGGAATTCATGGAACTGATGTGGCTTCCTGCAATGCCGACATACACGGAATGAATGTCGCAACCTGCCATCAATTCCGCTTCTTCCACCGCACGCTGAATAGACTGAACCGTGGACTCAATATTGATCACCACTCCCTTTTTCATACCTCGGGAAGGGTGAGAGCCGATACCGGCGATTTCGATGCCACCATCGTCGGTGGGCTGACCCACGATCGCTACGACCTTGGATGTTCCGATATCCAGCCCGACTACCATATTGGACACGTTGGATGGACCTGCCATGAGCCGGGAAATCTCCTTGAACGGATTCCGTAACCTTGGAACCTGCCGCTGTTATAAAAAAACCTGGGACGATTATAGAAACAAGTGCACTTGTTCGGCCAGCCCAGGACGTTCATTCATTCCACGATACGGGCTCATTTAAACAAAAGAAACCTCGAAAACCTGTCTTTGAGCAGCAAGAGTGTCGCCACTTTTAATCGCCGTCGTTCTTTTGTCGATTAAAGGCGACGCTCAGCCATTGGACGATTCGCCCCCATCGACCGGTTCCGTCTCACCATGCCAGGCCACGGAGACCCCGTTGGGGTAACGCAGATCGATGTAGCGAATGTGCGACGCCACACTGCCCAACTCACCTCGCCAAGCGGCTTCGAGACGCCCGAGGCGTGCTTCGAGATCGCCACGCCCGAGCATGATCCAGACCCCACTGGCCAACTGGAAGCGCCATGCACCGCGTGGCTCGAGGCGCAGCTGCTGCACGTCGAGCCCCATCCGCTCCAAGCGCTGCTCCAGGGTGGCGAAGTAGGCCAGCACCTCTGCGCCCGCCCCCACCGGACCCGCCATATCCGGCAGACCATCAGGGGGCGCTACCGGAGCGTAGGCGAAGGGCTCGCCCTCGGCATTCAACAGCTTGTCATCGTTCCAACGGGCCACCGGGCGCTGCTCTTCCAGCTCGAAGGTGAGCGCATTCGGCCACTCGCGACGAATGCGCACTTCCTTCAACCAGCCGACCTTGAGCGCCTCTTCCCGCAGGGCCTCCAGATCCACCGACAGCCAGGTCTTGCCCTGTACCAAGGGTGCCAATTGTCGCTTGAGATAAGAGGCGTCCACATGATGCAGCTCACCTCCAATGGACACTCTTTCGATGGGACGATCAAGCCATAGCCATAACGCCTGACCGCCCGCCCCCAGCAGGACGACGAGCAGAAAGATGCCAAGCGACGAGCCGCGTCGGGTCATGTCAGCCGCGCTCCCTGGCGGTATCGATGATCCCCAGTACCAACTGGTCGAAGTTCATCCCGGCGTGGGCTGCCGCCTGAGGCACCAGACTATGATCGGTCATGCCCGGCACCGTATTGACCTCAAGCAGCCAGAAACGCCCGTCGCCGTCCCGCATCACGTCGACACGCCCCCAGCCCTGGCAACCAATGGCTTCGAAAGCGGCGACGCACAGCTCGCCCAGCGCCGTCTCTTCGGCCTCGCTCAAGCCGCACGGGAGGTGGTAGATCGTCTCGTCGGACAGGTATTTGGCCTCATAGTCATAGAAGCCGCTGGGCACCTCGACGCGAATGGCCGGCAACGCCTTGTCGCCAAGAACCGACAAGGTAAATTCGTCTCCGCTCACAAAACGCTCGGCCATCACTCGGGCGTCGAATCTGGCGGCCTCGTGATAGGCATTTTCGAGCTCGGAACGGCTCTTGACGATGCTGATGCCAATGGTCGACCCCTCATGCACTGGCTTGACGACCAGTGGCAGACCCAGCTTCGCGACGACTTCATCCCAGTCAGCTGAGGGTGTCAGCAGTACGCTCTCGGGGGTGGGCATCCCCAGCGCCTGCCACAGCGCCTTGGTGCGCATCTTGTCCATGCCCAGCGCCGACGCCAGCACGCCGCTACCGGTGTAGGGAATGCCTGCCAGTTCCAGCGCCCCTTGCAGACAGCCGTCCTCACCGCCCCGGCCGTGCAGAGCGATGAATACCAGGTCAGGGCTCAGCGCCTCAAGCCCGGCGACGCCGCCGTCGGCGAGGTCGTAGCCGGTCACGTTCAGACCCAGGCGCTGACAAGCGGCCAGCACCGCTGCACCACTCTTCAGGGAGACCTCACGCTCGGCGCTGTGGCCGCCATAGACAACCACAACATGGCCAAGGGATTGCGCGTGTTGGTTCACAGTGTCACCTCATCAAACTGCAGCAGAGCATCGGCCAGTCGCTGGGAAATACCCCCCACGTCGCCCGCGCCTTGAGTGATCAGAATATCGCCAGGCTTGACCACCTTGGCCAGCAACGCCGGCAGCTCCGTCTTGTCCTGGGCAAAGATCGGGTCCACTTCCCCGCGCTGGCGGATCGATCCGGCCAGGCTGCGCCCGTCGGCACCGGGTAAAAGCGCTTCACCAGCGCTGTAGACGTCGAGCAGCACCAGTGTGTCGACGCTGGACAGCACGCGCACGAAGTCCTCGTAGAGATCCCGTGTACGGGAATAACGGTGTGGCTGGTACACCATGACCAGACGACGGCTGGGCCAGCCATCACGCACCGCCTTGATCACCATTTCCACTTCACGGGGATGATGGCCATAGTCATCGACCAGCATAACGTCAGCTTCGGCTTCGCCGTCACCCTCACGCCGGGGTGCAGGGAAGTTGCCGTGAACCTGGAACCGACGCCCGACACCGGCAAACCCGGCCAACCCTCGGAGGATAGCGCCAGCCTCGACCCCGGCATCCGTCGCCACGGCAATCGCGGCCAGTGCATTCAGCGCGTTATGACGGCCCGGCATGGCCAGCCTCACCTCGAGATCTTCAAGATCCCCCGGGCGCACCGCGGTAAAGCGGACTTCACCAGCACTCTGCTCGAAGTTCTCGATGCGGTAGTCAGCGTCAGCAGAGAAGCCATAGGTAACAAACTGGCGATTGATACGGTCCAGCAGGCCTCTCACGTTGTCATCATCGATGCACAACACTGCAAGGCCGTAGAACGGCAGGTTGTGCAGAAACTCGATAAAGGTGTGCTTCAGCCGCTCGAAATCCCCACCATAGGTGCTCATATGGTCGGCATCGATGTTGGTCACGATGCTGACCATGGGCTGCAAGTGCAGGAAGGATGCGTCGGATTCGTCCGCCTCGGCCACCAGGTAGTCACCCTGGCCTAGCTGGGCGTTGGTGCCAGCACTGGTCAGCTTGCCGCCGATAACGAAGGTGGGATCCAGCCCGCCTTCACCCAGCAGGGTAGCCGTCAAGCTCGTCGTGGTGGTCTTGCCGTGGGTGCCGGCAACCGCGATGCCGTGCCGAAAGCGCATCAGCTCGGCCAGCATTTCCGCCCGGCGCACTACCGGAACACGATGTTCGTGGGCCCACTTGAGCTCTGGGTTGTCCTCGGCCACTGCGGTGGACACGACGACCACGTCCGCGCCATCGGCGTGCTCAGCGGCATGTCCGATGAACACCCGCGCGCCGCAGCTTTCCAGGCGAGCTACCACGGATGAGCGTCGCAGATCGCTGCCGCTGACGTGATAGCCCTGGTTAGCCAGCACCTCCGCGATACCGCACATGCCGGCGCCACCGATACCCACAAAGTGAATGCGACGAATCCGGCGCATGCCCAGGCCACGTGCGGGTGCCGGGCCTTGTCCGGCAAGAGGAGATGGGGTCACTTGGCCGGGTACCGGCCCTTGGGTCTGATTACTCAAAGCCTGTCTCCATACAGCCCGCTACCAGTCGATCCACGGCGTCCAGATGGGCCTCAGCCCGTGCCTTGCTCGCCATGCTCGCCAGTGTGTCGGGCTCAAGCAACGTCTCAAGGCGCTGTGCCAGAGACGTCGGGTTCATGTCTCGTTGCTGAATCAGTGCCGCCGCGCCAGCACTGACCAATGCCTGGGCGTTGGCCGTCTGGTGATCGTCCACCGCATGGGGAAATGGCACGAACAAGGCTGGCTTTGCCGCCGCAGCCAGCTCGGCCACGGTCAGGGCACCGGAACGGCAGACCACCAGGTCGGCCCAGTCGTAGGCCGCCGCCATATCCGCGATAAAGTCACTGACCTGTGCCTCGACGCCGCTGGCGGCGTAGCCCTCGCGGGTCGCCTGGTCCTTGTCTCGCCCCGCCTGATGGCGGACCTCGGGACGCATCTCTTCCGGGAGCGAGGCCAGCGCCTCGGGCATCTGTTGATTGAGCGCCAAGGCACCCAGGGATCCGCCCACCACCAACAGGCGCAGTCGCCGGCCACGCATCTCGCTGGCCTGGCGCAGGGTGTCGCCCAGCGCGGCAATATCCTCACGCACGGGATTGCCGATCACCTCTGCCCTGCCGCCAAAGGCCTGGGGAAAGGCGGCATAGACGTGCCGCGCCAAGCGCGACAGCGCTCGGTTGGTCAAGCCGGCGACCGCGTTCTGTTCATGTATCACCAGTGGCTTGCCACACCACTTCGCCGCCAGCCCACCGGGGCCGCTGGCGAAGCCGCCCAGCCCTACCACCAGCTGGGGGTCGTATTCACGAATGACCTGGCGAGCCTGACACACTGCACGGGACAGCCGCACCGGCGCCAACAACCAGCCGGCAGCGCCGTTACCGCGCAAGCCGCTGACAGCGATCTGGTGAAGCGGGATGCCCGCCTCCGGAACCAGACGATTCTCTATGCCCCTGGGGCTACCCAGCCAGGCCACCTCAACGCCCTGAGCCTGAAGGCCCCGCGCCAGCGACAATGCGGGAATAACATGTCCCCCGGTGCCGCCGGCCATGATCAATGCTCGCCTTCCCTGTTGCTCGCTCACGGCTTCACTCCTGCAGCCTGGGTTCGTCTCGGCGCCCTGCGCCCCGACTCGCGCTTGGCTGTCGGAGACTGCCGGCGCAATCGCTCGCGGGTCTCGACATCCACCCGCAGCAGCAGTGCCACCATGACACAGCTCACCACCAGGCTGGACCCGCCGTAGGACAGTAGCGGCAGGGTCAACCCCTTGGTCGGCAGCATGCCGGTACTGACCGCAATATTGATAAATGCCTGGGCGCCAATCACCAGCGCAATGCCATAACTGAGGTAAGCAGCGAAGGGCATTCTGGCAAGCTCCGCCCGGCGACCCACCGCCATTGCCCGCCATACCAGCAGGGCGAACAGGCCAACGACGGCGATGGCCCCGATCATGCCGAGCTCTTCAGCCAGCACCGCAAACACGAAATCGGTGTGTGCTTCCGGCAGGTAGAACAGCTTCTGCACGCTGTTTCCCAGGCCCATGCCGATCAAATGGCCGCGCCCAAAGGCGATCAACGCCTGGGTCAGCTGATAACCACTGGCGAACTGGTCCGCCCAGGGATCGATAAAACTGGTCAGGCGTGCCATCCGGTAAGGTTCGGCCACCGCCAGGATGGCGCCGAGAGACCCCACCAGAATAAACAGCAGAATGAAACGCCCCCAGGGCGCCCCCGCCATCAACAGCATCCCCATGACACAGCTGGTCATGACCACGACACCGCCGTAATCCGGCTCGAGAATCAGCAGCACCGCGACCACGCCCACCACCACCAGAGGACGCAGGAACGCTCCCCACTGACGCCTCACCTGGGGCAAGAACCGCTCAAGATAACCGGCCATGTAGGTGATCAGGCAGAGCTTGGCTACCTCGGAAGCCTGCAAATTGAACGGCACTCCGGGAATCGACAGCCAGCGACGGCTGCCATTGACCTCACGCCCCACCAGCAGCACCAGCAGCAGAAGCACCAGCCCGACCAGCAGCAGCAGCGGGCCATTGGCCTTCCACCAGGCCAGCGGGACTCGCAGTGCCAGAGCGCCAACCGTCAGGCCACCCAGCACAAAGATGCCGTGTCGAATACTGAAGTACCAGGCATTGCCGGTCAGGCTGGTCGCTACTTCGGTAGACGCCGAGGTCACCATGATCCACCCCATCAACAGCAGCGACAGGGTGGCGACCAGCAACCAGCCATCAAAGCTGTGATCACGAGTCGACAGGTGCTCGCGCAGGACACCGAAACGATGCCGGGTTCGGGACAGGCGACTCATGTGCGGCCTCCATTGGCCAGAGCGTGAACAAGCGAGCGGAAGGCCTCGCCGCGAGCCAGATAGTTGGGGAACTGGTCGAGGCTGGCGCAGGCAGGCGACAGCAACACCACGTCTCCCGGCTCGGCGATGTGCCGGGCACGCTCAACCGCAGCGCGTAGATCGTCGACCCGCGTCACCGGCACCCGCTCGGCCAACGCCTGTGCCAGCTGCGGCGCGTCTTGACCAAACAGCACGGCCTCCCGTGCGTAGTGCCCCAGCGGCTGCGCCAAGGGACTGAAGTCAGCCCCCTTGCCCACACCGCCGGCCAGCAGGATGAGCCGCCCCTTGAGGGTCGGCCCGAGACCGGCAATGGCGGCCAGCGTGGCGCCGACGTTGGTGCCCTTGGAGTCATTGATCCAGTCGACCTCCCCTACCGTTGCCAGCCACTCACTGCGGTGCGCAAGCCCGGTAAACCTCTCCAGCACGCTGGCCATGTCCTCCAGCGGAAATCCGAGCCGATACCCCATGGCCATGGCGGCCAAGGCGTTGGCCTGATGATGGCGTCCTACCTGACGCATGCGGGAAACCGGGAACAACGGGCGCGGGCCATGCATGAACCACGGCTCGCCCTGGTGCTCTGCCACGCCCCAGTCATCATGCTCGGGCGCGGGATCCATGACCCCAAAGCGCGACACCGCAGGCAGTGACGACTCCGGCCAGGTCTCAGGGTCTTCCGCATTGATGACCGCATGGGAGGCACCGCGGAAAATCCGCTGCTTGGCTCGACGATAGCCCGCCATATCACCATGGCGATCGAGGTGGTCCTCACTCAGGTTGAGAAAGGCAGCGGACTCGGCGCCAAGCCAAGGGGTGGTCTCGAGCTGAAAGCTGGACAGCTCCAGCACGTAGAGGTCCGCCGACGGCTCCTGTATCAGCAGGTCGAGGGCCGGGGTACCGAGATTGCCTCCCACCGCGACCTTGCGACCGGCCTCACGCGCCATCTCGCCTACCAGGGTGGTCACCGTGGACTTGGCATTGGCGCCGGTGATGGCGGCGATCGGTGCCTGGCAGGCGCGGCAAAACAGTGCAATCTCGCCGATCAGCCGTGGCTCTCCCGTATCGTCCCGGCGATCCTCGGCAAGGGCTGTAAAGCACGGCTGATGGGGGTCGACACCAGGGCTGAGCACGACTTCCCGCGCGTGATCGAGGACGAGCCCCGCTAGTGGGCCTAGGCGGTACGGCACCTTGGGAAACTCACGCAGAAACGCATCGAGTCCAGGCGGGGCGTCGCGGGTATCCACCACCATGAACTCTCGGCCAAGGCGCTCCAGATGGCGACAGATAGCCATCCCCGATACCCCAAGACCCACCACCACCGTCATCGACGCCGGCACCACCAGGTGCTGCGGCAAGCGTGAGCGACTCGCGTTCATGTCAGCCTCAGCGAATCTTGAGGGTTGCGAGACCCAGCAGCACGAGCACCACGGTGATGATCCAGAACCTCACGATCACACGCGGCTCAGGCCATCCCTTCAATTCGAAGTGATGGTGCAGCGGAGCCATGCGGAAGATCCGCCGCCCGGTCAGCTTGTACGAGCCCACCTGAAGAATGACCGACACGGTTTCCATGACGAACACGCCGCCCATGATGAACAGCACCACCTCCTGGCGCACAATCACCGCGACCACACCCAGCGCAGCCCCCAGGGCCAGCGCACCCACGTCGCCCATGAAGACCTGGGCGGGATAGGTGTTGAACCAGAGAAAACCGAGGCCAGCGCCGGAGATGGTGGCGCAGAACACGGCCAGCTCACCGGCACCGGGAATCATCGGAATCTGCAGGTAGCTGGAAAACACCGCATTACCGCTGGCATAGGCAAACACCCCAAGCCCCATGGCCACCATGACCGTGGGCATGATCGCCAGGCCGTCCAGGCCATCGGTCAGGTTCACCGCGTTGGACGCACCGACGATCACCAGGTAGGTCAACAGGATATAGAACAGGCCCAGGGGCAGGACGAAGTCCTTGAACAGGGGCAGGATCAGGCTGGTTTCCACCGGCGATGCCGCCGTCACGTACAGCACCACCGCAGCCGCCAGACCAATCACCGACTGCCAGAAGTACTTCCAGCGAGCAGGCAGGCCCCGCGGGTTTTTCTCCACGACCTTGCGATAGTCGTCGACCCAACCGATGGCACCGAAGCCGAGGGTCACCAGCAGCACCACCCACACATAGTGGTTGGTCAGGTCCCCCCACAACAGCGTGCTCACCGCCATGGCCATCAGGATCATCGCACCGCCCATGGTCGGTGTCCCCGCCTTGGACAGATGCGACTGCGGACCGTCATCGCGAACCGCCTGCCCGATCTGACGTTCGACCAACCGGCGGATCATCAGCGGCCCGAACCACAGGCACAGCACCAGCGCAGTGATGGTCGCCAGAATCATCCGCAGAGTGAGATAACCAAAGACGTTGAAGGCGCTTTGATAGTTCGCCAACACTTCAGCCAGGAAAAGCAACATGTATCAGGTTCACCTTGAAACATCTGGGCGCAAGGCTGCCACGACAGTCTCCATCCCCGCAGAGCGGGAGCCCTTCACCAACACGCTGGCGCCTTGGGGCAAATGTTGCTGCACGTGGCGGACCATCGCCGCCTGATCAGAAAAATGGCACCCACCTTCACCGAAGGCCTGGGCGGCAGGGTTGGCCGCCTCTCCCAGGGTGCCGAGAAATGTGATACCGCGTTCCCGCGCGTAGCGCCCGATGTCCGCATGCAGCTCATCGGACGCGGCTCCCAGTTCACCCATGGTGCCGAGCAGACACCAATGAGGGCCAGGCAGACCCAACAGCGCATCGATCGCCGCCTTGACTGCCCCTGGGTTGGCATTATAGGTGTCATCCAGCAGCCGACTGTCACGCAGCCCCTGCTCGACCGTCAGTCTCCCGGCCGTCGGGGTGACCAGCGCAAGACCAGCCACCACCTCTTCCCCGGAAAGCCCCATTGCCATGGCCGCTGCGGCGGCTGCCAGAGCGTTTGACACATTGTGCAGGCCCATCAGGGGGAGCTGCACCCGCCCCAGCACACCGCCATCGAAATTCAGCGTGAAAGCATAGCGCCCGAGCTCATCACAGACCAGTTCCGAGGCATTCATGCGTGCTTCTCGGGTCAAGCCGAAACCGATGACCTCGCGCGGCGCCGCCAAGGCTGACCACATCGAGAAGTAGCGATCATCGCGATTCAGCACGGCGATCCCGGAGTCTGCCAGCCCGGCCAGGATTTCCCCCTTGGCCTGAGCTATCCGTCCCATGCCACCAAACTCACCGACGTGGGCACCCGTCACATTGGTAATCACCGCCACCTGGGGCTCAGTCAGTGCCGTTGTCCAGGCAATCTCGCCGAGATGGTTGGCCCCAAGCTCCACCACCGCCTGGCGGTGCTCGGGCGCTAACCGCAGCAGCGTCAATGGAGCGCCGATATCGTTGTTCAGATTGCCCTGGGTCGCCAGGGTCGAGCCTGCGCGGCCGAGCAGCGTCGCCAGCATCTGCTTGACGGTCGTCTTGCCGCTATTACCCGTCACCGCGACGATGGGACCCTTCCATGCCCGACGATGGGCTCTGGCCAGCAGCCCCAGCGCCATCCGCGTATCCCCCACCACCAGCTGTGGCAGCGGATCGTCCACCGCGCGCTCGACCACTGCCGCGATCGCACCGGCCTGGCGCGCCTGGGACACAAAGTCGTGAGCGTCGAAGCGCTCCCCTCGCAACGCCACGAACAGCGAGCCGGAAACCAGCTGACGCGTGTCGGTGACGATCGAAGCCATCTCGCTGTCTTCAACATCCGCCTCGGACAGGCCTAGCGCACGACAGACGCCTGACAGCGTGGTGAGCTCATCACGACGCATGCTTAGAGCCTCCTTGGGCGCTGGTCGAGGGCGGCTTGCGCCTCATCCAGGTCAGAAAAGTCATGGCGTACGCCAAGCACTTCCTGGTAGGTCTCGTGCCCCTTGCCGGCCACCAGAATGACGTCATCGGGCCCCGCTTCCGCCACCGTTCGGGCGATCGCAACGCCACGACCAGCAATGTTCCAGGCGCTGGCGCGCTGTTCGGCGGTCAGCCCCTCCAGCATGGCCTCACGGATGGCAGCAGGATCCTCGCTGCGTGGGTTGTCATCGGTGATCACCACAGCTTGGGCGTGACGGGCAGCCACCTGTGCCATCAACGGGCGCTTACCGCTGTCACGGTCGCCACCGCAGCCTACCAGACACCATAGCTTGCCACGCCCAGGCAGATGCGCCTTGAGCGCTGCCAGTGCGTTGTCCAGGGCATCTGGCGTATGGGCGTAGTCGATGACCACCACCGGTGCATGCTCGCGCAGGATGGCCTGCATCCGCCCGGGCACCGGGGTCAAGCGCTCGGCGGCAGCCACCAGCTCGTCGATGCCCGCGCCCAGCCCATAGAGGCTGGCCATCGCCAGCAGCACGTTGTCGAGATTGAAGCGCCCCAACAACGGCAGCTGCAGCACTCGCTCTTCGTCGGGGGTCGCGATCAACGCGCGCTGGCCGCTGGCATGCGGCTCTACGTCCAGCACTCGCAGCGACACGTCAGACGCCTCACCGCAGGCCAGTACGCGGGTATCACGGGACACCCCGGCCAGCATCAATCGCGCCAGAGGATCGTCACCATTGACCACCGCCAGCCCGAGCTCAGGACGCTTGAACAGCTTTGCCTTGGCCGCCGCATAGGCCACCATGCTGCCGTGATAGTCCAGGTGGTCACGACTGAGATTGGTGAACACGGCAGCATGGAAGCGACATCCCGCCACGCGGTCCTGCTCGAGAGCGTGGCTGGACACTTCCATGGCCACCCGTTGCAGCCCCGAGGCCGCCAACTCACCCAGCTGGCGCTGCAGCGCCAAGGGCTGGGGGGTGGTGTGAATGCCCTGCGCAAGAGCGCCAGGACGCCCGTGACCCAAGGTGCCGATCACCCCGCAGTCGACACCGATGGCCGCTGACAGCTCGGCAATATAATGGGTCACTGAACTCTTGCCATTGGTCCCGGTCACCCCGATCAGCTCCAGGCTGTCGGGTACCTGGTAGACGCTGCGAGCAAACTCGCCGAGCCTGTCAGCGAGCTCTGGCAGCCACAGCACTCGACCATCGATTCTGGGCTGGTCCTCCTTCGCCTCGGCGAGGACCATCAGTGCCCCCTGGGCCAGAGCCTGGTCGACAAAGGCTCGACCGTCACCCGCCACGCCAGGGATCGCGATAAAGACATCGCCTTCGGCGATCTCGCGACTGTCGGTGCTGAGCGTCACCGCCAGCGCCTCGTCCTGATCGTCCTGCGTCAGCGGAAGGTCTTGCCAACACTGCAGCAGCACGCCCTTGAGGCGTGCCAGAGAAAGGGTCATGCCAGGCTCCGTCGAGGTCTGCATCATGGGGTACCGGCCTCCTCATCGGGGCGATCTGGCGGTACGTCGAGAATTCGCAGGGCGCTGCCGGCCACCCGCGAGAATACCGGCGCGGCGATGGCACCACCGTAATAGGCGTCGCCCCGTGGGTGGTCAATCATGACCACGGTGATGATCCGCGGATCCGACACCGGCGTGATGCCGACAAACAGCGCGCGGTAGGCATTTTGTTCGTAACCGCCACTGCCGCTCTTGCGCACGGTACCGGTCTTGCCGGCCACGCTGTAACCGGGAACCAGGGCCCGGCGAGCGCCGGTACCCGGTGCCACGACTTCATCCATCATGGCCAGGACGCGGTCAGCCACGTCCGGCTGGACCACCTGCTCCCCCTGGGGCTCGCGACTGAGGCGCAGCAGAGAGGGCGGAAGACGTTCGCCGTGATTGGCAATGGAGGTATAGGCGCTGGCCAATTGCAGCGCCGTGACCGACAGACCGTAACCGTAGGACAAGGCCGCCCACTGACTGCTCGACCAGACCGCGGGAGCCGGCATGTTGCCCGTGGCCTCGCCGGGAAAGCCGGTGCCCGGCGCCTGCCCGAAGCCCAGTGCGCGGTAGCGGTCAGGCACCACCGGATCATCGAGCTGCAAGGTCAGCTTGGCCATGCCGATATTGGAGGACTTGCGCAGGATACCCGCCAGGGTCAAGGCACCGTTGTTGGATACGTCACGGATCGTGTAGCGATCGATGCGCATCCAGCCGGGGGAGGTATCGACTACCAAGTCGGGGGGAAACCGACCGGTTTCCAGCAGCGCCGACATGGCCAAGGGCTTCATCACCGATCCCGGCTCGAACACGTCCACCATGGCCCTGTTGCGCAAGCCCTGAGGATCCAGGCCTGCGCGATTGTTAGGGTTGTACGAGGGTTGGTTGGCCATGGCCAACACTTCGCCGGTGCGTGCGTCCATCATCACCAGCACGCCGCCGTCGGCATCGTTTTCATCCACCGCAGCCTTCAGCTCGCGGTATGCCATGTATTGCAGGCGTTGGTCGATGGAGAGCGTGAGGTTGCCGCCCGGTTCGGCTTCCTGAAGAACCTCGAGATCCCGCACCAGGCGGCCACGACGATCCTTGAGCACGCGGCGCTTGCCGGGCTCTCCCGACAGGTAGGACTGATAGGCCAGCTCCAGCCCCTCCTGCCCCTGATCGTCGACGTTGGTCACTCCCAGCAATTGGGCGATCACCTCTCCCGCCGGGTAGTAGCGCTTGTACTCTTCCCGGGCATGGACCCCGGGCACCCTCAGCTTCAGCACTTCCTCGGCCTGGGCTGGGGTCATCCGACGCCGCAGATACATGAACTCTCGTTCGCTATACCGCTCGATGCGATCGTTGAGCGCATCCAGGTCCTGGCCCAGTGCCTGAGCCAGCCTCAGTCGCTGGATGTTGTCATCCGGCAGGTCCTGGGGATTGGCCCAGAGCGTGACAACCGGCGTGGATATCGCCAGCGGCTCCCCGTGGCGATCAGTGATCATGCCCCGGTGGGCGGGTATCGGGTCGGTGCGCAGGGTACGCGCGTCGCCCTGCACCTGCAGAAAGTTTCGATTGATCACATGCAGGTCGACGATGCGTCCGGCAAGTAGCCCCAGCCCGACCAGGATCAGCGTCATCATGACGATGTAACGCGCACGACCCATCGGCTCCATGGGCGGAGGTCGTCGCGGCGTCACACCCCGAGGGAGCTCCGCGGTCATGGCCCAATCACCTCGATGTCATGGATATCCGGCAAGCGCATCTCGAGCCGCTCTACCGCCAATCGCTCAATCCGCGAAGGAGTCGACCAGGCGCTCTCTTCCAGCAACAGCTGCCCCCATTCGGTCTGCAGCTGCTGCTGCTCTCGCTCGAGCTCCTGAAGGGTCGCATAGTGCTGGCGGGTTTGATGACTGACGCTGATGACGGCAAGCGCCGACATCAGGCACGCCAGCAGCAGCGCGGCCACCAGCAACAGCCTCGGTGACAGCGCTGTCGGCAGCGGCCAGCCAAAGGCGTTGAGATCCTGTCGTCCTTGAGCCATCTGCTTTCCTCAATAGCGCTTGCGCGCCACACGCATCACGGCACTGCGCGCACGCGGGTTGGCCTCGACCTCTTGCGGGCTCGCCTTCATGGCCTTGCCCACGGATTCCAGTCGACGAGCGATCTGATCATCCCGCAACGGTATACCTTTGGGCACATTGGTATCCCCTTTGACGTGGTCGCGGATAAAGCGCTTCACCCGACGGTCTTCCAGCGAATGAAAGCTGATCACCACCAGGTGGCCACCCGGCGCCAACGCCTCGAGTGCGGCGTCAAGGGCGAGTTCAAGCTGATCCAGCTCGCCATTGACGTGGATGCGCATGGCCTGGAACACCCGGGTGGCCGGATGCTTGCCTTTTTCCCAGGCCGGATGGGCCTGTTTGATCACCTCGGCCAGGTCAGCTGTGCGCGTGAAGGGACGCTGCTGACGGCGCTCGATCACCGCCCTGGCGAGGCGTCGCGCAAAACGCTCCTCACCATAGCGCTTGAACACCGAGCTCATCTCGGCTTCATCAACGCGCGCCAACCAGTCAGCAGCACTTTCGCCCTGGGTCGGATCCATGCGCATGTCCAGCGGACCATCGCGTAGAAAGCTGAAACCCCGCTCGGGATCATCCAGCTGAGGCGACGACACCCCGATATCCAGCAAAATGCCCGACAGACGACCATCCAGGCCGCGCGCCTGGGCCACTTCCCTGAGCCGCGCGAACTCGGTCTGCTCAATGCTGAAACGAGGGTCATCGATGGACGCAGCTTCGGCGATGGCCTGGGGATCACGGTCCAGCGCCAGCAGGCTGCCATTATCGTTCAATCGCGAAAGGATGGCGCGGGAGTGTCCGCCACGCCCAAACGTGCCGTCCAGGTAGGTACCGCCGGCATCATGTACCAGGGCATCGACGGCACCGTCGAGCAAGACGCTTTCATGGGCGAAGCCGCGCACGGACGTTTCTGAGGAGGGTGACGGCATGCAGCTCTCGTTCGACGATGATATTCCAACGCGCGGCCAGCCAACGACGCCGTCAGCGGTGGAACTCTCTCGCCACTGGGCTCCTGGCCGCACAGATTCATGAGGCAATGCCCGGGCCGCAGACCCGAGCACAGAACATCTGGGGGAGTCGGCCGATAAGCCGGGTTCTGTCGTGGACAGCCATTCCTCTAGGAGCAGTGTCACCACTGCCCTCAAGCAACCTACCCGAACCCAGCGCGGGCCACGCCAACGGGTTCCTATTTGGTCTTGCTCCGAGTGGGGTTTACCGTGCCACGCACTGTTGCCAGGCGCGCGGTGCGCTCTTACCGCACCCTTTCACCCTTGCCGGCCTCCCTGAGGAGACGTAGGCGGTCTACTCTCTGCTGCACTTTCCGTCGGCTCACGCCGCCCAGGGGTTACCTGGCACTCTGCCCTATGGAGCCCGGACTTTCCTCCCCCGCCTTGCGGCGGCGGCGACTGTCTGGCCAACTCCCGCGGCAAGCATACCAGTGCCCCGCCACCCCCTCAATCCCCGTCCTTCAGTGACTGGGCCTTGGCATACCATGTCTTCTTGGCTCCGCCCAGCACCCGCGCGGCGACACCCGCCGCCTGCTTCACACCGACACCTTCGTCGAGAAGCGCTCGCAGCAAGGTATCTTCCTCCACCGCCTGCCCTGCGGACGCCACCTCAGTCGCTCCGGCCACCATCACCACGAACTCGCCGCGGGCTTGATTGGGATCTTCCTCGATCACCGCAAGAAGCTCCGCCGCCGTGCCATCGAGGAAGGTTTCGAAGGTCTTGGTCAATTCACGCCCCAGCACTACCTGACGATCGCCCAGCAACGCGGCCAGGTCCGCCAGCAGATCCTTGATGCGGTGTGGCGATTCATAGCACACCTGCGTACCTGTATCGGCACGCCAGGTCTCGAGCCGGGCTCGCCGACCGCTGCCCTTGGCGGGCAGAAAACCATGAAAGGTAAAGGAGGAGGTGGGCAGCCCCGCGGCGCTCAAGGCGGTAATCAGGGCACAGGGACCGGGAATCGGCACGATCGAGAAGCCCTGCTGGCGCAGCTCACGCACCACCACGAACCCCGGATCACTGATCAAGGGAGTCCCCGCATCACTGATCAGCGCCACGTCATCACCCTCGAGCAGGCGGCGCTTCAGCAGCTCTACCCGGGACGCCTCATTATGGTCATGCACGGAGACCATCGCAGGCGCGACACCGAGGTGGCGCATCAAGCGCGCGCTGTGCCGAGTATCCTCTGCAGCTACCAGGGCCACCCGCCCCAGCACCGCCGCTGCTCGCGGACTCAAATCTTCCAGATTCCCAATTGGCGTGGCGACCACGTACAATGAACCGGCTTTCACTTCTGACATCTTGGCTCCCTGGGCTGCCATCCGGAACACGGACAAGGAAGGATTCATGAGGACTTTGACTCGCGGCCCCGTGGCCGCTGCTGTACTGGCCATCTCTCTGGCCGGCTGCAGTTTCACACCAAGCATCGTGCAACGGGCCATGGATGACGACCCGGATCAGCTTCTTGCTCAGGCCGCACAGCAACAAGGCACAGAGGCCGCCGAGACCCGCTTGCGAGCGGGCGATATCCTAGCACGCTCCGGGCGGCGCCCCCAGGCGCTCGAGGTACTGAACAACCTGGACGCAAGCCAGCTCTCTGGCGAGAGCCTGCGTGACTGGGCGATGCTGCTCTCTGAGCTGGGTGACAGCGAGGGCAACCCCCAGGCAGTGATCAAGGCGGCTGGCGTGCTGGATGACCTGCAGCTGGCCAGCGACGATGCCAACCTGCTGCGCCTGCGCCAGGGACTCGCCCTGGGTCAGCTGGGCCAGCCCCAGGAGGCCGCCCAAGCGCTGATGCAGGTGCAGAGCGATACCGGCCGGGAAGACATCAACGACGCCATCTGGGACCAGCTCAGCGCGCTCAACAACCGCCAACTGGACGCCCTGTCCCAGCCCGATAACGCCATCGTGACGGGCTGGCTGGAGCTGACCCGCCTGGTCAACAGCAGCGGCGGCGACATCCAGGGGCTTTTTGCCCGCCTTGATGACTGGCGCGTCGCCAACCCGGACCACCCGGCCAATCGCCGCCTGCCCAGCCAGATTGGCAAGCTACGCGAACTGCGCGGCCAGAGCGTGCAGAACATCGCCGTCCTGCTGCCTGAATCCGGCCCGCTGGCGGGAGTTGCCGACGCCATCGAGCAAGGCATCCGCACCCAGCAGTCCAACGTTGTCAACGGTGGCGGCAACGGTGCCCAGCTGAGCTTCCTGGATGCCTCCAGCGCAAGCCTCGACCAACTCTACCAGCAGGCCCAGAGCAGCGGTGCCCAGGTGGTGATCGGTCCGCTCGACAAGAGCGACGTGACTCAGCTGGAAAGCCGGGCCGAGCTGCCGCTGCCCACTCTGGCCCTCAACTACGGTCAATCCGCCGCCAACCAGACCAAGAACCTGTACGAGTACGGCTTGTCTGCCGAAGACGAAGCGCGCCAGGCGGCTCGCCGGGGCTGGCAGGATGGCCATCGCAGTGCGTCCATGCTGGTGCCTGACAACGATTGGGGGCAGCGTGTTGGCGAAGCCTTCTGGAACACCTGGAGCGAGCTCGGCGGCGACATTGCCACCGCGGTTCGCTACAACCCGGGGGCGCCGGCCACCGACAGCACCCGCCGCGCCATCAGCAATCCGCGTCCGGACATGCTGTTCCTGCTGGCTCTACCAGACTACGCGCGCCAGGTTCCGCCGACCATGGAGTACTATTCGGCCTCCAACCTGCCGGTATACGCGACGTCCCACCTGTACGAAGGCTCCCCTCAGCCGCGCCTCGACAAGGACCTCAACGGCGTTCAATTCGCCGATATTCCCTGGAACATCCCCGACGCAGCGGTGGGCGGCGCCGAGGCACTGCCTTACTACGACAGCTACCGCGAACTCAAGGAACAAGGATCGCCCTCCATGTTCCGCCTGATGGCCATGGGCGTCGACGCCTATGAGCTGGCTCGTCGCATGCCCCAGATCCAGGCACTGCCTGGTTCGCGGATTCAGGGCGCTACCGGCACCCTGAGCACCACAGGTGACGGCCGCATCTACCGTGAGCTGCCATGGGCACAGTTCAGCGACGGCGTGCCGGCCCCGGTGTTCAGCGACGGACTCGGCGATAGCGCTGGCGCCAGCAATGCCAATGCGGCCCCCTGACCCCAGGGACGCCGTTCAGCGCGGCCAGGCCATCGAGCGCTATGCACAAGCTTGGCTTGAGCAGCAAGGCCTGCTCCCGGTAGCGCGCAACCAGCGCTTTCCGGGAGGAGAGCTCGATCTGGTCATGCGCGATGGCGACATCCTGGTCTTCGTGGAAGTTCGCCATCGCCGCACCACCCGCCACGGCTCGGCCGCGGAAACCATCACGACGACCAAGCAGCGCCGCCTAATCCGGGCGGCGCGTTTTTATCTGCAGCACAACGGGCTATCATGTCCCTGCCGCTTCGATGTTCTGGCGATCACCGGCGCCCCGCCACAGCTTGAGACCGAGTGGTTGGCCAATGCATTCGAAGCGAACTGACACACCGGGCGTCCCCGCGGATGCCCCCATGGACCAGGAAGGCAGCATGGATTTCCAGAGCCGAATTCTCGGACAATTCAACGACAGCATCGACACCAAGACCTATGCCAGCGAAGTGCTTCCTCCGTTCATCGAGGTCGCCAGCCAGATGATGGTCCAGTGCCTGGTCACCGACGGCAAGATCCTGGCCTGCGGCAATGGCGGCAGCGCCGGTGATAGCCAGCACTTCTCATCTGAGCTATTGAACCGCTTCGAGCGCGAACGTCCCAGCCTGCCAGCCTTGGCATTGACCACTGACACCTCGACGCTGACCTCCATTGCCAACGATTACAGCTACAACGAGGTCTTCTCCAAGCAGATTCGCGCCCTGGGACAGCCCGGCGACGTGCTGCTGGCCATCTCTACCAGCGGCAACTCCGCCAACGTCATCCAGGCCATCCAGGCGGCCCATGATCGCGACATGACCGTTGTGGCCCTGACTGGCCGCGACGGCGGCAACATGGCCTCGCTGCTGGGACAGGATGATTGCGAGATTCGCGTCCCAGCGACGTCCACGGCGCGCATCCAGGAGGTGCACCTGCTGGTCATCCATTGCCTGTGCGATCTGATCGACGAACAACTTTTTGGTGCAAGCGAGTAACGAGTGAATATCATGAAACAACCCCACACCCGTCCCACACGCCCCTTGCTGGCCGCCCTGCTGCTCTCCGTTGCCCTGGCGGGATGCACCACCGTCACCTCGGTGACCAACCCCGGCACCATTGACGAGGACTACGGCGAACGCACCTTGGGTGCCACGGTGGAAGACGAGAGCATCGAGACCAAGGCGGCTCACAACCTGGGACGCACCGATGCTCGACTGGCCGACGCCCGTATCAACGTCGACAGCTACAACGGCGTTGTCCTGCTGACCGGCCAGGTGCCCAGTGCTGAACTCAAGCAGCGCGCCGAAGAGGTGGTCAGCCAAGTGCGCAACGTGCGCCGCGTGCACAACGAACTGACCGTGGCAGCAAACCTGCCCACCAGCCAGCGCCTCAATGACGCCTGGCTAGACACCAAGGCACGCACCGCATTGGCCACCAGCGATCAGGTGGACTCCGGAAGAATCACCGTGGTGACAGAAAACGCCACCGTTTATCTGATGGGACTGGTCACCCACGCCGAGGCGGACCGTGCGGTAAATATTGTCTCCAACGCGGGCGGAATGGAGCGCATCGTCAAGGTATTCGACTACATCGACTGATGCTGCCGGCACCGCGAAAAAAAACGGCGTCCCCATGGGGACGCCGTTTTTATGGCAATAATGCCAGCGCTACCGCCTGATACCCACACCCTGGTGACAGCGCGGCGCACTACCAGGGGTGAGCCCCAGCGTTACTTGATGACCCGCAACGAAGGCCGCCCCTTGCGTGGAGGCTTCGCCTGCCCATCACTCTTGGCGTCGCTCTTGGCATCGCTCTCGGCGCCGGTCTCGTCAGCCTCTGCCGCCGAGGTCCGCTCTTCCTCGCCACTGGACTCAGCGTTCTGCTGGTCCGACGGCTCGGCGTCTGCCTGTGGGCGCTTGACACTCTCAAGCACAGGCGCCTCATCGACATCGTTGGCCTCATCGGTCGGCAACTCAGGCTCATGACCAAACACCATGCCCACACCGTTTTCGCGAGCGTACAGCGCGATCAATGCAGGGATGGGAACAAAGAGAAGCTCTGACTTGCCGCTGAAACGCGCGGAAAACCGAATCATGTCATTGCCCATATGCAGGTCACGCACTGCACTTGGGCCAAGGTTCAGCACGATTTGCCCATTCTGGACAAACTGTCTCGGCACCTCGACATTGTCGTACTCGGCATCAACGACGATATAGGGGGTCAATTCGTTATCCAGCAGCCACTCATAGAGCGCCCTGGCCAGATAGGGTCGACTGGACTTCATACTTTGGCCCTCTTGGTTGGCAAATGGGAACTCGGGTCGTCCCGACCGAGGCCGGCTACCCGGGGTGTCGCCACACTGGGCGTACTCCGTGCCTGCAACCAGGCAGCCGCACCACGGCAACATGCAGAAAGGCGAGAGGCCGCAGCGCTCTCGCCGTCATTCTTTCGGGACCGCTCGCGGCCCCGAACGGCGCGTCGCCACCCAGCACCGACTCTCACCGGGCAGGTTGCCTTCAGGGACGAATTTCGCGCTCGGCTTCGGACAGAGAAGCGCGGAAGCCATCACGAGCAAACACTTTTTCCATGTAGCTCATCAACGGACGCACCTGCTTCTCCGGCAGCTCGATGTTGAGCGCGGGCAAACGCCACAGAATCGGCGCCAGGCAGCAGTCCACCAGAGTGAACTCTTCACTCATGAAGAACGGCATGTCTTCGAAGATCGGCGAGATCCCTATCAAGCTCTCCCGCAGTTCCTTACGCGCCTTGTCGGCTTCTTTCTTGCTGCCGGACAGGATGCGATCGACCATCGGGCACCACTCGCGCTCGATGCGGTGCATCCAAAGACGGCTCTGAGCACGCGCAACGGGGTAGACCGGCAGCAGCGGCGGATGCGGAAAACGCTCGTCCAGATACTCCATCATGACCTTGGACTCGTACAACACCAGGTCACGATCCAACAGCGTCGGCACGCTGTTGTACGGGTTCAGGTCCGCAAGCTCCTCGGGATGCTTGTCGTCAGTCACTTCGACAATATCCACTGCGACGCCCTTTTCAGCCAGCACGATCCGCACACGGTGACTGAAATGGTCCTCGCCACCGGAATAGAAGATCATCGACGACCGCTTGGCCACTACACCCATGAAACAATCCTCGCATCAGTTCAAGCCGGGATGATAACACGACAACCCCCTGTACGGGGGGCAAGAAGGGGACATCTTTCACCCTCGCGCGAGCGTTTTCGCCACACGGGGCGCCACATCATAGCGCACAACGCACGGCGGGCGCATGGTCTCCCATACGCCCGCCCGTGCTGTCACTGCCTCAATGAATGTCGCGCCAATACTCACGCTTGAGGAAGTACGCCACGATGCCGAACAAAAATATGAAGATCAGCACCTTGGGGCCCAGCGCCTGGGCATGAAGCTTGGACGGCTCGCCGACGTAGGCAAGGAAGTTGGTCAGGTCATACACGGCCTGCTCGAACTCCTTGGGCTCCATGCTGCCGGGCGAGGTGATCTGCAGCGTCTCGCAGGACTGGAACTTGCCCGTCAGCGGGTCCAGCTCGGCGTCGCCTACCGCATGATCAGACGCCGCGCAGACCTGCTCCTGAACCCCCTGCAGAGGCTCCAGCACGTTGGGCATACCCACAGACGGGAACACCACATTATTCACCCCGGTCGCCCGCTCGCTGTCGCGATAGAAGCTCAGCAGGTACGTGTAGATCCAATCGGTGCCCCGCAGCCTTGCCTCCAAGGTCAGGTCAGGTGGCGCCTTGCCGAACCACACTTCTGCATCCTCGGCGCTCATGGCCTTGTGCATTTGATCGTTGTAGCCGAGATCCGGCGAAAAGATCAGATTATCCTCGACCAGATCCTGAGGCATATCCAGGTCTTCTGCAGCCCGTGAAAACCGCTGGTACTCGAGCGAATGACAGCCCATGCAGTAATTCACGTAAAGCTTCATCCCGCTCTGCAGAGACGCCTGGTTTTCCAGGTCCGGTGACATGCTGCGCAGATGCACCCCCTCTCCGCCCGCGGCCAAGGCGGCCATGGGGACTAGCGCGAAGAGCAGTGCGAACAGTTGCTTTTTCATTAGCCAGTCACCCTTTCAGGAACGGGTTTGGTCTTCTCCAGCCGGGTATAGATCGGCATAAGCAGGAAGAAGGCAAAGTAGATCACCGTGCAGACCTGGGCGAGCAACGTGCGGCCTGCCGTGGGTGGCAACACCCCAAGCACACCAAGAATCACGAAGCTGATGGCAAACAGCACCAGCATGATCTTCGAGATCCAGCCTTTGTAGCGAATGGAACGCACCGGTGAGCGGTCAAGCCAGGGCAGCACGAACAGCACCGCAATGGCTGCGCCCATGAAGATGACGCCGAGGAACTTGGCATCAAGACCGAACAGCGAGAAGGTAATCGCGCGCAGGATGGCGTAGAACGGCGTGAAGTACCAGACCGGCGCGATATGATCCGGGGTCTTCAAGGGATTCGCCGGCTCGAAGTTGGGCTTCTCGAGGAAATACCCGCCACCTTCGGGGAAGTAGAAGATCACCGCACAGAAGACAAACAGGAACACGGCGACACCCACGATGTCCTTGACCGTGTAGTAGGGATGGAAGGGTATCCCGTCCAGCGGTTTGCCGGTTTCATCCTTCTTGGCCTTGATGTCGATGCCATCAGGATTGTTGGAGCCCACTTCATGCAGAGCAATGATGTGCAGCACCACCAATGCCAGGATCACGATCGGCAGCGCCACCACGTGCAGGGCAAAGAAGCGGTTCAGGGTAATCCCGGAGATCAAGTAATCTCCGCGCACCCACTGGGCCAGATCCGGACCGATGCCGGGGATGGCGGTGAACAGGGAAATGATGACCTGAGCGCCCCAGTAGGACATCTGCCCCCAGGGCAGCAGGTAACCCATGAAAGCCTCGGCCATCAGCGCCAGGTAGATTGCCATGCCGAAGATCCAGACCAGCTCACGGGGCGCCTTGTAGGAGCCGTAGAGCAGACCACGGAACATATGCAGATAGACCACCAGGAAGAATGCCGAGGCACCGGTGGAGTGCATGTAGCGGATCAGCCAGCCGTACTCCACATCCCGCATGATGTATTCGACGGAGGCAAAGGCGCCCTCGGCGCTGGGATTGAAACTCATGGTCAGCCAGACGCCGGTCAGAATCTGATTGACCAGCACCAGCAGAGCGAGGGATCCGAAGAAGTACCAGAAATTAAAGTTCTTGGGCGCGTAATACTCTGACAGATGTTCCTGCCACATCTGGGTCGCCGGAAATCTATCGTCGATCCAGCGCATGAGACCGCGCTCGGCCTTGGCCTTGTTGGGATTTGCCATTACGCACCCTCCCCGTCTTCACCGACCACGATGACCGACTCGTTGACAAAGTAATAGGGCGGAACCTCCAGGTTCACGGGAGCGGGAACGTTGCGAAAGACCCTGCCCGCCAGATCAAAACGCGAACCGTGGCAAGGACAGAAGAAGCCGCCCGGCCAGTCTTCTACCCCCACCCCTTCGGCATTGGGTTCGGGCTTGAACAGCGGCGAACAGCCAAGGTGCGTACAGATCCCTACCAGCACCCCGATCTCAGGCCGAATGGAGCGCAAATGGCCTCCGGCATAGCCGGGCTGCTGCGGCTTGGCAGACTCGGGGTCGGCCAGCACGTCTTCTCCCAGCGCCTCGGTGCGCTCAATCATCTCTGGAGTGCGATTGATGACCCATACAGGCCGCCCGCGCCACTCGACGGTCATTCTCTGCCCCGGCTCGAGCTTCGAGATATCCGCCTGAACGGGGGCCCCTGCCGCCCGCGCTCTGGCACTCGGCTGCCAGGATGCCACAAAGGGAACCGCTACCCCGACAGTGCCGACCGCCCCAACCACGGAGGTAGCACCCACGAGGAAACGGCGCCGCCCCTTGTTCACGCCGTTGTCTGCCATGATCTGGTTTCTCCCATCAGACTTTATCCGTTGTTGTTTTCACGGTCCCTTGAATGTCCGTGACCACGGATACAAGTGGCTTGTATGTTAGGAAATCCCCCCCACCCGCACAAGAAGACCTCCGGGCAAGACCCCCCGTGCAAGCCCCATACATTTGACATGGAACAACTTTATGACGATGTGCCCGAGCGCCCTGCGGCAAAAGAAGGGCCTCAAGCGCATCAAGGCCGCAACTCCAGTCTCACAGGACGGCTAGCGGATCAGCACAAAAGTCCCCATCGAAGCGTCACCAACGGTCGCATCGCGGAACACGCCAGGCACACGCCCGGCCTGGTCTAGTACAGCACTCGCGGCAGACGCAGCGTGGTAAAAGGGGTAGCGCACTGGAAACCAAGAGGGATGCACGCTAGCAAGAAGGGGGCAGCGCAAGGAGACCATCAGAGGTCGAGCTAGAGAAAAAGCGATAGGAAGGGATAAAAGGAAGAGACACAAGAAGAAGCACAAGAAGAGCGACAAGAAGCGGGAGACGCAGAGAGGACACGAGAAATGCACGGAGCGACAGCCCCTGGGACCGAACTCGGGCTCGCTACCGACGTAGACGCCACGCGCACACGCGCAAAAACCGCATCTGAAAACGACAGCGCCCGGGCCAATGGCCCGGGCGCTGTGCGATCGGCAAGCGTATCGATTAACGCTTGGAGAACTGCGGGCGACGACGCGCCTTGCGCAGACCGACCTTCTTACGCTCGACTTCACGTGCGTCACGAGTGACGTAGCCAGCTGCGCGCAGCGGCTTGCGGAAGTCTTCGTTGTACTGCATCAGGGCACGGGTAATGCCGTGACGGATAGCGCCAGCTTGGGCACTGCCGCCGCCGCCCTTGACGGTGACGTAGACGTCGAACTGCTCGAGAGTCTCGGTCAGTTCCAGCGGCTGACGAACCACCATGCGACCGGTAACACGGCCGAAGTATTCGTTCAGGTCACGGCTGTTGACGGTGATCTTGCCGGTGCCCGGCTTCAGGAAGACGCGCGCGGTAGAGGTCTTGCGGCGCCCGGTACCGTAATACTGCTGTGTCATGGCGAAGATTCCCTCAGATGTTCAGTTCTTGCGGCTGCTGGGCAGCGTGCGGATGTTCGGAACCGGCGTAGACCTTGAGCTTGGCGTGCATGGCACGACCCAGCGGCCCCTTCGGCAGCATGCCCTTGACGGCGCCTTCGATGACACGCTCAGGAGCGTGGTCGATCAGCTGATTGAAGGTCATGGAGCGCAGGCCACCCGGGTAACCGGTGTGACGGTGGTACATCTTGTCGCTGGCCTTGTTGCCAGTCACCTTCACCTTCTCGGCGTTGATGACGACGATGTAGTCACCGGTGTCCACATGGGGAGTGTATTCCGGCTTGTGCTTGCCACGCAGGCGGCGAGCAATTTCGGTAGCCAGACGACCGAGCGTCTTGTCCGCGGCATCGACGACATACCAGTCGCGCTGGACGGACTGCGGCTTAGCACTGAACGTCTTCATGGATGAAATCACCAATTCGATGTGTTGGATCTCCCGGCCCTTCTCCTGATAGCGCTTGAATACTCGCGATACCAGGCAGCACCGTGCAGAGATCATCCCTATTTTTCTTGGTTGCCCGACACCACAACCCATCGGGGTGTCGGCACAACGGTCGAGCGAGCGCGCATTCTACACAACCACACGCTCGACGTCACCCTCTGTTTCTCCAGCGGGGTCTTTTCCTGACAGCCAACGGCGGTGGCTCACGGCTTGTGCGGCAAGGCCAGATACTCCCGTGACTGCATTTCCTGCAGCCGCGATAGCGTTCGCTCAAACTCGAACTCGAGCTTACCCCCGTGATACAGCGCTTCGGCCTCCACCTCAGCCGACATCAGCAGCTTCACGCCGCGATCATAGAACTCGTCGACCATGTTGATAAACCGGCGTGCCTGATCATCGGTGGCACCGTCCATCTTGCGCACACAGGACACCAGCACCGTATGGAACTCGCGCGCCAGCTCGATGTAATCGTTCTGACTGCGCGGTCCGTCGCATAGCTCGAGGAAGTCGAACCAGACAACGTCCTCGTGAAGACGACGGGCATGCAGAACCCGATGATTGACCTCGACGGGCACCTGATGCTCACCCTCCTGGCCTGCGATCTCGCGAAAGCTGCGCTCTAGCTCCTGATCTGCCGCATCGTCCAGGGGATGATGGAAGATCTCGGCCCGCTCCAGCGCACGCAGACGGTAGTCCACGCCTGAATCGACATTGACCACCTCACAGTGGCGATTGAGCAAGTCGATCGCCGGCAGGAAACGGGCCCGCTGCAAGCCGTCCTTGTACAAGTCATCAGGGACGATGTTGGACGTGGCCACCAACACCACCCCCCGCTCAAACAGCGCTTCCAGCAAATTCGCCAGAATCATCGCATCGGTAATGTCCTTGACGAAGAACTCGTCAAAGCAGATCACTCGCGCCTCTTCCGCGAACTTGCCGGCGACCAGCCGCAGCGGGTTCTTCTCGCCCTTGCAATGGTCGAGTTCGTTGTGGACGCGCTGCATGAACCGGTGGAAATGCGTCCGCATCTTTTGCGGAAAGGGCAAGGCCTCATAAAACGTATCGACGAGATACGTCTTGCCGCGGCCGACGCCTCCCCAGAAGTACAGACCGCGAATGTCGGGCACCGGCGGCTTCTCCGGCGCCTGGTCACGCCCGAACAACCCCTTTAGACGCGATGTCAGACCTCGCTGCGCCGCTTGAGGTGCTCGCGGTGTCGGCGCCGCGACCAGCTCGTCATACAGCCGCTGCAGCTGCGCCACTGCGTTGGCCTGGGCGGCGTCTTCGGTAAAATCAGCGCGCTGCAGGTCACGCTGATAGCGTTCCTGCGGGGTTTCTGGGCGGCCTGCGCTCGACACAGAAGAGCTCATGTAGCGTCCTGGCTGTCAACAAGTTCGGAGCCGCATTATACGCAGACCACGACAGAATGGCAGGACCGCCGTGCTGAGAGTAACCACCCAGGCGGGGCCCACGGTCAGGACACGGCATTGACCCTTTATGAGACAAAGCCTCTATAATGGCCCGACGCCCGGGGCGAGACGCCCGGCCGTCAGAAAGTGCTCAGGGAGAACCAAGTGGAACCAAGCAACCTCAACATGATCCTGGCAGCGGCTTGCCTGGTGGCAGGCATCGGCCTCGGCGCACTGGGTTACCACCTGCTCAATGGTGGCGCCCGAAGCGCCCAGCGCATGCGCCTCAAGCTGACCGAACGCGAACGCCAGCTGACCGAGTGGAAGGACGGTGTTGATGAGCACCTTCAGCGCATGGAGCAGCTAACACAAAAAGTCTGCCAGGACGCACAGGCACTCAACCGCCAGCTGCATGACTCCGCCCAACAGCTGGGCAGCACGGCCATCAGCCAGGAGAACACCGTGCAGCCCACCGCTGCCGCCGAGGAAGATCTATCGATTCCTCGCGATTACGCCGACGGCAACCGTGGCACACTGTCCGAAGACTTCGGCCTGCGCAGCGCCAATGAGGACGAGCCGCGTCCGCCTCGTTTCTGACCCTAGCCGCTAACCGCACTCCCGCCCGCATAACAGCAAGAGCCCGCATAATGCGGGCTCTTGCGTAGGGCTGTCGACATAAGCCGAGGGTGACGCCGGGCCCGCACCACATGGTCCGCCCAGACGCTCATATAGCGCATCCCTTGCTATCTTTCCTGTTACGACATGGCGTCAGGCAGGATTGTCGATATCCACAAAGCGGTGCTCCACCCCGAAGCGCTGCTTCAGCCACTCCCCAAGCGCCTCGACCCCATAACGCTCGGTGGCATGGTGGCCTGCCGCCAAGTAGTGGATACCCAACTCTCGGGCCATATGCGTGGTTCTTTCGGAGATCTCACCCGAGATAAAGACCTCGGCCCCCGCCGCCGCTGCCTGAGCAATCATGTCCTGCGCACCACCGGTGCACCAGGCGACCCGACTGACCGGCGCCTGGGACGGTGCCTCGACCAACAAGGGCTCCCGCGCCAACGCCTGACCCACTGCCCCAGCCAGCTCAGCGATCGTCGACGGACGCTTCAATTGCCCGTGCCACAGCAACCCTTCCCCCATGGGGGCATCAAGGGTACCCGCCACGCTAAGGCCGAGTCGGTGCGCCAACATGGCGTTATTGCCAAGCTCAGGGTGAGCGTCCAACGGCAGGTGATACGCCAGCAGATTGATGTCACTGCCCAGCAGCGCACCCAACCGCTTGCGCTTCATGCCGGTAATCGCCACCGGCTCGTTCTTCCAGAAGTAGCCGTGATGCACCAGCAGCACATCTGCCTGCCAGCGCACCGCCTCATCGACCAGCGCCTGGGATGCAGTCACGCCTGACATGACCCGGGTAACGCTGGCACGGCCCTCGACCTGCAGGCCATTCTCCGTGTAGTCCTTGAAGCGGGACACATTCAGCAGCTGGTCACAGGCCGCCACCAGCTCATCACGTTGCGTCATGCAGGTTCTCCTGAAGCAGGTCCAGACAAGCATCACCTCAGCGATGCTACAATGCCGCACATTGTACGCACCGCCTCGCCAGCCCGCGACCGCCAAACAAGGACCTCCGCCGCATGCGACGCACCCTTTCCCTCTATTTCTGGCCAGTCCTCACCGGCATCCTCCTGGCCATTGTGCTGATCAATGCCTTCCCGGAGAGACTGGGCCGCACGCCCTCCACGCTGACATCGCCGCCGGTACTGACCCCACCCGAACAACCCCTCTCGGTCGAGCCGACGACGTCCCCGCGGCCCGCGCCGGAAGTGCGCGAGGCAGCGCCCCTCAGCCGCGAGGGCGGACCGGTCAGCTACGCCGAGGCGGTCGAAAAAGCGGCGCCCGCGGTGGTCAATGTGTATTCGTCTCGGGTGGTCGAGCGCGACACACACCCTCTTATGTCGGACCCCTTCTTCCGTCAGTTCTTCGGCAACAATGACGTCCCTTCCCGTCAGCGCATGCTGTCGAGCCTGGGTTCTGGCGTCATCGTCAGCGCCGACGGCTACGTCCTGACCAACCACCACGTCATCAGCGGCGCGGACCAGGTACAGGTGGCCCTGCGCGATGGCCGCGAGACACTGGCCCAGGTCATTGGCACCGACCCGGAAAGCGACCTGGCGGTGCTCAAGATCGATCTCGACGATTTGCCCGTGATCGAGCTGACCGACTCACGCCAAGTGGCGGTGGGCGATGTTTCATTGGCGATCGGCAATCCCTTTGGAGTAGGCCAGACCGTTACAATGGGCATCATCAGTGCCACAGGACGCAGTCATCTGGGGCTCAATGCCTACGAGGATTTCATTCAGACCGACGCGGCTATCAATCCAGGAAACTCCGGGGGCGCCCTGGTCAATCCTGAAGGGGCACTGGTCGGCATCAACACCGCCATCTTTTCGCGTTCCGGAGGCTCCCAGGGCATCGGCTTCGCTATCCCTGCCAATCTGGCGCGCAGCATCCTGGATGAGCTGGTGACCCACGGTCGCGTGATCCGCGGCTGGCTCGGCATCGAGGCCCAGGAGCTCAACCAGGAGCTGGCGACCTCCTTCGGACTGCAGGTCCCCGCTGGGGTCATCATCGCCGGCGTCGTCTCCGACGGCCCTGCCGATCAGGCGGGTCTCAAACCCGGGGATGTGCTGCTGGAGGTCGACGGACGCGCCGTTATCGACCCCCGGCGGACCATGAGCGATATCGCCGCAGTTGCACCGGGAACCGAACTCAGCGTCAGCGTCGCACGCAAGGGTCAGCGACTGAACGTCACGCTGGAAGTCGGCGAGCGCCCCACACCACAGTCACAGGCCTTGCAGGATGAGGAAACCGCCCCCGACAACTGACGGGGGCTTGCCGGCACCCCTCTGCTCTCTGAACCTCCTGTGCGGGCAGTCTCCAGGCCCGTCGTGGAAAGGCCGCTGTGGAAAGGCCGCTGTAGAAAATTCCTTGCGGACAACCGCGCGGACCGTCCCTGGGCCAGCCCCAGCGTCTGCCCAGCGCGCCCTGCCCCCTCCAGAGCGCTGACAACAAGGCGTTGATAAAAAGCTCTGACCACAACGCTCAGGCAACAACGCCCAAGAACACAAAAGGCCCGGAAATTCCGGGCCTTTTGTGTTCTACCACCAAGCAGAGCAGCGCCTGCCTGGACGCCAGGATCAGCGCTTGATGCGATACTCTGCCGAGCGCGCGTGAGCCGTCAGCGACTCGCCCCGGGCCAGCACCGACGCCGTCTCACCGAGTACTGACGCCCCCTCTGGCGAGCACTGGATCAGAGACGACCGCTTCTGGAAGTCGTAGACCCCTAGCGGCGAGGAGAAGCGGGCCGTGCCGGAGGTAGGCAGCACGTGATTGGGGCCAGCACAGTAATCTCCCAGCGCCTCTGCCGTGTGACGTCCCATGAAGATCGCCCCCGCATGCCGCACCTGGTCGACCATCAGCTCCGGCTTCTCCACCGACAGCTCAAGGTGTTCGGGGGCAATGCGGTTGATCAGCTCAATCGCTTCCGCCTCATCACGACAGGCAATCAGCGCACCGCGGTTGGCCAGAGACGCCCTGGCAATCTCTTCCCGCTCCAGGCTGGGCAGCAAGCGCTGCATGGCCTGCTCTACCTCGGCCAGGTGCTGTTCGTCCCAACTGACCAGAATCGCCTGTGCAATCTCGTCGTGCTCGGCCTGGGAAAACAGGTCCATGGCCAGCCACTCCGGGTCCGTCTTGCCATCCGAGACGATCAGGATTTCCGACGGGCCAGCGATCATGTCGATGCCGACCTGCCCGAACACCGCGCGCTTGGCGGTGGCGACATAGATATTGCCTGGCCCGACAATCTTGTCGACCCTGGGCACGCTGGCCGTGCCATAGGCCAGCGCAGCCACCGCCTGGGCGCCACCCAGGGTAAACACCTTGTCGACCCCAGCAAGATGGGCAGCTGCCAGCACCAGGTCATTGACCACGCCATCCGGGGTAGGAACGACCATGACGATTTCGCCCACACCCGCCACCTTGGCAGGCACCGCATTCATCAACACCGATGAGGGATACGCTGCCTTGCCACCAGGCACGTAGACGCCAGCACGATCCAGCGGAGTGACTTTCTGCCCCAGCACGGTGCCATCGGCTTCGGTGTACTGCCACGACTCTGGCTTCTGGCGCTCATGATAGCGGCGGATGCGGTCGGCAGCGGTGGTCAACGCATCTCGCTGAGTGCTCTCCAGGCCGTCGTAGGCCGCCTGCAGGCGTTCCGGCCCGAGCACCAACTCAGACATGCTCGACACCTCGAGACGATCCAGGCGCCGACTGAGCTCTACCAGCGCCTCATCACCCTGTTCGCGAACCTGGGTGATGATATCGCTGACCGTCTGCTGCACCTGATGGTCGGATACCCCCTCCCACGCCAGCAGCTCGGAAAGCCGCGCTGTGAAATCGCCATCACTGGTCGAAAGTCTTGCCACTATCGGCGCTTGCTGGGCCATCTGGTCATCTCCGCAGTCTTGTCCAACCACCTTCTCTCACCCGCCTTCGTGTCACGCTCTATCACGTCACTTGCCACCGTGTCAGCAGGGGCATACCACCTGATCCCGGCGCTCAAGCCCGCCGATCAGCCAGCGGCTTGCCGACGCGCGTCCACCGCATCACTCAGGCGCTTGATCAACGGCTTGATCCGATCATGCTTGATCGTCATCGAGGCCTGGTTCACCACCAACCGGGTGCTGATATGCGCCATCAGCTCCCTGGGCTCCATGCCGTTGGCACGCAGGGTATTGCCGGTATCGACAATATCGACGATTTCGTCGGCAAGGTTCATCAGCGGCGCCAGCTCCATCGCCCCGTAAAGCTTGATCACCTCTGCCTGGATACCCTGCTCGGCATAGTAACGTCGTGCCACATTGACGAATTTCGTCGCCACCCGGCGCCTGGCCCGAGCCGGCTCAGCCCCCTGGATGCCTGCCGTCATCAGCTTGCAGCGCGCAATGTTCAAGTCCAGCGGCTCGTACAACCCCTCCGCACCATGCTCAAGCAGCACATCCTTGCCGGCGACGCCAAGGTCGGCAGCCCCAAGCTGGACATAGGTGGGCACGTCGGTGGCTCGAATCACCACCAGCTTAACGTCCGGCAGGTTGGTGTCGAACAACAGCTTACGGCTCTTGCGCAGGTCTTCCGCCGGACGAATGCCCGCATCGGCCAGCAACGGCAGGGTCTCGTCGAGGATGCGCCCCTTGGAGAGCGCCACTATCAATTGCTTACTCATGATCTCGCCCGGTTGTCGGGATGGATGTCGAGGTGGCGTGTCGCGCGTGGGGCGGGGGCGCCCCCGCCAACGCATTTAACCTGGAACGCGCTTGATGCGTGCACCCAGAAGATGCAGCTTTTCCTCGATGCACTCATAGCCGCGGTCGATGTGGTAGATCCGATCCACCAGGGTCTCACCTTCTGCCATCATCGCAGCGATGACCAACGACGCCGAAGCGCGCAGGTCGGTGGCCATTACCGGGGCGCCAGACAGACGTTCGACGCCGGTGATCACCGCGGTATTTCCCTCAAGGGCGATTTTCGCGCCCATGCGATTCAGTTCCTGTACGTGCATGAAGCGATTTTCAAAGATCGTCTCCACCACCCGCGAGGAACCCTCTGCAACGGCATTCATGGCCACGAACTGGGCCTGCATGTCGGTGGGAAAGGCCGGGTAAGGCGCGGTGCGGATATTGACGGCTCGCGGTCGCCGCCCTTCCATGTCCAGCTCGATCCAGTCGTCCCCGGTGGTGATCTTGGCACCGGCCTCTTCAAGCTTGGCCAGCACCGCCTCGAGGATGTCCGCACGGGTACGCCGGACCCTGACGCGACCTCGGCTCAACGCCGCTGCCACCAGGAAGGTTCCGGTCTCGATACGGTCAGGCATCACATCATGATGCGCCCCGTGCAAGCGCTCGACACCTTCGATCACGATGGTGTCGGTTCCATGACCGCGGATACGCGCACCCATCTTGATCAAGCACTCGGCAAGATCCACCACCTCGGGTTCCTTGGCGGCGTTCTCCAGAATGGTGGTACCTTCGGCCAGCGTCGCCGCCATCAACAGGTTCTCGGTGCCGGTGACGGTGACCACATCGAAAAAGATGGTGGCACCCTTCAGCCGTCCATCACTGCTGGCGCGAATGTAGCCGCCCTCGACCCGAATGTCGGCACCCATGGCTTCCAGGCCACGAATATGCAGGTCCACCGGACGCGAGCCGATCGCACAGCCACCTGGCAGCGACACATCCGCCTTGCCGAAGTGGGCCAGGAGCGGACCCAGCACCAGAATCGATGCACGCATCTTCTTGACCAGCTCATAGGGCGCATGACAATCGCTGACCTGAGCCCCATTGAGCTGGATACACATCTTCTCGCCCATCACGGCCTGCACGCCCATATGGCCAAGCAGCTCAAGCGTGGTCGTGATGTCCTGAAGATGAGGAAGATTGCCGATGGTTACCGGCTCTTCGGAAAGCAAGGTGGCACACAGAATCGGCAGAGCCGCGTTCTTGGCACCGCTGGCCCAGACATCGCCCTCGGCGGGTCCGTTGCCGGTAATGATCAATTTGTCCATGCGGGCGCTACCATCAGGCTCCAGTGTTCTCAGCGGCCGATTGCCACTGGGAAGGGGTAAACGTCTTGATACTGACGGCGTGAAGGGCACCAGAGGCAATTTCCTCTGACAATGCGCCGTAGATAACCTGCTGACGCTTGACCGGCGTCAGTCCGGCGAAGCATTCGCCCACGGCGATGACCTGAAAGTTGCAGCCTTCACCTTGGATATGAAATTCGCAGCCGTCGACTCGGCTCTCGAGCAGCGCTTTAACGTCGCTGGGTTGCATGCCCCTGCTCCTTCAACTGGCGTAAGACACGGTGCGCCGACGAGGGTGCGCCGCGCCCGAAAAAACACAAAGGGCATATGGTAAAGAAAAGCGACGCGCTTGGCGATGACGTAGACACTTTCCCCAGGCTCGGTACGTGCCGCCGGCGGTCAAGCCGGCTACGGCACGACGGGGCCTGTCGCTGATGACTCCCGAAAGCAGCGCGCCCCCGAATACGCATCGCATTCGGGGGCGCGGCATGCACGATAGTGACGACAGCGGTCAGGCGCGTGCGCAGGTCGACGGCAACAGATCGTCGAGTCCCGCAAGCTCCGTCAACTGCCATAGCGGCGGCGACAGCTTGATGCTGTTCAACGACAGTCCTGCGCGACGCATGGTTCGCGCCCATTCGAGCATCATCGTCAGCGCGGCGCTGGACACGTGCTCGACCTCACTGAGGTCGAGACACACAGGGGAGCCCGGCGCCCGCTCTTCGAGCCACTCACGCCCTGCTTCCGCCATTTCGGCAGCGCCTTCGAAGTTGACCTTGCCGCAGACCCTCAGGGTGCCTTCGTCCTCAAGCAACCGGGCCGACGCCACTTCGATCAATACGCTCACGCACCACGCTCCAGCTCGTCGACACCCACGTCGGGGCTCCAGTTGTTGATGACTGCGTCGTAGTCGCGGTTGTACTGGCGCATCGCCTGGTCAAACTGATTGCGGAATGTCAGGCCCAGGTTGATGCCATTGACGATCACATTGACCACCTGCCACTTGCCGTTGGACTGACGCAGCGTGTAGCTGACCGGGTACACCGTGCCATCGGTCGCCACCACCTCCATGTCGACGCTGGCCTGATCCTCGTAGCGAGCCGCCGACTGGTTATCGAGCACCCGAATGGAGTCATACTCGAACGTCACCAGGCCCTTGGCATAGGTATCCAGCAGCGTCTGCTTGAAGACGTCGACGAAGCGAGAGCGCTGCTGCGGGGTGGCGTTGTTGAAGTACCGCCCCATCACGCTGGCGCCTATGTAGCGAAAGTCGGCAACACCGCGCAGGCTATCGTCCACCACCTGCTTGAGCTCCTGAGGGTGCTCCATATAGTACGACTCACGGCCATCGATCTTGCCCATCAAGCCATCGATGCTGTCGCGAATCATTTGCTCGGGAGATTGCTGGGCCAGAGCGGGCAAGCTGACCAGCACCATCATCAGCGCTACCATCCAGCGCCGCAGCTGAACCATGGCGTGCAGAGAACGGGTCATTGAAGCCTCCTTGTCAGTCCGGAAACTGCCGGATCAGTCTTTCGTCAGGTTGGACACGAATTGCTGTATGAGTTCCTCTAGCACCAGCGCGGACTGAGTGTCTCGCACGACACCGCCGTCCTCGATCATCTCCGGCGATCCGCCGACGGACAAACCGATGTACTGCTCGCCCAGCAGGCCGGACGTCAAGATGGCCGCCGTGCTGTCGTCCGGCAGCATGCCGGAAAGTTCGTTATCGAGAGACATCACGACTTCGGCGTCATACCACTCGGTATTCAGGTCAATGCTCTCGACCCGACCCACGGTAACGCCCGCCATGGTCACCCGCGCCCGCGGCTTGAGACCGCCGATGTTGGCGAAGTTGGCACGTAGCTCGAAGGTATCGTCGGCGCGCTGCAGGTCGAGCCCGCTGACCTTGAGCCCCAGGAACACCAGGCCCAATATGCCGGCCAGCATGAACAGGCCAACACTCAATTCCATTGTCTTGCTGCGCTTCATGGGCAGTCTCCGAAAAATCAGGAAAGCCCGCCGAACATCACGGCGGTCAACACGAAATCCAAGCCCAGTACGGCCAGGGAGGAATACACTACGGTCCGGGTGGTCGCCCGCGAGATACCTTCGGAGGTCGGGATCAGGTCGTAACCCTGAAACACGGCGATCCAGGTCACTACCAAGGCAAACATCAGGCTCTTGACGATGCCGTTGCCAATGTCGTTGAAGAACCCGACGCTGGCCTGCATGTTGCCCCAATAGGAGCCCTCGAACACCCCCAGCCACTCGACGCCGACAAGATAACCGCCATAGATGCCCACTACACTGAAACCGATGGTCAACAGCGGCAGCGAGACAAAGCCAGCCCACAGTCTGGGCGCCACGATTCTACGCAGCGGATCAACGCCGATCATTTCCATGCTGGTCAGCTGCTCAGTGGCTTTCATCAGGCCAATCTCGGCGGTCAACGCTGACCCCGCGCGTCCCGCAAACAGCAGTGCCGCCACCACCGGCGCCAGCTCGCGAAGCAAGGCCAGGGACACCATCTGCCCCAGCGCATCCGCCGCGCCAAAGTCGACCAGAATGGTGTAGCCCTGCAGCGCCAGCACCATGCCGATGAACAGACCAGATACCAGAATGATCGCCAGCGACAGCACACCGACCATGTAGACCTGGGCAATCCACAGACTGATGCCCCCCATGGTGGGACGGCCAAACATCGATTGCGCTAGAAATAGCCCTGCCCGGCCCACTGCCTCGAGCAGGTCACAGCCACGCCGCCCAAGGCGACTGATCCGCTCGATCATGCTTCCTCCTGCCCCAGAATATCGTCATAGAAATCATTGGCCGGATAATGGAACGGGACAGGCCCATCCGGCTCGCCATGCACAAACTGGCTGACGCGGGGGTCCTGCTCGACGTCCAGAGAAGCGGGCGTACCGTGGGCCATGACTCTTCCGTCCGCTACCACATAGACATAATCGGCAATGGACAAGGTTTCCTTGATATCATGGGAGACCACCACCGAGGTCAAGCCCAGCGCCTGGTTGAGACGACGAATAAGCTGAACCAGCACACCCATCGAGATCGGATCCTGACCGACGAATGGCTCGTCATACAGAATCAGCTCGGGGTCGAGGGCCACCGCACGCGCCAGCGCCACTCGCCGCGTCATCCCGCCAGACAGCTCCGAAGGCATCAGATCGCGAGCACCACGCAGCCCGACCGCTTCGAGCTTCATCAGCACCACATCGCGCACCATGCTCTCCGGAAGATCCGTATGCACGCGCAGCGGAAACGCCACGTTCTCGAACACGCTAAGGTCGGAGAACAGCGCACCGCTCTGGAACAGCATGCCCATGCGTCGCCGCATCTGGAACAGATCCTTGCGCGACAGTCGGTGCACATCGTGCCCGTCGATCAGCACCCTGCCGGCGCTCGGCGCCAGCTGCCCGCCGATCAACTTCAGCAGAGTGGTCTTGCCGGTACCACTGGGGCCCATGATGGCCGTGATCTTGCCGCGGGGAATGGAGAGATCCACGCCACGAAAGATATCTCTATCGCCGCGCGTGAAATGCAGGTTCTCCACCTCCACCAAGGAGGAAGCCGTCATCGCAGTCCCCAAACAATGATGGTCGCCATGAAACAAACGCCGTTGCCTCGCTCGCTGCAAAACGCAGACGGGCTCCGCCACGACCATGGAACCAGGAAACATGATAGAGCGCGTTGCCATGCGCTCGGTTTTCGAACATCGTATCTTAACTGAAACATGCCACGCCAGTGCAGCGGCTGCGCGCTTGCGCGCAGGATGTTGGCAGGGTTCAATGGGCGCCCTCGATATTCACCATCAGGTTGTCCGCATGTTGTTACCGCTCGTCGCTGTCGCTCTTGGTCTTGTTGGCCTGCTATGGAGCGCCGATCGCTTCGTTGGCGCGGCCGCTGCAACCGCGTATCGCGCCGGCATGAGCATCATGCTGGTCGGCATGACCATCGTCTCTATCGGCACCTCCGCCCCGGAGATCGTCGTGTCGGTGATGGCATCCCTGGATGGCACGCCTGACCTTGCTACCGGCAATGCGCTGGGCTCCAACATCGCCAACATCGCGCTGGTACTGGGCGTGACCGCCCTGGTCGTGCCGATTCCGGTGCGTTTCAGCATCGTTCGTCGCGAACTGCCACTACTGCTGGGCGCGACCGGACTGGCCGGCTATGCCCTGGCCGATGGCCAGCTGAACAGCGTCGACGCGGCCCTTCTGCTGGCCCTGTTGGTGTTCAGCATCTGGTGGCTATTTCGCGCAGACGAAGGGCAGCAGGCGGTCGCCGGCGAGATCCCCGGCATGGCGCTGGGCAAGGCCCTTGTCTGGCTGGTCGTGACCCTGGCGGTGATGATCGCCAGCTCCCGCGGGCTGGTCTGGGGCGCAACCGAGCTGGCACGCTCCTTCGGGGTGAGCGAGCTGGTCATTGGCCTGACCGTCGTCGCTATCGGCACCAGCCTGCCCGAGCTTGCCGCCTGTGTTGCCAGCGCCCTGAAGCGTCACCACGACCTCGCCATCGGCAATGTCATCGGCTCCAACCTGTTCAACATGCTGGCCGTGCTGCCCGTACCTGGCTTGCTGGCACCGGGGGCCACCGACCCTGACGCCGCGGGGCGCGACTTCCCGGTCATGCTCGGCCTGACGCTGGCGCTGGCGGCCATCCTGCTGTGGCAGCGCCGCGGGCGCGTCGGACGCATCGTCGGCGCGCTGCTGGCAGCCAGCTACGCCTTCTATCTGTTCTGGCTGGGTACCTCCCTGACAGCCTGACCCTTGTGACAACGGTGGTAAACGGCAACAATCATGGCCATGACCAAATTTCCCGACGGGGCGTCGCCCTCGAGACCCATCAATGTTCGCGCTATCGCCCGACGCACGCTGGAGCTGGAGCGCGACGCGGTCGATGCGTTGATTCAGCGCCTCGATGAGGCCTTTGAGCGCGCCTGCACGCTGATCCTGGCCTGCCAAGGACGGGTGGTGGTGACAGGCATGGGCAAATCCGGCCACATCGGCGGCAAGATTGCCGCCACTCTGGCCAGCACCGGCACCCCGGCGTTCTTTGTTCATCCCGGTGAGGCCAGCCATGGCGACCTTGGCATGATCACCCCAGGTGACGTGGTCCTGGCGCTGTCCAATTCCGGCGAGACTGCCGAAGTTACCGCCTTGCTGCCTCTATTGAAGCGTATGGGCATTCCGCTGATCAGCATGACCGGCAGGCCCGGATCGACCCTGGCGCGCCACGCCGAGGCTCACCTGGATGCCGGCGTCGAACGCGAGGCCTGCCCGCTCGACCTCGCCCCCACGTCCTCTACCACGGCAGCGCTTGCCCTCGGTGACGCCCTGGCCGTCGCACTGCTTGAATCCCGCGGTTTTACCGCGGAAGACTTCGCGCTGTCCCACCCCGGCGGCAGCCTGGGCAAACGCCTGCTGCTGACGGTGGCAGACCTGATGCATACCGGCGACAGACTTCCCGTCGTGGCGACTGGCTCACCGCTCAGGGATGCTCTGCTCGAGATCACCCGCCAGGGCCTCGGTTTCACCTGCGTAGTGGCCGATGACGGTACCCTGGCGGGCGTCTATACCGATGGCGACCTGCGCCGAACCCTTGACCGCCACCAGGATTTCAGCACCCTGAGCGTGGACGATGTCATGACCAGTCCCGGACGGCGCATCCGTCCCGACACCCTGGCGGCGGAAGCCGTCAAGCTGATGGAAGACAGTCGCATCACCGCTCTGGCGGTGGTGGATGACCAGCAGCGCCCGGTTGGCGCGCTACACATGCATGACCTGCTGGCAGCAGGTGTCATTTGACGCCTGGCCTGGCGGCACTCCGGGCGCTACCGCCGGGCAGCTGCCGTCACACCTTCTGCCCACTCAACATCAAGGATCGCCATGATGGCCCACGACCCACTTGCCTCACTCTCCCCTGACCTGGTGCAACGACTTGGCCGCGTGAAGCTGCTGGCGCTGGATGTGGACGGCGTGCTGACCGATGGGCAGCTTATCTTTCATGCCGACGGTACGGAACTGAAGGCCTTCAATACCCTCGATGGCCACGGTATCAAGCTGGCCAGGCGCGCGGGAATCGACGTCGCCCTGATCACCGGGCGTAGCTCACCCATGGTCTCCCAGCGCGCCAAGGCGCTGGGCATCCAGCACGTCCAGCAAGGTGTCGAACGCAAGCTGCCGGCGCTGGCATCGCTGTGCGCCGAGCTGTCGCTGTCACTGGAAGAGGTGGCCTACTGCGGAGACGACCTGCCCGACCTGCCGTGCATTGACCGCTGTGGCGTGGGCATCAGCGTGCCAGGCGCCCCGTTCTACATTCGCGAACGCGCCCGCTGGGTCACCGAGCGCTGCGGCGGTCATGGCGCAGTACGCGAAATCACGGATACCTTGCTGGCGGCCCAGGGCCGCCTCGACGGCGTGGTGGACAGCTATCTGAAGGACGGACCCCTGATATGACATGGCGTGCACTGCGGCCCGGTTTCCGTTTCTGGCTGGTCATCCTGCTGCTGGTGCTGGGCGGTGGTCTGGCCCTGCTCGACCCGCGGGACGGCACTGTGCCCGACCTGATCACCGACGATCAGGCCGGCGAGCCGGACTACTACCTGATCGATGCCACCCTGACGCGCTTCGACACCGAGGGTGCGCCCCATCAACGCATCACGACCCCACGTCTGGTGCACACCCCGCTGGATGACATCACCCGCGTCGACCAACCTGACATGGAGCTTGTCGATGACAGTGGCCGCCTGTGGATCGCCACTGCCACCGACGGCGAACTTGGCCCGGACGGCAACCCTCTGACACTGACCGGAGATGCCCACCTTGAGGCCCCTGCCGAGCGCTGGCAGCTGGATACCGAGGTACTGGTCTATGACAGCGATTCAGGCCACGCCTGGAGTGAGACGCCTGCGGTATTGCGCCAGCCCCCCCAGGAAATGCGAGGCGAGCGCTTCGATGCCTGGATCCATGACAATACCGCCCGTCTGACCGACAATGTCACCGGCTATCATCCGCCAGAGCCTCAATAAGCCAGAGCCACACTCAGCCCGAGCCCTAACAAGGAGTCACTTCCATGATGCGTCCCCGTCCCGCGCTACTGCTCGCCCTGGCCCTGGGCCTGACGAGCGTCGCCACCAGCACCGTCACCCTGGCGCTGGAAAGCGACCGCAGCGCCCCCATTCAGGTAGAGGCCGACCAACTGGACCTGGATGACCGCGCAGGCACAGCGGTATATACCGGCGATGTGCGTATTCAGCAGGGCAGCATGCTGCTGACCGGTGAGCGTGTGGAAATTCAGCGCAACGACCAGGGTCAGCTATCCCGCGCCACGGCGACTGGCTCCCGTGCCTATCTGGAGCAGCAGCCTTCGCCGGAAGAGCCGGTGGTCAAGGGCTGGGGCAAGAAGGTGGTCTACCATGTTGCCGAGCGCCGCATGGAACTCATCGACCAGGCGGAATTGCACAAGGCCAATGACACCTTCGACGGCGCCTACCTGGAGTACTTTCTGGATCGCCGCGTCGTCCAGGCTCGCTCCAGCGCACAGGGTGTCGACGGCCAGCAGCGCATTCGCATGACCCTCGAGCCGGAAAGCCAAGGAAACTGATGAAGACTCTCCACGCTCGCCATCTGGCCAAGAGCTACAAGAAGCGCCGCGTCGTCCAGGACATCAGCCTGTCCATCGAACAGGGCAGCATCGTGGGCCTATTGGGCCCCAACGGCGCAGGCAAGACCACCTCCTTCTACATGATCGTCGGACTGGTCAGGGCGGATGCTGGCACCATCAGCATCGACGATGACGACCTGAGCCGCGCGGCCATGCACCAGCGGGCACTGGCGGGTATTGGCTACCTGCCACAGGAAGCCTCCATCTTCCGCAAGCTGTCCGTAGCCGACAACATCATGGCGATCCTCGAGACCCGCAAGGACCTCGACCGGGAAGGTCGCCAGGCGCGCCTTGAGCAACTGCTCGAAGACTTCCATGTCAGCCACATTCGCGACAACCCGGGCATGAGCCTGTCCGGCGGGGAAAGACGTCGGGTCGAGATCGCCCGAGCCCTGGCCACAGAACCCGCCTTCATTCTGCTCGACGAACCCTTTGCCGGGGTGGATCCGATCTCCGTTGGCGAGATCAAGTCGATCATTCGCCAGCTCAAGGCTCGTGACATCGGCGTCTTGATCACCGACCACAACGTGCGCGAGACGCTGGACATCTGTGACCGCGCCTACATTGTCGGCGACGGCCAGATCATCGCCGAAGGCAGTGCCGAGTCGATCCTTGCCAACCAGCGCGTCAAGGAAGTCTATCTCGGCGAAAACTTTCGCCTTTAACCACCATGGGCGCTGCCGGGCCGCTATGTTGGCAGGGTCTTCATGGCGCCCGCTCGACCTTGCACTGACACGCATGCGGGGCACTGCAAGCCCTGCGCGCCACCCCCTGCCCACAAGTTGGCAAGAAGCTTGCATGGTACCTGACCCGCCGTTAGGGTAAGGCTTTTCAGCTCCACGAACGGAAGTCACATCATGGCCCTCAAGGCGTCACTGCAGCTGAAGATCGGCACCCAGCTGACCATGACCCCTCAGCTGCAACAGGCAATTGGCCTGCTCCAGCTTTCCACGCTGGACCTGCGCCAGGAAGTCCAGCAGGCGCTCGAGGCCAACCCGATGCTCGAGCTGGAGGATGAATTCGGCGAGCTGCAGGTCAAGGACAGCAAGGACGACGACTGGGCCGACGAGATCCCCTCCGAGCTAACGGTCGACAGCGACTGGTCCGATACCTATCAAGACCTTGGCACCGCCCCGGCCGGCAGCGCCGAGGCGCCTGACTTCGAGCGCCAGGCCAGCGGGCAATCCCTGCATGGCCACCTTAGCTGGCAGCTGGCCCTGCTGGACCTCAATGATAATGACAGGCGCATCGCAGAGTGCCTGATTGACGCGGTCAACGGCGATGGCTACCTGGTAGGACACCTTGACGATATCGCCCAGGGCCTGGCCGATGACGACGCTGCTGCCCCGCCCCTGCAGGACGTGGCGTCGGTGCTGGCCAGGCTGCAGCAATTCGAACCTACCGGTGTATTTGCCCGAGATTTGCGCGAATGCCTGCAGCTGCAACTGGACAGCCTGCCCCGTGACACCCCCCTTCTGCCCCAGGCGGGAAGACTGGTACGCCAGTTTCTCGAGGCGCTGGCCAGCGGTGATCGCCGTCTGCTGAAGCGCCGCCTGAGCCTGACCGAAGAGCAGCTGGACGATGTCATCGAACTGATCCGTGGCCTCGACCCTAGGCCTGGCAGCCAGTACGGCGACAGCGACAACGACTATGTCATTCCCGATCTGGTGGTCCGCCACACCGAAGAAGGCTGGCGCGTCGAGCTGAACCCTGAGGCGATGCCACGCCTGCGCATTCAACCCGACTATGCGGCGTTGATCCGACGGGCCGACAAGAGCCAGGACAACCAGTTTCTGAAGGACCACTTGCAGGAGGCGCGCTGGCTGATCAAGAGCCTGGCAAGCCGCAACGACACCCTGTTGAGGGTCGGACGCGAAATCATGGAGCGGCAGCTCGACTTCCTCGAGCAGGGTGAAGCCGCCATGAAACCACTGGTGTTGGCAGACATTGCGGCCAAGGTGGAGATGCACGAATCGACCATCTCACGGGTGACGACCCAGAAATTCGTGCATACGCCACGGGGAGTGTTCGAGCTCAAGTATTTCTTTTCCAGCCAGGTGGGCCAGGATGGGGATGCCCATTCCAGCACTGCCATACGCGCCATGATCAAGTCGCTGATCCAGCAGGAGCCGCCTCGCAAACCGCTGTCTGACAGCAAATTGGTGGAGCTGCTCGCCGAAGACGGTGTCAACGTCGCCCGACGCACCGTCGCCAAGTATCGAGAAGCGATGAATATTCCCTCTTCGAGCGAGCGCAAGCGCCTGCGCTGAGCCCGGTCAGAAGGCTCGAGACAGGCGGCGAGCAGAGTGCGTAGCGCAGTTGCATGAAAAGCGCAAGCGCTTGAAATATCGCACGACATCTGCGTCTTAATGCGTAGAAGCAGGGGGGTTTGCAGGATCGGAAAAAGGGTTACAATCGAGCTACCACCCGCAAGAGCAAGGAGCCTTGTCATGCAAGTCAACATTACCGGCCACCACGTCGAATTGACCGATCCCCTGCGTGACTACGTACAAGAGAAGCTCGCCCGTGTGGAGCGCCATTACGACAACATCACCAATGTGCAGGTCACCCTCTCGGTGGAGAAGGAGCGCCAACAGGCTGCCTGTACGCTTCACGCTGCCGGTGCAGACCTGCATGCAGAAGCCCAGGACGGCGACATGTACGCCGCCATCGACGCCCTTGCCGACAAGCTGGACCGCCAGCTCGTCAAGCACAAGGAAAAATCCCAAGCCCGCGCCCAAGGCGCCGGAATTCGCTGACCTCTCATGACATTGGATGCCATTCTCCCCCCCGAGCGCACGCTATTTGACGTCCCGGGGGGCAGCAAGAAGAGGGTGCTGGAATTTTTCAGCACCTTCATTGCGCAGAACACACCAAGCCTGGATAGCCAGGAAGTCTTCAGTCGCCTGATCGGCCGCGAACGTCTGGGTAGCACCGGCATCGGCAATGGCGTGGCCATTCCGCATGCTCGCAACCCTCACTGCAAGGCCCCTATCTCTGGCTTTCTCAAGCTGGCAGAGCCGATTGATTTCGACGCCATCGACGGCGAACCGGTGGACCTGGTATTTGTCTTGCTGGTGCCTGAAGAAGCGGATGATGCTCACCTAGCCCTGCTGGGCCAGGTGGCCGGGGTCATGAATGACGCCGATACCCGACATCGTCTGCGCCACGCGACGTCCCAGCGCGAGCTGCACGAGCGCTTGCAGGAAGCGATTCGCCAGCAAGCCCCGGGCGACGCCACGAGCTGACGGCACGCAGCGAAAGCGCCTTGATCCTATGTCTTGATGGCGCACGCCTTGCCTGGCGCCTTGAAGGAATGGCGCCTCGCTGATTAACCTCTAGCTGATTACCATCTAGCTGATCACCATCTAGCTAGATAGTACGCTCTGATCGAGCGTGATCTGGCCGTCACCGCGCGGTTGACACCAACTGCCCTCTTATCGCCCCCTGCCAAGGAGACAGGACATGCAGCTCGTGATCATCAGTGGTCGCTCTGGCTCGGGAAAGTCCGTGGCGCTTCAGGCTCTCGAAGACCTGGGCTTCTATGCCATCGACAACTTGCCAGCGACGCTGCTGGGGTCACTGGTCGAAGAGCTGGAGAATGGACATTCACAGCGCATTGCCGTCAGTGTCGATGCGCGCAATCTGCCCGAGGCGCTGGAGCGTTTTCCCGCGCAGCTGACGGGGCTGAAGCAAGGTCCCATCGACTGTCAGGTCGTCTATCTCACCAGCGACGCGCGGATTCTGCTGGAACGCTACTCCCATACTCGACGCCGCCACCCGCTGACCCGCAATACCGACATGACCCTGGCCGAGGCCATCGAGTCCGAGCAGAAGGCGTTGTCTGGCATTCGCGACCTGGCAGATCTGATCATCGACAGCTCCCGCCTGTCCGTACATGAGCTGCGTTCACGCATCGCCGAGCAGGTGGCCGATCATCGCAGCGGCCAGCTGAGCCTGACCATCGAGTCCTTTGGCTTCAAGCGTGGCGTGCCCCCCGACGCCGACATCGTGTTCGATGCACGCTGCCTGCCTAACCCCTACTGGGAACCATCGCTGCGGGATGCCAACGGCTGCGATCAAAGCGTGATCACCTTCCTTGAGCACTATCAAGACGTCGCCGACATGAAGCGCGACATCCTGACCTGGGTGCGCAACTGGCTGCCACGCTATCAGGCCAGCCAGCGCAGTTATCTGACGGTGGCCGTAGGCTGCACCGGGGGTCAGCATCGCTCGGTCTATCTGGCCGAGAGCATCGCCGCGGCGCTGGTCGATGACCACCCGAGAATACGCCTGCGCCACCGCGAGCTTGGCCAGCAACGTCGTCTGGACAGCGGGGCACAATGAGCGTGGCCAGACGCGAACTGACCCTTACCAACCGCCGCGGGCTGCACGCTCGGGCGGCCACTCGCCTGGTCACCTGCTGTCAGGCGTTCGACGCCTCCGTGACCGTGCACCACGGTCAGCGCTGTGGGGATGCCGCCAACATCATGTCCCTGCTGATGCTGGCAGCCCCCTGCGGCACCGTGCTGACCCTGGAAGCAGAAGGTCCCGACGCCGATGCGGTGCTCGACGCCCTTGAGGCCTTGTTCGTCGCACGCTTCGACGAAGACGCCTAAGGCCCTCGGCCACTACGCTGACCCTGCCCTACCCTCCGATTTCGCCTCGCTTCAAAGGACATCATGCAGCTTATCCAGACTGGCAAGTACACCGAGGTCCACTACGACCCGGACCAGGATGCCTTTATCAAGACCTTCACACCCAAGGCGAGCGATCGCTGGCGCTACCGCCTGGGCATTCGCCGCTACCCGGGACACAACTTTCGCTACGTAGCCCGTCGCCTGGAGCGCCTGGGAATCGACACGCCCACCATTCTTGACGCTCAGCGCTACCGTCTGGTCACCGCCAACGTCCATGGTGTGGCGCTGAAACAGCTGGTACTCGATGATCCCGCCTTGCAGGAGCGCTACCTGGACATCCTGGAAGCGCTGTATCGTGACCGCATTCACTGTCGAGGCCTGCATACCGACAACTTCCTGGTGGTCGACGGTACGATCATCGCCATCGATCTGGATGCCTACAAGGCCCCGCGCGTCTTCACCTATCCACGCCGGGAGTTCATCGACTGCCTCAGCCGGTCCCTCAAGAACGAGGAGTCCTTTCTGTTCGAGCGTTTCCTCAAGCGCGTCGACGCCCAGCATCCCTGAATAGCCTGACGGAGCCTACCCGGCTGGTGGGAGCCGCGGGAGCAATGGTAAACTCGCCGAAATATTTTTGGTTTACTAAACCCTCAGGAGCCGAGATGCCCTCTCCCGTCTGGCACCCCTACGCCCATCTCAAGACACAAGCCGCCGCCCCCAGGGTGGTCGGCGGGCGCGGCACCCGCTTCACCCTGGACACCGGCGAATCTCTGCTCGACGCGACCTGCTCATGGTGGTGCATGATTCATGGCTACGGTCATCCGCGCCTGGTCGACGCCATCAAGCAACAGGCCGACACACTGTGCCATGTCATGCTGGGCGGGCTGACCCACGATCCCGCCGATCAGCTGGCGCGGGAGCTGGTGCGACTCACACCCGACGGACTCGAGCACGTGTTCTTCTCCGATAGCGGTTCCGTCGGCATGGAAGTCGCCATGAAGATGGCCGTCCAGTACCACCATCTGCGTGGCCATACGGGCAAGCGCCGGATGCTGTCATTGATGAAGGCTTACCACGGTGACACCGCCGGCTGCATGGCAGTGTGCGACCCGGAGGAAGGCATGCACTCGCTGTTTGCCGGCTACCTGCCCGAACACCACTTCGCGCCGGCACCCAAGGCGCCTTACGGCGCCACTGCGCAACAGGTCGAGGCAGATCTGGCGGCGCTACGCAGCGTGCTTGAGCAGCACCACCACGAGATAGCCGCCCTGCTGATGGAACCCCTGCTGCAGGCGGCGGGTGGTCTCAACATGACGTCACCGCACTATCTGCGCGGCGCACGAGCGCTATGTGACGAGTTTGATGTCCTGCTGGTGTTCGATGAAGTCGCCACCGGCTTTGGCCGCACCGGCAAGATGTTCGCCGCCGACCATGCCGATATCACGCCTGACATCATGGTACTGTCCAAAGGCTTGACCGGCGGCTACCTGGGCCATGCCGCCACCCTGGCCACCACCCGCGTCCATGACACCTTCATCGGTGACAGCCAGCTGCATGCCTTCATGCATGGCCCCACCTTCATGGGCAACCCGCTGGCCTGTCGGGTCGCGCTGGAGAGCCTGCGAGTGTTCGAGGAGGAGAACTACCTGGGCAAGATCTCGCACCTCAATGCCATCCTGACCCGTGAGCTTGCCGGCGACGACAGTCTGCGCCAGCATCCTGCTGTCGCTGACGTGCGCGTGCTGGGAGCTACCGGAGTCATCGAAGTGCACGATGCCTCCGCTCTTGCCCATGCGGCAGACATCGCCCGCTCACGCGGAGTGTGGCTGCGTTCCTTCGGCCGATGGCTTTATACCATGCCCGCCTACATCACCTCCGACGAAGAGATGCGCCAGATCATCGACGCCATGAAGGCGCCCTTCCTGGATGCCGCCTAGCCCTGTCGCACCCCAGCGATAACGGCATCACCAGCCCCAGAACAGCAACCACCAGGCGCCCACCGCGGGCGCCTGGGCCAGCACCATCAGCCCCATGGCCAGGCCACGCCGCATGCCTGATACGTAACGCCCGAGCAGGCCCCAGCTCAAGCAAGCGCTGACCACCACCACAAGCATCAACAGCAGCGCTCTCACATCATCGGCCCACAGCAGCTGCCAGCCTTCCCCACGCAGCAGCGTCAGGGTGGTCATCGACAGCCCCAGAAACACACCTCCGCCGGCCAGAGGAATCAGCCCATAGGACAGGTGCCACAGGCGCCGCCAGGACCACCTGCCCAGCAGCAGATTGGCCAACCCCAGCAGCGCGCTTGTCCAGCCTCCCAGGGTCAGCGCCGTCACGCCGATATAGCCCAACAGCAGAGCGCCATCGAGCAGGCTGAACACATCGTGTTGCTCAGGGTAGTGGGTCAGCAGCCACCAGGGTGCCGTGGCATCCAGCAGCCAGCCCGCACCATGACCGTAGAGCCACACCGCGCTCGATTGCTTGGCCGCCACGAACCAGGGACTCGCAGACCAGTGGAAGGCACCCACCGCCACACCCAGCAGTCCAAACACCACCAGCAGGTACTCCCACACGGTGGCCGGCCGCTGGGGAGGGGGAGCAATCACCTCAGCCCCAGGGGCACGCAGCTTTAGATGAATCGCGCCCTTGTAGCCGGTGCAGCGTGAGCACAGATGGCAATCACTGGCGCTGTCCAGCTGCTTGAGTGGAAGCAGCACGGGACAGTCTGGAGCCGGTTGGCGAGCGACCTCGCCCCTGCGCCGTCTTTGGCCATAGCGGTGCCAGCTGGCTGGCTCGGTGCGAACGTGCAGTGGCGAGAGTTTGGCAAGCAGTGCGAAGACGCCACTGACGGGACACAGATGACGACACCAGACACGCTTGCCCTTGCCGTAGACCACCCCCACCAGGGCGGCGGCTACGGTTGAGCCTCCCAGCACCAGCAGTGCCGCCTTCGGGTACTGATAGACACTGATCAATTGGCCATACACGGTGGTCATGACAAAACCCACCAAGGGCCAGCCTCCCCAGCGCATCCAGCGCGGTATCGCACGCCCCAGACCCACGCGACTGGCCGCCTCCGATATCGCCCCTTCAGGGCACAGCAGGCCACACCACAGCCGCCCCGCAACGACCATGCTGACCATCACGAAGGGCCACCAGATACCCCAGAACACGAATTCGGCGAACACGGTAAGGTGTCCCAGGATGCGGGACTGGTAGTCGGGCAGCGGCAACAGGGGGGGTATCAGCAGCAACACTGCGTAGAACAGCACGACGCTCCATTGCAGCCCCAGCACCGCTCGACGATGATCGGCGAGCCAATGTCCTAGCTGATCCAGGCGCGAGCGCTCATCGTCGCCGCGCTTGACTGATGCGGACAGACAGCGACGCATGCTCACGATGCCACCCGATCTCTGCTCTGCCTACGCAGGGGAACATGCAGGTACATGATGACCAGCCACCAATATGCGATGTAGCCCAACACCAGGGTGGAGGGCGGCCAGGCCCGATAGCCAGCGATGGAGGCTAACATCCCCCCTACTCCCTGACCGTCGTCCAGCCACTGACTGGTATCCCAGAGCGGATCCATGCCAGCGGGCAACCAGCCCAGATTGATCAACCCTTCCAGCGCCGACACCCAAAGACCGGCCGCCACCAGCAGCAACAATGCTTCGCTGATCACAAAATAGAGGCGCCAGGCAAAGCGCCGCGACGTCCATTGCAATGCCCAGAAACATAGCGCTGCCATCACCAGCCCCAGGCCGGCGGACAGGACAAAGTCCCAGCGCGTGCCCTGATGCCATTGCGCGACACCGATGCCATAGAGAAATACCAGTGTCTCGGCGCCTTCCCGGGCAACCGCCAGCGCCGCCAGGCTGGCGATACCCCACTGACGGACCGGTGCCAGGCAGCGCTGGGCGTCGCGCTCAAGTACCCCCTTGAGCGTCGCGCCATGGCGCCGCATCCACGCCGCCATATGCACGATCAGAAGCGCCGCCACGGCCGACATGATCACCTGAAACAGCGTTTGGGCGTCTCCGCTCAGCACGTCGCCGACGCCCATCAAGGCCGCGCCTAACGAGATGGCCAGCGCGATGCCCAGCATGGCTCCCGCCCACAGCCACCTCAGGGCATCACGGCGCTCGGCGCGAACCAGCCAGGTGTAGAGGACACCCAGCACCAGAATGGCTTCCATGCTTTCACGAAACACCACCACGAAGGCCGCTCCATTCATGGTGCAGCCTGCTCATCTGGGGCAACCGCGATGATTTCACCCTGCGCCTCAGGCAGGTGGAATTCATCGAAATACTCATAGCGACCAGGCTTGAGCGGATGAATGACCACAAAGGAGTGGACGCCAGGGCCCATCACCTTTTCCTGGCGCAAGCGACGACTTTCGAACTCGACCGGGGTGGCCCCGCTGTTGTGCAACTCCAGTTTGAACCGCTCCCCTGCCCTGACCAGCAACGGGGTAGGCTCGAGACGCCCGTCATCAAGCGTCAATCGATAGCTGGGCAGGCCCTCGGCAAGGCCCTCTCCCGCAACGGCCCACAGCGACATCAGCGACAGGGCCACCAACGGCCCTCTGACGAGGGCTTCCCCCAACGGTGAACGACGTAACAACAGCATAATGTGAGTTCCCTTCTCAGTATCCGCCCTTCTTGCCGACGCCGGCATAGACGAAGTCATACTCGACGTCGAAGGGCGCATACCAGGGCGCGACCCCGGTCTCCTTGTCCACGTGGCGCATCAACTCCGGGGCTTCCACGTGAAAGGTCAGGTGATAGGCTCCCGCGCCATCCAGTGCCACATTGCTGCCATAATGAGTGCCGTCACTGGCAATCATCGGCATCAGTGATCCCTCCATCACGCTGTCGCTACCTTCCTTCTGCAGGCGATAGTCGATATGCAGAAAAGGGATCCATGCCCCGGGAGCAAAGCCATTGGCGTTATCTTCCAGGGCGTGAATATCCGCTTCGAGGTGAATATCGGCATCCCCGGCAACCAGCGCACCGGCCGGCTCCATGACGACTGGCTGCAGATACACCGCCGCCACCTCCATGCCGTTGATCAGGGCTGGCTCTCCGATGGGATACTCGAGCGCTGAGGCGGACGAACAGACGGCAGCGAAAGCGACAGCCGCGACGAGGGAACAGGCTCGGGCAGGGAGAGCAAGTGGGGACATGACGAACCTCAAGGCGTAGATGACAGGGATGGCTCGCCTCGGGACCTTCATTTACGAATGATTATCCCTTGGCGCCGTGCCACTGTACGTCGGGCCCTGTCGTCAACTACTGACGTGCGTCAAACTAGACGTGACGACTTGCACCACACCTACGATTGGGTAACGCTTACTCACCTTTAAGTGATATCAGGCAGACACTCCATGGCGACTCTGAGCAAGACCCGCACCAGCTTCTATCGTCGGCTATATGTCGCCCACCTCATCGCCAGCGGCGTCGATACGGTTCCCGCCATCACGACAGCGACCGGCATGCCACGTCGCACCGCTCAGGACACCCTGTCCGCACTGGAAGAGCTGGACATCGAATGCCACTTCGAGCATGAACAAGGCAAACCCCACAATATCGGCCATTACCGCATCGTCGACTGGGGCCCCATCGACGCGACCTGGCTGGCCTCACACGCCGAGCGGCTGCGCCAGACGCTCGGCTACCCTGCAATGAGCTGACCCACCCCCCTTTGTAGCCGGCGTCATCCTGGCACTCCTCTTACGTTCTTGACCCAGTCTTACTTGACGGTACTTCACATCATGGATGCCAGACTTGAGCAGCGGGCGCTGACCCTCTCGATCATCACGACCCTCGGTGTGGCCCTGCTTGGGGTCATCTTTGGCCTCCTGGCCGGCTCACAAGCGATCTTGTTCGACGGGGTCTTCTCGACCATCGACGCCGCCATGTCGACCTTGGCCCTGGCGGTGTCACGGCTGGTCATGCGTGAAGCGACACAGCGCTTCCAGCATGGCTTCTGGCACTTTGAGCCCATGGTCGCTGCGCTGAATGGCGCGATTCTGCTGCTACTTTGTTTTTATGCGTTTCTCAACGCCCTACGCGAGCTGCTCAGCGGGGGACACGCCCTGGCCTTCGGGGCGGCGACGCTTTACGCCGTGGCGGTACTGGTCATCTGCAGCACCATGGCCATCTACCTGAAGAGGATCAATCGCCGGGCGAAATCGGAATTTCTGCGTATTGATCAAAAGAACTGGCTGATGGCGGCACTGATCACCGGGGCGCTGCTGGTCGCCTTCGTGATCGCGTTGTTGCTGGAGGGCACCACGCTGGACCACTGGACGCCCTACGTCGACTCCGCCTTACTGGTGGTGCTGACCCTGGTCTTCATCCCGGTACCGATCGGTATCATCCGTCGTGCCGCCAAGGACATTTTCCTGATGGCTCCCAGCGCGATCGATCGTGAAGTCCACGCCGCCATGGCCGAGGTCATGCAGCGAGAAGGGCTTAGCCACTACTACAGCCATGTGGCGAAGAGTGGCCGAGGCCACCGCATTGAAATCCATATTGTCACCGCGCCCCACTTTGCCAGCGGGCGCGGTATGGTCGAGATGGACGAGATTCGCGAGGATATCTCGCGCCGACTCAGCATTCCGCCGGAGCGACGCTGGTTTATCGTGGCCTTTACCGCTGAGGAGCGCTGGGCATAGCGCTTCATCATGCTCTGAGCCAGCGTGAAAGCTGGGTGGCATGCCCATGCCACCCTCCTACCTCGCCAGGGTAGGACCCTCTGGGATCCTATCGACGGCCAGCATGGCGTAGACCACGTGGGAAAGGGGGCGGCCTCGAACCCATTCGCAGTCATGCAAGACACCTTCTTGCCTGAACCCGAGTCGCTCGGGGATGGCACGGCTGCGAGTGTTATATTCGGCACAGCGTATTTCGAGGCGATGCAGCGCCAGTTCATTGAAGCCGTAGGCCACCAACGCAGACACACTCGCTGCCATGCGCCCGGCGCCTTGCCTGTCGTGCCGCAGCCAGTAACCCATCGTCGCCCAGCGGTGACCCTCGACAATCCGATTGAAGCCGACCACCCCGATCAGTTCGCTGCCGCCACCTTCAGTGCCTTCCATCAGGGCGAAATGACGGGCGATGCCCAGTCGTCGCTCGGCCATGGCTGCAGTGACAAAGACCTCACAATCCGTGGGGGATACGGTCGTATCCACCCAGGGCAGCCATGGGCCAAGTGAGTCACGGCTGGCTTCCACCGCCTGCCAGATACCGTCACCGTGGACCGCCGCCAGCGGCTCTAGCCACAGCTGGCTGGAGACGGGCAGAGATGCCAGCGACGGACGGCTCATGGTGCCGCCTGCCAGCGGTCGCGACCGCTGCGCTTTGCCTCCAGCAGCGCCTGATCCGCGCGGTTCATGGTCTGCTCGTAGGTTTCGTCACCCCGGTGCTCGGCGGCACCGATACTCACCGTCACGGTCAGATCGCTGCCCTCGATCAGGCGGGTTTCCTTGAGGTTGCCGCGCAGCCGCTCAAACAGAGGTTCTGCCGCCCACAAGGAAGCACCAGGCAGGGCCAGCAGAAACTCCTCCCCGCCCCAGCGACCGACAATGTCGCCGCCGCGCAGGGTGTCGCTCAGCACCCGCGCCACCGTCAGCAGGGCCTGGTCCCCCACATCGTGGCCGTGGTCATCATTGAAACGTTTGAAATGATCGATATCGACCATGGCCAAGGTGAACGGCCTCTGCTGACGCCGATTGGCCGCCATCAACCGTCGCAGCTCAGTATGCAGACCACGACGATTGGGAATCTTGGTCAGTGGGTCCAGCATCACCTCACTTTCCAGGGTCTGGTTACGCTCGAACAGCAGCTCCTGATAGCCATCAGCGATGCGCGACAGCTTGCGCTGGCGCCGCTGCTGGCGCTCGAGCCGCCGCTCGGCGGTGGTAAGATCCGACTTCACACCCCGCTGAAAGCCATCTGAGATGGCGGCCATGCGCTCCAGCCGCTCGAGCTGATCGGTGTGCCGCAGGTACAGCGCCTCAAGCGGCGCGCGCAGAGGGTTTTCTGCGTACTCCGGTGACGCCAGCATTTCCTCGATGTCGCGAAGCAGCTGACGATCCCTTTCCGTCATGGAGTCACTTCCTCGATCGGGGTGATCGCGAACGGAAAACTGCAATCTTCCTTGAACTCTTCGGCAAGCTCGGCGATGCGTTCATTTCGCATATCGTAGCGCCAGTCGACGCTGCACGCGGTGCCTTCCTGATGCGCTTCTTCCATCAGGTCAAAGATATCCATCATGGCCTTGACCGAACTGGTGTTGAGATACACCAGGTCGAGCTGTACGCACAGCGGTTTATCGCCGGAACGCAGATAGGCATCCACCCAGCTCAAGACGCTGCTGTAGAGCTCGAAGGTGTTTTCCGGATACGAATCGCCGCGCATCGTCAGGCGCCCGGCTTCCCAGTCAGAGCGGATGTCTGGTGTCGACTGGGTTCCGTCAATCGCGAGGTCGTTAATCATGGTGATGACTTTCCGTCAAATGGTAGCGGTAATGCAGAAGAAACTTTGCTGGTCCGACATCGGCTTGAGCGTGGACTTGAGCGGCTGACAGGACTTGCGCGCCATGTCGATCAGCCCCAGGCCTGCACCCCGGGAGCCCTCTTCCCGAGGCTTCCTCAGCTGCTGCTTGTAGACCCGCTTCAACTCACTCGCGTCCAGGCCGCTCAGCTCGCCGACGGTAGCCATCAAGCGCTCACCATCGGCATGCTCGACCACGTTGCCCGCGGACACCTGATAGTGCCCTTCTGGACTGCGCGCAACGGCCACCGTGGCCGTCGCCCGATGGTCGTCGTAGCCCATGGCGGTAGCGTAGTGGCTGATATTCTGCGTCATCTCGATGTAGGTCGAGAAGACGTCCATCGCCGCCGACGGCTCTGCCGACTCACTGTTCAGATAATTGCGAATGGCCTTGCCGATTTCTTCGATCAGGCTATGAGAAATCGGGCCATTGAAGCTAAGCAGGACGCGCTGCTGGTCGAACTGCTCACGTAGCGTCAAGAGGTCCATGGGGTGTCCTCATCAAGACCATGGGAGATGTGGGTGGTCGCCTCAGCTGACGGCTCTGATGTGGTGGCAACAGGCTGGAAGCACAGCAATGTGATGTCGTCACGCTGGCGCTGGTCGCCCTGGAAGTGCTCGAGCTCTTGCAGGAATGCCGCCACCTGAGCGCTTGGCGTCAGCGCAGCGTGAGTCATCAGCATGGCCTCGAAGCGACGCTTGCCAAAGCCGAAGCCGTCCTTGCCCCCCGCCTGATCCAGAAAACCGTCACTGCACAGGGTACAGGACCAGCCAGGGGCAACTTCCAACGTTTGATTACGATATTCACCTGGACGCTTGTAAGCCAGTGCGCGGCGCCCTCCCGCCAATACCTGAAGCTGGCTGCCGTCGGTCACATAGAGATCCAACTTGGCACCGGCATAGGTCAACCGTCGCTCATCGGCCTCTACCCATACCAGACCCACATCCATATGGGGGGTAACGGCCTCGGACTCGGTCTCGCCAAGCAAGGTACGCCGTATACGACGGTCCATCTCTGTCAGGATCGCCGCCGGGTCCTCTGGCCCGACCTGATTCACGGAGTTGTCGAAGGCCGCACGTGCCAGCATGGTCATCAACGCCCCAGGAACCCCGTGACCCGCGCAGTCGATGACGCCCAGCAGGTAGCCGTGGCCCGCATTGCGGAAGACGAAGATATCGCCGCCCACGGCATCCCGTGGATTCCACAGCACGCCATGATGGAGTCCGGCGCACTGGGTCAGGTCACGGCGGGGAAGTATCGCTTGCTGCAGGGCTCTGGCGCACTCCAGCGAATCATCGATCTGGCGCTTGGCCTCGCTCATCTGATGATTGGCGCTCTCCAATGCCGCCGTGCGGTGTCGGATTCGCTCCTCAAGCTCATCGGTATGCGCCATGACCTGATCCGCCATGCGCTGGAAGTCCCGGGACAGATCGCCGATCTCGTCGCCCCTGTCGCTGTCCAGCTCGACATCGTACTGGCCTCTTGCCAGCGCCTGAGCAGAGCGGCTGAGGCGCTGCACCGGACCCACGATCAGACGCTGCAGGGTGAACACGACCGCCACCAGCATGATGGCAAGACCCGACAGCAGCGCCACCAGCAACGGCATCAGCCAACGCTTTTCCAGCAGTTGCATAGCGTAGGGGTCTATCGCCGAGACCAGCCACCAGTCCAGTTCCGGCAGGTAGCTGACCGCCACTTCCCTTTCATCACCGCCCCAGACCAGGGTGCTGTTGATGACATCCTCATCACCGTCTCGAGCTTGGGTAAGCATCTGCTGCAACGCATCGGCGTCTTCTACCAAGGGTGACAACGTCTTCATTTCACCCGCATCACGGCTAAGGTCCGTGGCCTGGAAGTCGCCTCCCTCGGCGGTCGCCATCACCTGCCCCTGCTGGTCAAGCACGTAGGAAGACACACCCTGTGACTGGTCGTCGAAGCTGCTGGCCAGCAGGTGCTGGAAATTCAGACCTCCACCCACCATACCGAGCGGCTGGTCAACACCATCCACGCGGACGTTGACCCACACCCGGGTGGTATTCAGCGCTCGACTGTAAGCCACCTGGACACCAAATGGCGCGCCGCTGTCCATGGCACGGAAGTACCAGGCATCTTCGTCGCTGTCGGCGTCGAGGCTATAGCGCGGGTCGCGACTCTCCTCGAGCCTGCCGTCGTTGTAGTAGAGCTGCCCTGTCTGATGGTGCACGACGTAGTAGTCATCCCCATCAAACTGCTGGCGAAACCCCTCGGCCTCACGGAAAAAGCGAGCCTTCAGTTCCTGGTTATCGATATCTGCCAGCCACTCGCGGGTGACCGCCATGTCGCCAAAGCGCTTGGCCAACGCCAGCTCGCGGGACAGCGGCGTGAGCATGCGCTGCAGGTGCAAGCGGCTGTACTGTTCGGCATAACGCTGAACGAAGTGACGTTCCAGATCCTGCAGCGCGTGCATGCCTATCCAGACCATGGGCACCAACGCCATGAGAAACGACAACAGCGGCACCAGCAGAGACTTGACGCGCAAGCCCAGATGACGACTCATCAGAACTCCTTGGAGGGGCAAAGAAGACAACAGCGTGAGCCCTGGGCTTCACTGGAGGTAACATTCACTTGCTGCGCATCATGCCATGAAACCCCTATGTCCGCTAATGAACGCGCTCATCAGTGTAGTCTGATATTTATGAATTTACTGATATCAAATAACTCACATACCGATGCAGGCGCTGGCCAGCCGATCGACAACATATAAAAAAAGCGGCGAGCCAGGCTCGCCGCCAACGATCAGTCACCTGACCGAGAGAGCTCGATTGACCGACCTCAGCGACGACACGCAGAGGCCGGTACGGTTCACGACTACCGCTCGAAGCCCAGACCAAAGGCCCCTTCATCCAATCCCATCAGGCTCTCTGCACCTGACTGCATCTGCGCGGCGTGGGCTCTGGTGCGCGGCAACAGGCGCTCGAAGTAGAAACGGGCGGTATGGATCTTGGCCTCGTAGAAGGCCGCATCGGTTGGCGACTGTGCCAGCGCCTGGCGGGATGCCTTCACCGCTTTGGCGAACAGATAGGCCAGGGTGACGTAGCCGGAATACATCAGGTAGTCCACCGACGCCGCGCCGACTTCCTCCCGATCATTGATCGCCTTCATCCCGATCGCCATGGTCAGTTCGCCCCACTGACTGTTCAACTTAGCCAGAGGAGCAACAAAGGCGGCCATGTCCTCGTTGTCTGCTTCCGCCTTGCAGAACAGATGGATCTCCTTGGTGAACACCTTCAGGCTTTCGCCCTGGTTCATCAGCACCTTGCGTCCAAGCAGATCGAGGGCCTGGATGCCAGTGGTGCCCTCGTAGAGACGGGTAATCCTGGCGTCACGCACCAGTTGCTCCATCCCCCACTCGTGAATGAAACCGTGTCCACCGAAGACCTGTACGCCTTCATTGGTTGCCTCGAAGCCTAGCTCGGTCAGAAATGCCTTGACGATGGGCGTCAGTAACCCCAACAGCGTTTCGGCGCGCTCCCGTTCTTCCCCAGCCGGCGTCTGTTCGACCACATCGATCAGCTGAGCGGTATACAGCACCAGCATCCGACCGCCTTCTGCGATGGCTTTCTGGGTCAACAGCATGCGCCGCACGTCGGGATGCACAATGATCGGATCCGCGGCCTTCTCCGGCGCCTTGGGCCCCGATAGCGCGCGCATCTGCAGCCGGTCACGGGCATAGCTCAGCGCGTTCTGGAAGCTGGCCTCGGCCAGGCCCAGCCCCTGAATGCCCACCCCGATCCGAGCCGCATTCATCATCGTGAACATGCAGGCGAGTCCCTTGTTGGGAGCTCCGATCAGGTAACCCGTGGCGCCATCGAAATTCATGACGCAGGTGGCATTGCCGTGAATCCCCATCTTGTGTTCCAACGAACCGCAGGTCACGCCATTGCGCTGACCGGGCTCACCCTCGGCATCGGGCAGAAACTTGGGGACGAGGAACAGCGAGATGCCTTTGGAACCCTCCGGCGCATCCGGCAACTTAGCCAGCACCAGGTGCACGATGTTGTCGGAAAGATCGTGGTCGCCCGCAGAAATGAAGATCTTGGTGCCACTGATGCGGTAGCCGCCCTGCTCGTCCGGCGTAGCCTTGGTCTTGATCAGGCCAAGGTCTGTGCCGCAATGGGGCTCTGTCAGGCACATGGTGCCCGTCCAGCTGCCCTCCACCAGTTTGGTCAGATAGACCCGCTGTTGCTCCGGCGTGCCGTGATGGCGCAGCGCATCTGCTGCACCGTGAGACAAGCCGGGATACATGCCCCAGGAGAGGTTGGCTGCACAGATCATTTCCGACAACAGCATCGACAGAGACGGCGGCAAGCCCTGGCCACCATGCTCGGGCTCTGCGGCCAACCCGGGCCAGCCGCCATCGACGTACTGACGATAGGCGTCACGAAAGCCGTCGGGGGCCTTTACATCGCCGTCTTGCAGACGGCAGCCTTGCTTGTCTCCGCTCTGATTCAACGGCAGCAACACTTCACGCGCAAAGCGCGCTCCCTCGTCCAGAATGGCAGACACCACGTCTGGCGAAACGTCGTCGCCAGCGGGCAAGCGGGCGTAATGAGCCGGATAGTCGAACAGCTCATCCATCACGAAGCGCATGTCGCGCAGCGGTGCCTGATAATCTGGCATGGGTCACTCCTGTCGATCCGAGGCGATGCCCGTGCCACCATGGCTCATCGGGCTTTCAAACATGTGTTTGAAAATAGCGGCGCAACCGACCACAAGTCAAGCGTTCGTTTGAACCCTTGGCATCCCAGAGACACTGAGTGTCGATGGCACGATCGTCCCTGGCACCATGGTCAGCCATGCCTTGATCACCCGTCCTGTCGTCGGTCGTAATGCCACCACAGGCATCTTGGTCACTGACGCTACGCCATCACCCTGTGGGTGACAGCCGACGAGACGGCCGTCGCCCGCGCCTCGCCGGCACACTGCGCATTACTGCATGCGAATACCGCCATCCAGGCGAATGACCTCGCCATTGAGCATGCTGTTGGTGATGATCTGCTCGGCCAGCCGGGCGAACTCATCCGGCTTGCCCAGCCGCTTGGGAAACGGCACGGCTTGCGACAGCGCTGCGACGGCGTCCTCAGGGATATCGGCCATCATCGGCGTCTCGAATACCCCTGGGGCAATCGCCATTACCCGCACCCCATGGCGTGACAATTCCCTGGCGGCGGGCAGACTCATGCCGACCACCCCTGCCTTGGACGCACTGTAGGCACACTGCCCTACCTGGCCGTCAAAAGCGGCCACGGACGCGGTATTGATAATGACACCCCGCTCACCGTCCTGACCCGGGCTGTTGTGTACCATCGTCGCCGCGGCCAGGCGCATCACGTTGAAGGTCCCCACAAGATTGATCTGGATGGTCCGGGCATAGGCCTCCAGGTCGGCAGGATGGCCATGGCGATCCACCAGCTTGGCCACGCTGACCACGCCGGCGCAGTGGATGACGCCGTCGACCCCCTCGCGCTCGCCATGCTGACGTGCCGCATCGAACACCGCCTGCATGTCGTCTGCTGAGGTGACGTCGGCGTGCATGGCGATAGCGCCCTTACCCAGGTCCTTGGCCTGCTGGTCGATCTTGTCGCTGAGGTCGCACAGCACCACCTGGGCTCCGGCTGCCACCAGTCTCTTGGCACAGGCGGCACCAAGCCCGGAGCCAGCGCCGGTGATCACAAAGGTGGCATCGTTGATATCCATGAAGTGTTCTCTCTCTTTACCAGACGTGCTTGACAACACACGCCACGAGGGCTCCCTCGGGGCGTCAGAAGATGGCGCCAGGCGTCACGCCTTGGCGGCAGCATCGGCCCTCAACTTGAAACGCTGAATCTTGCCACTGGGGGTCTTGGGTAGTTCATCGACGAACTCGATCACCCTTGGAAAGGCGTGGGTCGACAGGCGCTCTCTGACCTGCTGGCGGATATCCTCGGCAAGCTCATCACTGGCCTCGAAGCCCTCCCGGAGCACCACGTAGGACTTGATGATTTCCCCACGAATATCATCGGGTTGCCCCACCGCAGCCGACTCCGCCACGGCAGGATGGGTCAATACCGAGTTTTCCACATCGGTCGGGCCTACCCGATAACCTGCGGTAGTGATGATGTCGTCATCTCTTCCGGCAAACTGAAAACTGCCGTCGTCGTTGCGGATGACCACATCTCCCGTCAAGTAGTAGCCCTCGGCAAACGGATGCTTTTCCTGCCAGGTATAGCCGGGAAAGAAATGCGCCGGCGACCTCGCCACGTCGACGGCAAGCACACCGGGCTCGCCCGGCGGCAGCTCGTTATATTCCGCATCAAGAATCACCAGGCGATAGCCCGGCATTGGCACGCCCATGCCGCCGACATGCTTGGGATGGTCGAGACAATGATGGTTGTTGCAGGTCATGCCCGTTTCGGTCTGGCCATAGTGATCCATCACCGCGCAGCCCAGCGCCCTTTCGACCCAGTTGACCACTTCGGTATTCAGCGGCTCCCCGGCGGAACTCGCCGCCCGCAACGACAGTGTCTCGTGTGCCTGATCAAAGAGCCCGGACGCCTTCATCAAACGATAGGCGGTAGGAGCGGCGGCAAAGTTGGTGATGTCATGGCGCTGCATGAAGGCCAGTGCGCCTTCGGCACTGAAGCCGGCCTCGCAAAAATGCGTGGTCACGCCCAACAGCAAGGGTCCGGTGATCGCGTAATAGAGGCCATAGGCCCAGCCGGGATCTGCCATGTTCCAGAAGCGATCCTCCCCACGCAGGTCGACGGCCAGCTCCATATACAGCGCAAAGGCGGGCATTGCGGAGAGCGGCACGGCAACCCCCTTGGGCTTGCCGACCGTGCCTGACGTAAACATCTGCAGAAACGGCTGCTCAGGGCCAAGGCGCGGTGGCGTAGCCGACGATGGCTCACTGGACAGGGCGTGATCCCAGTCGAGATCCTGCGGATGTGCCTCGCTGGCGCCACCCAGCGCCAGCACCGAGGGACAGGACGCCAGACCGTCAAACTTGTGACGATTGGCGCCATCGGTGATGACCAGCTTGGTATCGGCTCGCCCAAGACGGTAGTCGACGGCATCCGGGCCAAATGCCGTAAACAATGGCTGATACACGGCCCCCAGCCGCCAACTCGCCAATACTGCGATCAACAGCTGGGGCGAGCGCGGCAGCATGCAGGCGATACGGTCCCCTGCTGCCAGCCCCTGGGCCGACATCCACGCGGCGAGACGTGCGCTCAGGCTATCCAGTTCGCGATAGCTCAGGCGTGTAACGGCCCCATCCGGTGCTTCGTGCACCAACGCCAGCACCTCGCCACGGCCCTGCGCTACATGACGCCCACAGCAGGCATAGTAAGCGTTGAGGCAGCCGTCACCATGATCGTCCAAGCGGTCAATCACCTGCTGTATATCAAACGTCTCGCGATAGGACTCGGCCGATGGGAGTGTGGCATGGCTCATGACGTGCCTCTTACGTTGTGTTTGTTGGAGAGCGCTGCCCCGGCCCAAGCATTCCGTTGACGTAAGCGTAAACCTAGCAAGCGCTAGGGTGAAAACTAGATCCTTCGTACAGGAGTGACAAGCACAACCGGAATAGACCATCGTCTAGCCTGACACCGCCGCCAGGTCATCAGCGCCGCTGCAGACAGGATTCAGGGGGAAACTCATGCCAACGCAAGAAGGGAGATGAACAAAGGCAATGCGAGTGAACAGAAGGGAGTCACCCAGAGGCGCTCATTGAGAGGAGCTCACGGAGTGCGGACCAATGAGATGAACTCATTGGGTGGGGATCACTGGAGAGGGAGCCTATCGCCTGAGCCCCCTGCCCCGGGATAGCGCCGCCAGGACGCGGTAAAGGTGGCGCTCAGGTCCGGCGGGTCAGCATATTGACCAATTCATCGGCCAGTTGCTCTGGGCTGCGCGGACCGTCCGGATCGTACCAGCGCACGGTCCAGTTCAGCGCCCCCAGCACAAAACGCGCGACCAGCGCTCGATCACCGGCCACCAGACCGGCTTCGATGGCCTCGTCGATGACGTCGTTCCACAGCCCCTCGTAGGCGTCCCTCAGGTGGGTCAGATGATCCCGCGCAGCGTCGTCCAGGCGTCGCCATTCGTAGAGCGCGACGACGTGGGCGTTGCGATCGGTCAACAGCGTATCCAGATGGGCACGCGCCATGACATGCAGCCGGGACAAGGGGTCTGAGCCTGCGTCGTCGAGGGCCGCGCGAGCCAGCGTCAAGGCATTCTGCGTCCCCTCTTCGATGACAGCGGCCAGAATTTCCTGCTTGTCCCTGAAGTGATGGAACAGGCTACCCGACTTGATACCCATTTCCTGAGCCAGCATGCGCACGGTCGTGCGATCGAAGCCTTCCTGGACAAACAGCTGGGCAGCGAGGCGGATCAGCTCCTTGCGGCGAGGCGAGTCATTCATTACATTCATCGACAGTTACACTAGCGCTTGCTTGGTTTTGATGAGGGAAGCATAGCGCACCCTCAGGGTCAACGCCGACTGATCCTGTCAACGCCAGGGACCCGCAAGCGCATCTCGCCGGGCTGGGCCACACTGAAGGTCTTCCGCAGGCGCCAGCTCGCGATAGCCAACAACCACAATACCGCCATGGCCGGTCCTTAACGGGCCAGGCCATCAAGGTCACAGGAGGCACGCCATGCACCCGACCGACATCGTCTTTCTTGCCGCCGCCCGCACGCCCATGGGCGGCATGCTCGGTTCTCTTTCCAGCAAGACTGCTCCAGAACTGGCCGCCTGCGCGATCGCCGCGGCTATCGAACGAGCCGCCATCCCCCCCGACGCCATTGAAGAAGGCATCTTTGGCTGCGTTCTGCCGGCGGGCGTCAAGCAAGGGCCAGCGCGTCAGGCCATGCGTCAGGCAGGCATTCCCGACCAGCGCGGCGCCACCACGATCAACAAGCTATGTGGTTCCGGCATGAAGGCCACCATGCTGGCCCACGACCTGATCAAGGCCGGCACGGCCGAGGTGATGCTGGCCGGAGGCATGGAGTCCATGTCCAACGCACCTCATGTCTTGACGAAGGCGCGCAGCGGCTATCGCCTTGGCCATGGCGAACTCAAGGATCACATGTTCCTGGATGGGCTCGAGGACGCCGAGACCGGTCGCCTGATGGGCGGGTTTGCCCAGGACGTGGCCAATGAGCGCGGCTATGACCGGGAACGCATGGACGATTTCGCGATCGCCTCTCTTGAGCGCGCCATGCAGGCCACCAAGGCTGGACACCTGATCGCCGAGATGGCCCCGGTGACCATCACCAGCCGCCAGGGCGATAGTCTGGTCGAGCAGGACGAACAACCCTTCCAGGCTCGCCTCGACAAGATCCGCTCCCTGCGACCGGCCTTTGCCAAGGACGGCACCATTACCGCCGCCAATGCCAGCTCCATCTCCGATGGCGCCTCTGCGCTGATCCTGTCGACTCGGGCGGCGGCCGATCGACTCGGCGCTGTGCCGTTGGCTCGCATGGTGGGACACAGCACCCACTCACGTCATCCGAGCGAGTTCACCATCGCCCCGGTCGGGGCCATCGACAGCCTGATGAAGAAGCTTGACTGGAAGGTCGACGATGTTGACCTGTTCGAGATCAACGAAGCCTTTGCGGTGGTCACGCTGATGGCCATGGATGACCTCGGGCTCCCCCACGACAAGGTCAACGTCTTCGGTGGCGCCTGCGCCCAGGGCCACCCGGTGGGCTCTACCGGCTCCCGGATTATTGCTACCCTGATCCATGCCCTGCGCACCAAGGGCGGCAAACGCGGTATCGCCAGCCTGTGCATCGGCGGCGGCGAAGCGACGGCCGTCGCGGTAGAGCTGATCGACTGATACCGCCTCACCCACTGAAACGAGGCGGTCATGCGTGCCCATGTGTGTGGCCCGTCATTCATCGACATAGGCCCGAGGCGCCGCTGGTGCTTTCGGCCTATGCCTCCCCTCACAGGAACCATGGATGGACCGCTCTCGACTCGCCCTGCCACTGATCGTACTGGCCCAGTGGTGTGGCACCTCGCTCTGGTTCAGCGTCAACGGCGTTGCCGCATCCCTTCGCGATGACCTGGGCTTGCAGGAAGCCGACATCGGTCTGCTCACTCTCGCCGTCCAACTCGGCTTCATCGTGGGCACCTTGGTCATCGCTGGCTCCGGTCTAGCGGACCGCCATCGAGCCAGCCGTATCTTTCTCTGTTCGAGCCTGGCGGGGGCCGCCATCAACCTGGCGTTCGTCCTCGCGGCCTCGAGCCCTGCCCTCGCCGTCGCCTTGCGCTTTGCCACCGGACTTTGCCTCGCCGGCATCTACCCGCTGGGCATGAAGCTGGTCATCGGCTGGACCCCAAAGCACACCGGCGCAGCGCTGGCCTGGCTGGTCGGCATGTTGACCCTGGGCACGGCCATGCCGCATCTACTGCGAGGTGCGACCCTTGACCTTCCCTGGGCCTGGACCCTGGCGCTGGCGTCTCTGCTGGCGGTCCTTGGCGGGCTTGCTGTCGGCCTGCTGGGGGATGGCTCCCACCTACCGCACACCTCTGGACGGGCGTCGCTGCGCGACGGGCTGGCGGCCTTTCGTGACCGCCAGTTCCTGCGTGTGGCCGGGGGCTACTTTGGTCATTGCTGGGAGCTCTACGCCTTCTGGATGCTGGTGCCACTGCTGGTGAGCCGCGAGGTAACGCGACTTGCGGTGGCCAGCCACTGGACCCCCTGGCTCAGCTTTGCGGTGATCGCGGTGGGTGCCCTGGGCTGTATTGCCGCCGGTGCCTACAGCCGGCAGTACGGCAGTGCCAGGGCGGCCAATCTCGCCTTGGCCACCTCTGGCAGCCTGTGCCTGCTCTACCCCCTGCTGGCCAACGTCAACCCGGCCCTGCTCATGCTGTTGCTGATGCTGTGGGGGTTCAGCGTCATTGCGGACTCGGCGCAATTTTCTTCACTGGCCTCGAGTGCCGCCCCCAAAGAACGTATTGGTGCCACCCTGTCTGTGATGAATGCCATCGGCTTCAGTTTGACACTGCCAGGCATCTGGCTTGGCGCCAGCCTGTGGCAGACCCTGGATGTGGCCGTGCTGTGGCTGTTGCTGCCTGGCCCGCTACTGGGTCTGCTGTGCATGCGAGGGGTCGCCAGACCTGCCTGACTGACGGTGCCTGACTGACGGTGCCTGACGGGCATGGCTGGTTACAGGAATGGCTGTCTACTGGCGTGGCTCTTCTCTACCGGCGTGGCTGTCTCGCCTCACTCGTGGCGCATGGCTTGAGCATCACCGTGCATGCCTTCCGACCGACATCACCGCGCACAACGATAGCGTAGAGCGTCACTGCGTCATGATCGCCTGAAACAATGAGGGAGGCCCCTGGGCCTCCCTCATGGATGTCATGGTCTGCTGACGCTTGTCTGTGCTTGATGACGTCTTCCCGGGTTCACGCGGGGTCGGTCAGTGCGCCAGAGCTACCATCATCACTGGTCTAGCCGTAGCGGCCGGTGATGTAGTCCTCGGCCTTCTTGGTATGCGGCGTCGAGAACATGGTCTTGGTGTCGTTGTACTCAACCACTTCACCCAGATGGAAGAACGCGGTGTAGTCCGCCACGCGTGCCGCCTGCTGCATGTTGTGGGTCACGGTGATGATAGTGAACTGCTGCTTCAGCTTGTCCATTAAGTCTTCGATGGTGGCAGTAGAGATCGGATCCAGTGCTGACGTCGGCTCATCCATGAGGATCACGTCAGGCTGCACGGCAATCGCCCGTGCAATACACAGACGCTGCTGCTGTCCACCGGACAGCGATGTCCCCGGCTGATGCAGCTTGTCCTTGACCTCTTCCCACAGGCCGGCGTCACGCAGCGCACGCTCGACAAGCTCATCCTGATCTGCCTTGCGGCTTACCAGGTCATGCATCTTGGGGGCGTAGACAATATTTTCGTAGATCGACTTGGGGAACGGGTTGGGCTTCTGAAAGACCATGCCGACCCTGCGACGCAAGGCGACTTCATCCATCTTCGACTCGTTCACGTCGCGACCGTCCATTTCGATCAGCCCCTTGATGCTTACACTGGGGATCAGATCGTTCATGCGGTTCAAGCAGCGCAGAAAAGTCGACTTGCCACAACCCGACGGCCCGATCAGCGCCGTCACGTTCTTCTGGTAGAGATCCATGTTGATCGACTTCAGCGCGTGGAAGTCGCCGTACCACAGGTCCAGGTCTCTCACCCGAACGCTCAACTCATGATTGGCGTCGTCGTTGCGAGTGACCGGCTGGCCGGGCTGATCCTGCTTCATCACGTTCTCTCCGCGCTGGGCAACTTTCATGTTCATGGCAACGTATCCTGTTTGGGGGCCGCTTTACCAGCGCCGCTCGAATTTCTTGCGCAGCACCACAGCGGTGGCGTTGAGCGTGATGAGAACCGCCAGCAGCACCAGAATGCCGCCCGAGGTCTTCTCGATAAAGGCACGATCCGGCTCACCCGCCCAGGTGAAGATCTGCGCCGGCAGCACGGTCGCTGCGTCGGTAAACGAAGTGGTCACATCTGGAATGAACGCCACCATGCCGACAATGATCAGCGGCGCCGTCTCCCCCATGGCCTGGGCCAGGCCGATGATCGAACCGGTCATGATGCCGGGCAGTGCCAGCGGCAGCACATGGTCACGCACCATCTGCCAGCGAGAGCATCCCACGCCAAAGGCGGCGTGGCGGATCGAGTCTGGCACGCTGCGCAGGGCGGTACGGGTAGCGATGATGATCACCGGCAGCGTCATCAATGCCAGGGTCAGGCCACCAATCACCGGAGACGAGCGTGGCACGCCAAAGAAGTTGATGAAGATGGCCAGGCCCAGCAGGCCAAACAGGATGGACGGGATCGCCGCCAGGTTGTTGATGTTGATCTCGATCAACTGGGTAAAGCGGTTGTCCGGGGCGAACTCTTCTAAGTACACCGCGGTCATGACGCCGATGGGGAATGCCACCGCCAGGGTGACCAGCAAGGTCAACACCGTGCCCATGGCCGCCGAGGCGATACCCGCCAGTTCAGGCATCTTGGAGTCACCGCTGGTGAAGAAGGTCGTGTTGAACGGAAGCTCCGCTCGGCCCTCTTCCTTCAAGCGATCGACCACCGCCTTCTCCTTGTCGCTGAGCCTGGCGTGGTGTCCCTTGAGATACTGGTCCACCTGGCCATCTGCCAGCACCCACTCCATGCGGGTCGTTCCCAGCAGGTCCGGATTGTCACGCATGCGCCCGGGGATCAGGCGCAGGTATCCACGGCTGACCAGCGGTCGAACGTCCTCATTGACCGCGGCCAGAGGTAGCTGGCTCGCCTGCTCGGAATAGTCCACTTCCACCTGGATCTTGGCCTGCTGGAAGGCGGGCAGCCCCTTGACCAGCATGTCGGCGAAGAACAGCACCAGGAACAGTGCCGCCAGGCCAAGTGCCCCCATGGAAATCCACTTCAGCCGAGCCGACTTGCGGTGGCGTGCGCGGAGCTGGGCGCTGATGTCGTCGAAGGATTGTCTCATTGCTTGGGCTCCACGGCTTACAGGTTGTTGACGCGATACTTTTCGCGGAAGCGACGAATCATGATCACCGACACCAGGTTAAGGCTCAGCGTCACGACGAACAGCACCAGGCCAAGGGCAAAGGCAGACAGCGTCTCGGCACTGGCGAATTCCTGGTCACCGGTCAGCGCGGCCACGATGCGCACGGTCACGGTCGTCATGTCCTCGAGGGGGTTGGCCGTCAGGTTCGGGCGCATGCCGGCGGCCATGACCACGATCATGGTTTCGCCCAGGGCGCGGGACACCGCCAGCAACGACGCCGAGATGATCCCGGGGAGTGCTGCCGGGACGACGATATCGCGGATCATTTCGCCCTTGGTCAGGCCAAGTGCCAGCGACCCTTCGCGCATGCTGTTGGGGACCGAGTTGATGACGTCATCCGACAGCGAGGAAATGAACGGAATGATCATGATGCCCATGACGATCCCCGGGGCCAGGGCGTTGTTGAACGACGCCTCTACACCGAAGAAGCCAGCAATCCCGACGATGATCGGCGCCACCGTAATGGCAGCGAAGAAGCCGTACACCACCGTGGGGATACCGGCCAGGACTTCCAGCACCGGCTTGGCAAAGGTACGCACCTTGGGCGGCGCATATTCAGCCATGTAGATGGCAGCCAGCAGGCCGATGGGAATCGCCACCAGCATGGCGATGAAGGTAATCATGAAGGTGCCGGCAAACAGCGGCACGGAACCAAACTGCGCGGCGCTGGCGCCTTCTTCTGCACGACCTGCCGCCGCCAGGAAGCTGGCGCCCGGATTCCAGGTCGTACCGGTAATGAAGTCCCAGAAGCTCTGCATCTGGAAGAAACGGATCGCCTCGAAGACGATCGACAAGAGGATCCCCAGGGTCGTGAAAATGGAGATCAGCGCGGCGCCGGCCAGAAAGAAGCGGATCACCCGCTCGATCGCCTGACGCGCGTGAAAGTCGGGACGCACCATGGCGACACCGATCACCAGACCGGCGCAGGCAACGACCAGACTACCTGCCAGCAACAGCAGCGGCGGAATCTCGGCGCCCACGAGCAGCATGACAAAGCTACCGACAGCGCCTACCGCCAGAGCCGGACCCGCCGTGGACATGACGGTGAACCAGCCGTACTGATCGGGCTGGGCGTACATGGAGGTGCCTGAAGCTCGGACCCTGGCCGCCTTGCCGCGGGCCAGGAAGTAGGCGATCAGACCGAGCAGAAGCAGCGAGCCGCTGAACATCGCCAGGAGTTGATTGGTCTGCATGGGTGTCTCTCGGAGTTATGTGCCAAAACGAGCGCATACTCGCTGGAACGTGTACCGGCCGACACCCTGTCGAGGATGCCGGCCGGCGTGATCGGGACCCGGGTCCCTTACTTCAGGTCGGCCAGCTCGAGGCTAGTCTGGCTCTCGACGGCGCTGCGAGCCTCTGCACGATCCGCCTCAGGGGCCGGAATCAAGCCAATACCCTTGAGGTAGCCGATGTCACCGACCATCTGCTCGCTCATGAAGGTGTTGGCGTATTCGTACATCGCCGGCACGTCATCGGCGTGCTGGTTCTTGATGTAGAAGAACAGCGAGCGCGACACCGGGTACTCACCGCTGCCGATGGCATCGGGGGTCGGTGCGACACCGTCGATGTTGGAGCCGATCAGGGTGTCGGCGTTCTCTTCCAGGAAGGAGTAGCCGAAGATGCCGAAGGCCGCTGTGTTCTCGGCCAGGCGCTGAACGATCAGGTTGTCGTTCTCGCCGGCGTCGATGAAGGCGCCATCAGCACGGATGTCGGTGTAGCCCTCACCACCGTAGGCGTCCATTTCCTCGGAGACCGCTTCCATTACCAGCTCAGCGAAGGCATCGCGAGTACCGGAGGTGGTGGGCGGACCGTAGACTGCGATCTCGCGATCCGGCAGGGACGGGTCGATCTCGCTCCACTTGGTATAGGGGTTGTCGACCAGCTCACCGTCGACCGGCACCTTGGCGGCCAGGGCCATGAACATCTGCTCACGAGTCACGTCCATGGCGTCATTCTGGGCGGACTGGGCGAAGGCGATGCCGTCATAGCCGATGAAGGCTTCGGTGATGTCGGTCACACCGTTGGCTTCACAGGTCTCGAACTCGGAGGTCTTCATGCGACGCGAGGCGTTGGTGATATCCGGGGTATCGTCACCCACGCCGGAGCAGAACAGCTTCAGACCACCACCGGAACCGGTGGATTCGATGACCGGCGTCGGGAAGTCGGTAGTCGCGCCGAACTCTTCTGCCACGTAGCTGGCGAACGGGTAGACAGTGCTGGAGCCCACGATGCGGACCTGGTCACGTGCCTGAGCGACACCCACCACGCCCATGACGGCAGCAGCGATAGCGGTGGTCTTGAGGATGCGATTCATGGAGAAGTCTCCTGATGATGAGATGGTCAACCTTCGCGATGCACACAATGCCGCAGAAAAATGACAGCTTCATGACAGCCCACCTCGAAACGCAATATGCCCTACCACGCAATACCTGACAGGCGTGTCCCAACGGCTGACATTCCGTCTCGGCTCCCGAGACACCGGTCGCCACACTTCCTCCGCCCTCCCCTAAAAAAACGCCGCCCGTCGCCTTGCGGCAGCGGGCGGCGTTGTCGCCGGCGCGATCAGAGGGGATCAGCTCAACAGCAGTCCAATCGCCGCCGCAGCGCATAGGGTCAAGGATGCCCCTTGCAACAGCCGTCTCGGCAGTCTTGGCGCCAGCGCGGCCCCCAGCCCATGGCCCACCAACACCATCGGCAGAAAGCTCAGGCTGACCGCCAGCAACCACAGCGGCACCTTGCCCACGGCGGCAAGGCTTGCCAGCGTCATCAGCGACGATATCAGGAAGAAGGCCGCCAAGTTGCCCCTCAACCGATCCATCGGCATGCCATGCATCAAAAGGACGATGGGAGGACCTCCGATCGCCGCGACGGCGCCAAAGATTCCCGAGAGAAATCCCGCACCGAACAGCGAGCTGCGATTGACCGGCAGGCGGAGCTTGAACAGGGTGACCAGCACGGCGAACAGCACGATGGCGGCGATCATGACTTCAAGGGTTGCCATGGGGGCGATCAACAGCAACCACACCCCCAGCAAGGTGCCCGGCACCTTGCCGACCAGTGCCATGGAGATGTCACCCATCGCCACTTCGCGACGATAGCGCCTGACCACCAGGCACGACACCAGAAAGCCGTAGACCACCAGCACCACCGGCACCATGGCGGGAGCCTTCAGCAGTATCAGTGGCGCCCCGACCACCGCCATGCCAAACCCGGTGGTGCGCTGTACGAAGCACCCGAGTGCCAGCACCCCACCGACCCACAGCCAGGTCCCAAAGGTCAGTTCACTGAGCGCCCACCACTGCAGCAGGCAGCTCCATGCTGCATCGATCACGACACCACCTCATCGAGCTTAGGGGGGCGCCCCGCCAGCACACGCAGCCCCACATTCCCGATCAAGGCGACCGTGACCATGGCGATGACCATCGGCCAGGCCGAGTCGATTTCAAAGGCCGTGACCAAGGCACCGGACAGTGCGGCGCTGCTGAACTGGATGCTGCCCAGCAGCGCCGTGGCCGTGGCACTCATATGACTGAAACGCTCCAGCAGCGAGGAGATGGCGTTGGGGGAAATAAGGCCGACCACCCCAAGAAAGGTCATCACCAGCGGCACGACCGTGTAGATCGAGTCCAGTCCGGTGGCGACCAAGGCCATCAAGCCGCAGGCCGCGACCAGCTGAATCGCCAGGCCCAGCCGTAGATTCTGCTGTGGGGTGCGCCTGCGCAGCAGCCGGATATTGACGCGATTCGACAGCGCCATGATCACGACATTCGCTCCAAACACAAAGGGGTAGGCTGCCGGCGACAGTCCATAGTGTTCCATGTACAGGAAGGGCGACGACGTCACAAAGGCGAAGATTCCCGCAAAGGATGCCGCGACAGCAAGGATGTAGCCCATGGCCCGACGATCGATCAGCACACTGAGATAGTTACGCAGCACCTGCCGTGGCGATGCGACCGGCGCGTCCACTGGGCGAGTCTCTGGCAGAAAGGCACCCAACAGCCACATCAGGAAGGCGGCATAGACGGCCAGGAAGACAAAGATCAGCCACCAGTCCGCCACATACAACAGCAGACTGCCGACCATAGGCGCTACCAGTGGCGCCAGCATCAGAATCATGGCCATGGTCGACATCACCTTGGCGGCTTCGCGGCCACTGAAGCAATCCCGCACGATCGCCGCGGAATTGACCACACACGCCCCTCCCCCCAGCGCCTGGACGAACCGCCACACCAGCAGTTCGGTCAGCGAATCGACGCTGACAATCACCAGACTGGCAATAAGAAACAGGATCTGCCCTGCCAGCAATACCGGCTTTCGCCCGATCCGATCCGACAGAGGGCCACAGGTCAGCTGACCTACGGCAAAGCCCACCATGAAAACGCTGAGTGACAGCTCGGTATGGTGAACACTGGCCCCGACCGTCTCTGCAAGCGCCGGCATGGCGGGCAGATACGCATCGATCGCAAAGGGGGCAAGTGCAGTATTGGCGGCGACCAGCAGCGCCACTCGTCGAGCATTCAAAGACACGGACACTCCATGACAATAGAAAGACGTCTAGACGACGAGGCGTTTCGCCGTCGCCAGACGATGATAGATGACAGGACAACCCATATGCCGCAGCGACGACCGGTGGGTCGCACCAGGGCCAGGCCATGTGCCGACGGCCTCACTCCCTCGCGCTCGGCAGCGCTCGCGGCTGTTGTCAATCTCATCCGCTTGATACAGTAACACCAGCCCACCGACACCTTCTGACATTGGAGAAGAGCTGCATGGCAGATAATCTGCTCGATCAACTGAAAGCGATGACCACCGTGGTCGCTGACACCGGGGACCTGGACGCCATCCGTCGCTTCCAGCCCACCGACGCCACCACCAACCCTTCGCTCATCCTGCAGGCCGCCGGCCACGACGACCGACGCGCACGTCTGGCCGCGATTGCCAAGGAAGCCAACGACATTGACGACGCCCTGGATGCGGTGGCGGTCGAAATCGGCAGTGAAATCAGTGAGCTGGTACCCGGTTATGTGTCTACCGAGGTCAGCGCACGGCTGTCGTTCGACACCGATGCGACCCTGGCGCGCGCTCACTCACTGATCGAACGCTATGGCCGCCACGGTGTCGGCGCCGAGCGCATCTTGATCAAGGTAGCATCGACCTGGGAAGGCATTCGTGCCGCCAAGGTACTCGAGCGCGAAGGCATTCGAACCAACCTGACCCTGCTGTTCAGCTTCGCTCAGGCTCAAGCCTGCGCCGACGCCGGTGTCACCCTGATATCCCCCTTCGTCGGCCGCATTCTGGACTGGCACAAGGCGCAGCAGCCCGACGCCGACTTCTCCGGCGACAACGATCCTGGCGTTCAGTCGGTGAAGCGCATCTATGACCACTACAAGGGGCACGGCTACTCCACCATCGTGATGGGTGCCAGCTTCCGCAATACCGATGAGGTCAAGGCGCTGGCAGGCTGTGACCGCCTCACGATCTCGCCCAACCTGCTGGAAGAACTGCAGAGTGCATCAGGCGACCTGCCTCGTCGACTGACCGCCAGTGACGCCGAGACCCGCCCGCCGGAACCGCAGTCCGAGGCCGACTTCCGCTGGGCGATGAACGAGGACGCCATGGCAACCGAAAAACTGGCAGAGGGCATTCGCAAGTTCATGGCCGATCAGCGCAAGCTGGAAACCCTGCTCGCTGACCTGCGCAGCAGCTGATCCGGCCGTATGTGGCCAACGCTCCGGAAGTCGTTCAAGGACATGAGCGAAAGTCCGGGGCGCTGGCCCGCGGCAGGTCGAGCTACGCCCTCGCGAGGTCAACGCTGAAACGCTTGTGGTTCTGGCTCTGGTTCTGGTACCAAACCGGGCTGCGTGACGCCCTGGGCACGCCAATTGGCAACACACCAGCCCCAGACTCACGTTTAGACACTGGGGCTGCGACACCAGCCCTGCGAATAACAGGCTACCCGTTGACGCGCCGACATCAGGCCTTGTGCGCGCTCTCGCTCTGCGCTTCGAGCATTTCCACCAGGGGCTGAAATTGCTCCTGATTGTGTTCGTTCATGCGCATCAGAATACGATGGGCCTCGAGAATGCGCTGACGTAACCCTTCTTCATCAGCCGCTACCTCGGGCAATTCCTGCAGTTCGTCGACTTCGGCAATGGGCCGTTCGACCAGGGTAAAGAAGCTGCCGAAGCCCATCACCTCCAGCATGCGCTTGACGTCCGGGTTGTCGGCCACGATGGTCGGAGACTGTTCGAGCTTGCCCCGCAGGGCCATGGCGACCTTGGCGAGAAAGCCCAGCGCCGTGGAGTCCACATTGCTCGCATCCCGCAGGTCAATCATGACAGCCGTCAGCCCCGGCGTCTGTGCCAGTTGCTGGGCTTGATGGTCCAGTGTTGCGCACAGCGTGAGGCGGACATCGCCACACAGCTTGAGCACGAACACACCAGAATCAAATGCTGCCTTCAGGCGGCCTTCATGCACTTTCATCGCCAAACCCGCTCACCAACATGATCGTCAAGTCGTCAGGCAGCTCTTCGCGACCCGAGGTGGGGTCGGCGAGCGCTTCTTCATCACTGGACAAGGTGCCCAAGGCCAAGCCTCGTCGCAGCGTATCCAATGAATCGCTGCCGGCGACCCGCTGCTGCAATTCGTCCAATCTCGCCTCCAGGCTAGCCCCCGGCAAACACTCCAGCACGCCGTCAGAACACAGCCATAGAGAAAAATCGCTCGGCAGGTCACAGCCAAGCGTCGGGTAGCACACGTCAGGAAACAGCCCGACTGGCATGCCTTCTCCTTCCAGCGTCACCACACCTTCGCTCGTTTTCAGCAATGGCATCGGCAGCTGGGCCCCCAATGAATAGTGTAGATAACGCTTCTGCTGGTCGATAACGCCGACAAACAGGGTGGCATGCTTGCCGATCCCGGTATCCAGCAGTTCCCGATTCAGTTGCGCCAGCCACCTCGGCGGCAAGGCTTCCGGGGCCTCTCCATTCCACTCGCCTTGCCATCGGTTGAACAGGTACTTGAGCAACACCGTGACAAAGGCGGAAGAAGCACCGTGACCCGACACGTCGGCAAAGTAGAATAACGTATACCGCTCATTGTACGCCTGGATATCCAGAAAGTCGCCGGACAGATAAAGCGATGGTGCCAACCAGTAGTCACACCCCACCCTGCCGAGCTGCTGTGGACGCACGGGCAGCATTCGCCGCTGAATCTGCCCCCCCGCCTGCTGATCCAGCCGCAGCATGGCCAGGTGCGTCTCCAGGCTTTCATTGAGCTCTTCCAGACGCAGCCGGTCCTGCTCGCGCTCTCGGGCCAGGCGATTGACATCGACCACCCGACGTATCATGCGCCGCAGCAAGTGAGCGTGACGCAGGGGCTCGATCACGTAATCGATCAGTCCGGCATCCACCGCCTTCAGCAGGTCGTCGTCGCGACGATCTTCGCTCACCACCAGAGTCGGCCAGCGCTCGGCCAGGGTCATCCACTCGCGACTCGGCACCGCCAGCGAATGGGCCACCACCAGTGCCGTCGTCTCAGGCAGCTCTGCTGCACTCGCCGCGGCGAACACCGCCAGGCCGTCTCGTGCAATGGCATCCACCAGGGCGTCGCGATGACGGCCCGGATGGTCGATGACACCGATCAGTGGCTTGGCAGCTAGCATGGTCACGCGGCCTTACTCGGCGAACGCATCTTCGTCGTAGTCAAAATCATCGTTGATGAAGTTGTCCTCACCCAGCTGGCCATCGTTGACCTCGAACATGCGGCGCTGCAGCCAGGCATCTCGAATGAAGCTGTACCGGTCGCCACGAATCAGGTCTTCCTGGTCAAGCAGCTGCGCCCTGGCGTCCAGTAGCTCGAGCCCGCGCAGCGAATAGCGCACGGTGTCGTCTTCCACATAGGTCAGCGGATACGAGTACCAGTCCACCGGCAGCGCTGCCGTGTCACGCACCGTGCTCGGGCCGAGGAACGGCAGCACCACGTAAGGCCCCTCGCCGACACCCCAGGCCGCCAGGGTCTGACCGAAGTCTTCGGTATCGGCCGTAAAGCCGGCATGGCTGGCGGGGTCGAGCAGGCCCCCGAGGCCAAAGGTGGTGTTCATCAAGAACCGCATGCTGGAATTGCCGGCATTGGCGGGCTTGCCTTGCAGCAGGCTGTTGAGCACCGTGCGCACTTCACCGAGGTTGTCGAAGAAGTTGCTCACCCCCCGCTCCAGCGGGTCCGGGGTGATATAGCGATAGCCCTGAGCAGCCGGCTTCAGCGCATACCGATCCAGGACATCATTGAAGGCAAACACGCGGCGGTTGAAGCCTTCCCAGGGATCCGCCGGGTTAGGCTCACTATTCACACCGCTGCTGGCGCATCCACTGACCGCCAGTGCGGCTGCCAGTACCACAACGCCCTTCGGCGCACTTTTACTCAGGACACCGCATTCATTAGCGTTCATTTTCGACTGCCTCCATTGCCTGTCCATGTCACCATCATCACTTTGAGGGCGCCAGCGCTCGACATCACCGCCTGACCTGGCGAACCCTCCTACAGCATGTGGCATCGCCAGACAGGCTTGCCATTCACCCGTAGCATGCCGTGTCGTCGAGGCACACTACCGATTGTTGTTTCCCTGCGTCTTCTACTGTCGCGCTATGGGCCCTGTGACCAGCCACCTGGACCGCAACCGGCGTCCGCCGTTGGATCCAGGGGTTGGCGACCGCCATCGGGAATAGGTGGTCGCCGCGGCACTCCACCTTTGCCGTCCTGGCAAGGGCTTGTCTCAGCGTCGTCGAATCACGACGCAGCCCGCACTGTAGCCCGCGCCGAAGGAACACACCACCCCGAAGGCACCCGGTTCGAGATCCTGATGATGCAAATGGAAAGCGATGACCGAACCAGCAGAGCTTGTATTAGCGTAACGATCAAGGATGATCGGCGCTTGATCCAACTCAGGCTCGTGGCCGAGGACACGACGTGCGATGAGATCATTCATATGGCGGTTGGCCTGATGCAGCCATAGCCGTGACACCGACGAGGGCGTGATCTGCAGACTGGACAGGTGATCTCGAATCAGTTCGGCGACCATCGGGCAGACGTCCTTGAACACCCGACGTCCCTCCTGCACGAACAGCTTGTCCACCGCCAGCGGATCGCTGTCGGTCACCCGATTGAGGAAACCCGCATTGTTGCGAATCGCATTGGAGAACCGCGTCAGCAGCCGGGTACCGACCACCTCGAAGGAGGACGCAGCGGTTGCCACCTCCTCACTCTCCAGGACCAGCGCGGTGCAGGCATCGCCAAAGATGAAGTGGCTGTCGCGATCGCGGAAGTTGAGATGAGCGGAGCACACCTCGGGGTTGACGACCAGTGCGCGCCGCACGCCCCCGCCGCGGATGGCATTGACGGCGTTGTCGATGGCGAAGGTCGCTGACGAACAGGCAACGTTCATGTCGAACGCGTACCCTCCTGCACCTAGCGCCTGCTGCAGCTCCACCGCCACCGCGGGATATGCGCGCTCAAGGTTCGAACAGGCCACAATCACCAGATCGATATCCGCCGCTGCGACACCCGCGCTATCCAGCGCCTGACGGGACGCCGCAAGGGCCATCTCGCACTGGATACCCGGGGCGTCATTGGCACGCTCGTCCAGCTGGGGACGCATCCGTTCGGGATTCAGGATGCCCTCGGCATCGAGCACATAGCGGCTTTGGATACCGGACGCCTTGACGATGAACTCGCTGCTTGAATGGGCAAGCGGCTCCCGCTCTCCGGCGTCGATAGCGGCTTGCTGGCGCGCGTTCTCGGCATCCACCCAGGCGTTGTACGACGCCACCAGCGCATCGTTATCGATGGCATTTGGCGGCGTATAGAGTCCGCTGCCGGTAATCAGCACCTTCGCTGGGGTCATGCCTTTCTCCTTCATCGGGCAGCTTGCATGCCACCTTGCTGTCGCGGCCTATCAACGACCGCTTAGATTCACGTCACGCTCCATCGTTGCGGCCAACGCCTGCACGAAGCAACGTCATTGGCTCACTACTCGAGCTGGCGCTCATGTCGGACCGAATCAGGCCCGACCTGTCAGCTCTGCCCAGCGTTTCGCCAGGCGTTTCTCTGAGACCGGCATGGCGGTACCGAGTTGCTGGGCAAACAGCGACACCCTCAGTTCCTCGATCCACCAGCGGAATTCCACCAACGCAGGATCTTCGACATCGCCGCGCTTGTCCGCCTGACGCCTGGCGTCCAGTTTCGCTTCGAAGTCCTGCACCGCCTGCATCAGCATCTGATCCCGAGAACGCTCCCTTGGGGCCTTCTCCAGACGCACCAGAGCCGCCTCCATATAGCGCGGATACGCCTCCAGCCATGGTCCTGCCGCCGTGACGAACCCAGGATGCACCAGGCGCTGCATCTGTGCCTTGAGATCACTGTATACCAGTGCCAGCGAGAGACTGAGATTGCCCTTCAACGCCTTGGTCACTGCCAGATGGCCCTTGAGCGCTCGCTCCAGCACCGCCACCATGCTCTCGGCACGGGGTAGCATGTCCTGCTCGACAGCGGCGATGCGCTGTTCCAGCGCGGCCGCACTGCGAGGCAGTGGATCTACCGCCACCACCTGGGCAAACACCGCCGTCACCACATCTTCCGTCAGCGCGCGCTTGCTGCCTACCTTGGCGAACAGTAGAGCACAAGTTGAAAGCCCTTGAGTCCGCTCGATGGCCCTGACCAGCGATGGGCACAGGTCCATGGCGGCCTTGACCACGCCGAGGCGGTGGGCTTCTCGCGCCTTGTCAGGATGGTCGAACAGCTCAAGCCTCAGGCCCTCTGCCCCAGGCACCAGCGCCGGAAAGGCCTCGACCCGAATACCCGCCTGCTGGGTCACCCGTGACTCACTGAGTGCATCGCGGGGAAAGGTCGTGAGTTCGACCTGTTCTTCCACACTCTTGGCCAATGCCCTGGCGCCCTCGCTGGCGGCTTGCTCAAAACGTCGCTCCAGCGCACGCAGGTCTCTGCTCTGCCCCAGCTCCTTGCCAGCGTGGTCCACCACCTTGAGATTCATGACCAGATGATCCTCAAGCTGGTCCCAGCGCCAATCATCCTGGGTCAGGCGCACCCCTGTCTTGACCCGCAAGAACTCCGCAAGCGCCTCGGTCAGACTCCCCTGACCGGGTACCAGCGCCTCCAGGGCAGCGTCGACCCAATCCGGAATCGGCACGACCTGACGGCGAATCGACTTGGGCAGCGACTTCAGCAACGCAATGCACTTGTCGCGCAACAGGCCTGGCACCAGCCATTCCAGTCGCGCCGGATCCAGTTGGGACAGCATCGCCGCAGGCACGGTCATGGTCACGCCGTCGTCCTTGGCACCAGGAGCAAAATGGTAGCTCAAGGGATAGCGCACGCCCTCGATGACCAGCTCATCCGGATAGGCCTCGCCGGTCACATCCAAGGCGTCCCTGGCCAGCAACGCCTGTCGGTCGAACTTCAACAGCTGCGGGTCATCACGCTCCGCCTTGCGTCGCCAGGCCTCGAACCCCTTGCCGTTGACGATATCCTCGGGCAGACGCGCGTCGTAGAAGTCAAACAGCTGCTCTTCGTCGACCAGAATGTCTCGCCGCCGGGCGCGATCTTCCAGATCCTCGACCTCGTCGATCAAGGCACGGTTATGCGCAAAGAAACTGCCCTTGGTGCGAAACTCACCTTCGACCAGCGCGCGGCGAATGAACAGCTCGCGACTCTCGGCCGGGGCGATGGGGCCGTAGTGCACCTTGCGACGACTGACGATGGGAAGGCCAAACAGGGTGACCTGCTCAAAGGCGACCACCTGAGCACGTTTCATTTCCCAGTGAGGCTCGCTGTAGCTGCGCTTGACCAGATGACCTGCCAGCGGCTCTATCCACTGGGGATCCACCTTGGCCACGGTTCTGGCAAACAGCCTGGAGGTTTCCACCAATTCCACCGCCATGACCCATTTCGGGGTCTTCTTGGAAAGCCCCGATGCGGGATGGATCATGAACTTGCGATTACGCGCGCCCAGGTATTCCCGGTTTTCGTTCAGCGTCCCCAGGTGACTGAGCAGTCCCGTCAACAGCGCCTTGTGCATGGCAACGGTCTGCGCGCGTTGAGCTTCATGCTCGCGCTGGTCTGCCTCATCGGACTCGACCGGTAGCTGCTGTCGCGGCGGTGGCACCTGAATATCCATGTCACGCAGCAGTTGGCGCAGCTGACGGAAGGTGTCATGCCATTCCCGCAGGCGCAGGTAATTCAAGTAATGATCGCGACACCACCGGCGCAGGCGATTCCCGGACAGCTCGTCCCGAGCGGCCTCGAACCCTTGCCAGAGGTTGAGCAGAGCCACAAAGTCCGACTCCGGATCCTGCCAGCGCCGATGCGCCTGGTCCGCCGCTTCACGCTTGTCCGCGGGCCGGTCACGCGGGTCCTGCACCGCCAGCGCGGAGACCACCACCAACACCTCCCGCAGGCTGCCATGCTCGTCGCCTGCCAGCACCATCCGTGCAAGACGGGGGTCGATGGGGAGTCGCGCCAGGCGCCGACCGATCGGCGTCAGCCGCCCCTTGTCATCGACCGCGCCCAGTTCGAACAGCAACTTGAAGCCATCGGTGACAAAACGTGAATCAGGCGGATCGACGAACGGAAACGCCTGGATGTCACCCAGCTTGAGCGACAGCATCGACAGGATGACCGACGCCAGATTGGTACGGCGAATCTCAGGGTCCGTAAATTCCGGGCGCGCCAGAAAATCTTCTTCGTCATACAGCCGAATACAGACGCCTTCCGCGACGCGCCCGCAACGCCCCATTCGCTGATTGGCACTGGCCTGGCTGACGGCCTCTACCGGCAGGCGCTGAATCTTGGCGCGGTAGCTGTAGCGGCTGATCCGCACAAGGCCCGGATCAACGACGTAGCGAATGCCCGGCACCGTCAGCGACGTTTCTGCCACGTTGGTGGCCAGCACGATGCGGCGTCCACCGTGGGGCGCAAACACACGATTCTGCTCAGCATTGGAAAGGCGGGCGTAAAGCGGCAAGACCTCGGTGCTCTTGAGGTCGGCACGCCTGAGCACATCGGCGGTTTCGCGGATCTCACGCTCTCCCGGCAGAAACACCAGAATGTCTCGCGGCCCATGAAACCAGCGCTTTTCCCGCTCGATGGCTTCAATCTCCTCCACCGCGTGGAGTATGCCTTCGCTGAGAGACCGGTCTTCTTCGTCCTCGGCGTCCCTGATCAAGGGGCGATAGCGGACTTCCACCGGGTAGGTACGCCCCGACACTTCCACCACCGGGGCAGGCTGGACAGAGCCGTCGGCGTGACGAGTCGCAAAATGCTGGCTGAAACGCTCCACGTCGATGGTGGCCGACGTGATGATCACCTTGAGATCCTTGCGGCGAGACAGCAGTCGCTTCAGATACCCCAGCAGAAAGTCGATGTTGAGACTACGTTCGTGAGCCTCGTCGATGATCAGCGTGTCGTAGCGCAGAAGGTCAGGGTCCTGCCGGGTTTCCGCCAGCAGAATCCCGTCTGTCATCAATTTGACCAGGGTGTCATCGTTGGTCTGATCGGTGAAGCGAACCTGATACCCTACCTGCTCGCCGACGGGCACCTGGAGCTCTTCCGCCAGGCGCGTGGCGACGGAGCGCGCCGCCAGACGCCTTGGCTGCGTGTGTCCAATCAAACCTCGACGACCGAGGCCCAGCTCAAGACACAGCTTGGGCAGCTGGGTGGTCTTGCCAGAGCCGGTCTCGCCCGCCACCACCACTACCTGATGCGAGGCCAGCGCCTCCAGGATGTCCTGCCGACGCTCGGCGACGGGTAGTGCTTCGGGATACTCCAGCGTCACTGGACGCTCGCGGCGCTGCTGCAGGGTGCGGTTGGAGCGCTGCCATTGGGCTTCCAGCTCCCCTAGGCCGCGGTCAATGGGTTTGTCGTCGCGCAAGCGACGCGCCAGGCCAGACAGTCGTTTGGTCAACACGGGCCGGTCGCGCAGCATCACCTCATCGAGGCCTGAGCTCAGGCGTTCGAGTCGCGCGGCGGCAGTGGTATCTTGCGGGGAAGTGGACGTCGAACTACACACGATAGGGTCGCAGGCTCCAGGTGGGCGTGAGCGTCGCTCCGGTCAGGACGACGGCGCCCTTCGCGAGACAACGCCATCCCTTGGAGGAGGCGTCGCCGCAAAGGGCGCGCAAAACACACTATTGTAACGCTCAAGCGGCCGCTGCCAACCCTGCAGCGAGGGTCACGCGGCTTCGCCCCCCCTTCCTTCATCGCGCAGCTGGCGCCTCAGCACCTTGCCGACGTTGGTCTTGGGCAGCTCATCACGGAACTCCACCAGCTTGGGCACCTTGTAGGCGGTCAGCTCCTTCTTGCACCAGCTACGCAGCTCCTCGGTGGTCAGCGAGCTGTCCTTGGCCACCACGAACAGCTTGATCACCTCGCCGTTGGTCTCGTCGGGCACCCCGACGGCGCAGGACTCCACCACCTTGGGGTGCGCCGCCACCACGTCTTCGATCTCGTTGGGGTACACGTTAAAGCCTGACACCAGGATCATGTCTTTCTTGCGGTCAACGATACGCACATAGCCATCATCTTGAATCACCGCGATATCGCCGGTGTGAAAGAAGCCGTCGGCATCGATCACCTTGGCGGTCTCGTCGTCACGTTGCCAGTACCCCTTCATCACCTGAGGCCCTCGCACGCACAGCTCTCCCGGTTCACCCGGCTGTGGCTCACCCCCATCTGGGTTGCACAGCTTGAGCTCGGTACCCGCGACAGGACGACCAATCGTCCCCAGCTGAATCGCCTCGACCGGATTGAAGCTGACAATCGGCGATGTCTCGGTCAAGCCGTAGCCTTCGGCCACCGGGCAGCCGGTCACCTCTTCCCAGCGCTTGGCCACCGCCTTGGTCAGCGCCATGCCACCGGAAATGGTGAGGCGCAGGTCGGAAAAGTCCAGCGCCTTGAAGTCGTCGCGGTTGCACAGCGCGTTGAACAAGGTATTAAGCCCAACGAACCCGGTGAAGCGGGTGTTCTTGAGCTCCTTGACGAAGTTATCCAGGTCACGCGGATTGGTGATCAGCAGGGAATGGTTCCCCCCTTCCAGCATGAACAGGCAGTTCACCGTGAAGGTGTAGATGTGATAGACGGGCAACGGCGCCACGACCACCTCACAACCTTCCCCAAGCCCTGTCCCGATGATCTGCTTGGCCTGCAGCATATTGGCCACAAGATTGCGATGGGTGAGCATGGTCCCCTTCGCCAGTCCCGTCGTGCCGCCGGTGTATTGCAGGGCGGCAATATCATCGAGCTTGCCGTCCGCCTCCGCGTGCTCGAGCGCTGCGCCGCGCTTGAGCACCTGCCGCAGGCCGATCGCCTTGGGCAACGAATAACGAGGCACCATCTTCTTGACGTACTTGACCACGAAATTGATCAGCGGTCGCTTGGGAAAGTCGTGCAGATCACCAATCTCGGTGATCACAACATGCTCGATATCGGTCTTGTCGAGCACCTTTTCCAGCTTGTCGGCCATGTTCGCCAGGATCAGGATGGCCTTGGCGCCGGAATCCTTGAACTGGTGCGCCATCTCCCGCTCGGTGTAGAGCGGGTTGGTATTGACCACCACCATGCCAGCGCGAATGGCACCAAATACGGCAACCGGAAACTGCAGCAGGTTGGGCAGCTGAATGGCGACGCGATCACCGGGCTGCAGCTGGGTCTCGTTCTGCAACCAGGCGGCAAAGTCACCGGACAATCGATCCAGCTCCGCATAGGTCAATGACTTGCCCATGCATGAGAATGCCACCTTGTCGGCATACCGCTTGACGGAGCGATGGAAGATGTCCATCACCGAGTGGTAATCATCAAGCCCTTCCAGAGCCTCCCCCCGGACGATCGATGCAGCGGCGTTCTCACTCATGGGCGTTCTCCACTGGAGGACATGGCCTCCTGCTTATTATCGAACTTCAGCGCCTGATTCAGCGCTTGCTTGACTATGGCTACCATAGCCCAGGATCGCAACAAACTGTAATACAACCGATTCAAACTTTCGTTTAAAACCAGGCAGATTAACGACGTTTATCCTTGCTCTGCGGAGTCCTGCTCGCTGAGAAAGCGCGCCACGATTTCGCCGTCACGCCACACCAGCAGCTCGCCCGGCAGCATGCGTGTCCACTTTTCATTGTCGGTCAGCGGCTCGGTGGCCAGCACCGACACCACGTCATTAGGGGTCGTATGCTCGATGAAGTTCACCACCATATCCGCATCGGAGAGATTCGCCTCGCCGAACGGGGCGCGCCGGGTAATGTGCGCCAGCTTGGTTGAGCAGAAGGTATACAGATACTCCCCATCTGCCAGCAGCAGGTTGAACACACCAAGGCCACGCAACTTCTCGCAAAGCTGATGAAGCGTCTGCCACAGCCCACGGCGATCCTCGGGTGGGTCCGGGTAGTGTCGACGCAGCTCACCCAATAAATGACAGAAGGCATGTTCGCTGTCGGTGGAGCCCACCGGTCGATAGCTGGCGAGCTCCAGTTGCTGCCAGTCCGTCAACTGCCCGTTATGGGCATAGCACCAAGGCTGCCCCCACATTTCGCGCACAAAGGGATGGGTATTGGCGAGCTTTACCTGCCCCACATTGGCCTGACGAATATGGCTGATCACGATATGCGACTTGATCGGGTATTCGCAGATCAATCGGGCAATACGTGAATGCACGGAGGGGTGGGGATCGCGAAATTCGCGATAACCGCCTTCTTCATAGAATGCGATGCCCCAACCATCACGATGTGGCCCGGTACCACCGCCGCGATGGAGAAACCCGGTAAAGCTGAAACAGATGTCGGTGGGCACATTGGCGCTCATGCCCAGAAGCTCACACATGCGGCTCTTCTCTTGTTGATTCACGTTCGGGCTGACGCTGCCTGCGGCGTCGCCATAGATACAGTACAACGCAGACCACCAACACCACGACCAACGACACCAGCACGCGCGGATCGCTGCGGGCCTGTTCCATCGCCGGGGCCAGTCCAGGACGACCATCGCGCCACCACTGCACCAGCCGCTCCGGCCCTTCATTGACCAACGCCACGAAGCGATCTGCCAGGGGGGCCTGCTGGGCAGGCGCAGCGGTGTCCTCACTGGCCGACGCGAACCGCTCTCCGCTCAAGGTGGGTCCCGCCAGAGCACGATCGATCCCGACCTCACCGTCGGCATTGATCCACACCGTCGGCAGCTCCCAACGGGTCTCATCACCGTCGAGTTCTGCCACTGCCACGATACGCATTGGCCGGCGCACGTCATCCTCAAGCTCGGGCAGCTGCAGCGTCCAGCGACGATCACCGGCGGGCTTTACCTGCAACGGCTGCCCGGTGAGCTCGGCCTCAAACCGAGTGTTCCCATGCTCCAGGCGAGGATGCTCGGCGACCAGCGACACGCTGCGCTGCTGTCGATCCAGAGCGACCCCGATGGCGGGCAGCACGTTGACGGCCTGAACCCGCTGGCGATGAAAGTCATCTGCCTTGGCGGTGATCACCAAGCGGGCGGCTCCGACACCTGCCGGCGCGGCCAGGTCTGCGCGAAATACGCCTTGCTGATTGACCAGGGAGACGACATGGGAGCCTTCCACGGCCTCGCCGGTCAGTTCCGCCGTGACCTGCAGCCCCTCCGGCACCATCACGTCATCGCCCTGCTCCACCCTAACGCTGAGCGGCACCGAGAAGCCCGAATACAGCGTCGCGGGGAGTGCCCCGGTCACCAGCTGCCGGTCACTGTTCACCGTCACCCGAGAATCGTCCGCCACAGGGCCCTCGATGCGCCACTCCCCCTGCTCGGGCCGAGGCACCTGAATCAGATCGAAACGGGGCTCCCGCTGCCAGCGGACCCCCGCTGGGGCAGTATCGCGGGTATAGCGACGTCCATCCGGCGCCACCAGCGTCACCTCGCCCTGTCCGGGCTCGTGAAACACCAAGGCGGAGAAGTCGTCGACGCTGGCATCCACGGTGAAGCGCTGATCCTGCAGCGGTACCTGGTCCACCGGGAAAATACGCTCGACGATGTCGAGGAAGGCCCCCAGCAGCGCGTTCGGCGTCTCTGCCACCGCTGCCAGGCCGCCGGTTCGCTGCGCCAGCCGTTCCACCAATGCCACATCCGCCCCGTCGGAAAAGGCGATGGCGTGGATCGCCACTCCCTGATCCGCCAGCGCGGGCACCACGCTGTCGACAAGGCGGGCACGCGAGGCAAGATCGATCTCTGGCTTGCTGCCATTGCCCGGCGCCAGATCAATCACCCCATCCGTCAGCAGCACCAGATGACGCCAGCCTTCTGCTTCGGCGGCCGCGGCGGTGCTCAGCGCCGCTTCAATGTCGGTGTACTGCTGGTACTGCTCGAGCGCAGGCGGCAAGGCCAGCGCGCGCTCGCGCCACTGGGCGTCCACGCGGGCCGGGGGCAACGGATTATCGACGCTCTGGCCGAACGTCCAGATCCCGGCATTGACGCCCCCTGGCAGCAGGGCCACCAACATGTCCAGCGCGCTGCCGGCGAGTTTGTTCGGATCATTGGTCTTCATGCTGCCGGAGACGTCCACGACGACGCGCACATCGGGAGGCTGCTCCGCCCAGGCGTCATCACCCACGTCCTGCGCCATGACCGAAGACGCCAGCGTGAACGCCATGGCGCCGGCCACCAAGCCGGCGACCAGCACGGACATCGAGGGGTTCGACTTCTTCATGGCAGCTCCTGGAGTCGGCAGCATGACGTGGTAGCCGACGGGAATGAGTGTTGCGATGACAGACGAGACTCGCTCGACGACGATGGCGCCCATCGCCGCCGACCGCTCACCTCAATACAGGCTCCTGACGTTCGTGCTGTTCTTGACCGCCCTCTTGCTGCTGCTGGCGAGAGGCGGCCTCTGCTGCCTTGCGCACGCGACGACGACGTCCGGCCCACCACAGCGCCAGGCCAAACACCGCACCGATGGCAGCACCGATGATCACTCGTGTGGCCGCCGGCAGCATCACGCCCTGACGCCCATCCATGAACGCAACTGCGGCCACCATGATGGCAGGAGCCTGACCGTTGTAGACCTGCCCTTCTTCCACCAGGGGCAGGTCAAATGCCGACGGCATCCACATCACACCCGCTACGGCCCAGGTCACTACCAGCCTTGGCATGCGCGGTAAAAATGCCAGTCCGAGGTAGCCAGTCAGCAGTACGACCAGCGACAATGCTGCGTAGATCAACCACAGCGTGGACATGGAATCCGAAATCAACATTACTTGCTCCCATCAACTGTTAAGGAAAGACTGCATAGATGACACCGCGATGCCAGCGTGGCCGGTAGCCTGGCACCAGAGGCCAATCGCCAGACCGCTGGGACAGCCGCGCAGGTGGGTCGGTTCCCTGCCCCATCACCCGTTCACATCATTGCCGTTTTTCCCGACATCAACGCACATGACGACACTCGTTCCGAGTATGGTACATCTCGCACCATGAAAGCACAGCCGCCAAATGCAACAGCCGCCCCACAGGCTGCTCCCGCCACTACCTATCTTCGTCAAGATGACGCGGCCTGGCATTGGCTTGAGGAGAGAGACGAGCCCGCGGTACGCGGATTTCTGGATGCCGCCAATACACAGACGGACCAGTGGTTCAGGCCCCTGGAACCGCTGGTAGAGCGCCTCTATGCGGGTCATCTGGCCCGGCGCGAACTTGCCGTGACCGGGCTACCCAGCCGCCTGGATCACTACACGCTGTGGAGCGAGACCGCCGCTGATGCCGACTACCCGGTGTGGTGGCGCCACCCCAACGACGCGCCCGATCAGCGCGAGACGTTCTTTGATCTGGAAGCACGCGCTCGGGAGCAGTCCTTCCTGGAGCTGGGTGACATGGCTCTGTCGCCGAACGAAGAGTGGCTGGCTTGGACCGAAGACACCCAGGGTGACGAGACGTATCGCCTGTTCATCAAGCGCCTGCCGAACGGGCAGGCCATCCCCTTGCTGGACGATATCGGTCCGGAGCTGTGCTGGGCAGAAGACCACTGCACTCTGCTGTTCACTCGCTACGATGCCACCCAGCGACCCGACAGTGCCTGGCGGCTGCGCCTTGCGCTGAATACCGCTGACGCGACAGCGTCGGTGGAGCAGGAGCAGCTCGTGCTTCGCGAGGACGACCCCGAGTTCTGGATCGGACTTGGCAAGACGCGTTCCCGCGCCTGGCTGACCATAGAAGCGGCCTCCAAGGACACCAGCGAGACCCATGTGGTCCCCGCTCACACGCCCCATGTTGCGCCCCGCTGCTACCAGGTGCGGGAAACCGGGGTCGAATATGCCATCGATCATCGACCCGGCTACTTCTATATCCTGCATAACCAAGGCGCCAAGCATTTTCAGCTGGAAGTGGAAGAAGAGCACCGCTCCGGGTCGCGCCAGGTGGTGATCGGTCACCGCGAGAACAGCACGCTGGAAGGCATCGACGCCTACGCCTGGGGACTGGTCGTAGCCGAACGTGACCACCGAGAGGCCCAAGTCAGGCTGCGCCGCCTTGAGTTCGATGGCGACCACCGGTTGACGCTGGACGCAGCGCTGCCCTGCTCGCCAGGCCCCCTCAGCCTCAACCTGGGGGATAGCCCGCATTTCGATGACCGCGTGCTGCGCCTGCGCGAAGAGTCCTTTTGCAGTCCTTCCAGCTGGTGGTCACTGGACCTGGACAGTGGCCAGCGACAGCTGCTCAAGCGTCAGCCGCTGCACGGTGACCTGATGCCCGAAGACCTGAGCTGTCGAAGGCTGTGGGCGGTCTCCCATGATGGGGAGCAGGTGCCGGTATCCGTGGTCTGTCGCAAGGACCTGGCAGATCAGGCGCTACCCACTCTGCTTTACGGCTATGGGGCCTACGGTGAAGCGCTGGATCCCTGGTTCTCGGTGGCTCGCCTTGAGTTGCTGGCCCGCGGTGTCGCCTTTGCGGTGGCCCATGTACGTGGCGGCGGCGAGCGGGGGGAACCCTGGTACCTGGCCGGAAAGCTGGAGCACAAACCCAACAGCTTCGAGGATTTCCTGGCCGCTCGGGATGCCCTGGTCGACGCCGGCCAATCGGCCCCCGACCGGATCGTCGCCTACGGCGCCAGCGCCGGTGGCCTGCTGGTCGGGGCCAGCCTCAACCAATCGCCCCAGGCCTTCTGCGCAGCGGTACTCGACGTGCCTTTCGTGGATGTTCTACGCACCATGGAAAACCCCGACCTACCGCTGACCACCGCCGAATATACCGAGTGGGGCAACCCCAATCATGCCGCCGATGCCCGCCGTATCGGCAGTTACTCACCCCTCGACAACCTGCAGGAAGACGCCTGGCCACCGGTGTTCCTGCAAGGCAGCTGGCACGATAGCCGGGTGCCCTACTGGGAGCCCGCCAAGCTGTACGCACGGCTTAGCCTGGCGAACATCGCCAGCCCCGCCCTGTCGAACCGGGTGACACTACTGAAGACGGATATGGACTCCGGACATGGCGGCGCATCCGGCCGCTTCAAGGCTTGGCGCGATGGGGCGCAGCAGGACGCCTTCATCCTCTGGGCGTTGGGGCTGGCCGACGAAGGCGACGCACCCGCGCCCACAACAGACACCCCTGCGCGCTGATATGGTAGTAGGACGGAATACCCACTGGCCGCTGCGTGCGGCCACTGAAATGACAAGGATTTTCATGAACGCCAAACCCATGCTCGCCCTCACCGCCGCCCTTTGGCTCGGCACTGCACTGACCGGTTGCTCCGATGACAGTGACACGGACGGCCAGGACAGTGCGGCGACACACAGCGACAGTGCTGCGGCCGAAGGCGCTGCCGCCAGTTCTGCCGACAACGACACCGCGGAACAAGGCTCTGACGATGCTGAACCGGCGCTGTCAGGGGATGCGCGTCGCGCCGCCCTCGAGGACTCGCTCAAGGCCAACTTCGACCCGCAGCTCGGCGAGGTGCGCTACCTGATTGGCTGGAGCGACCTCAACGATGATGGCCGGGAAGAAGCCATCGTCCACGTCGTGGGCCCCATGGTCTGTGGCACCGGCGGCTGTGACACGCTGATCCTTGAGCCCCAGGGAGATACCTATCGCGTCATCAGCGCCCAGCCCACCACCCAGCCTCCCATTCAACTGGGCGACGCCGCCCACGAAGGCTGGCAGGACCTGCTGGTCCGGCGCCACGTCGCCGCCGATGAGCCTGCCCAGACCGTTCGCCTGCGCTTTGACGGCAACAGCTACGTCGAGACCCAAGACGAACAAGCGACCGCTGACTCTGCCGGCGAGACCCTCATCGCAGACTTCGATAGCCTCGAGGACGCGCGTCCACTGTTCGATGGCGACGCCGAAATCACGGGGTCCATGGAAGGCGAGATGGAGGCCATGACGACCTCTGACGACGAGGATACGGACCCAGATGACACGTCAGCGGCGGAAGAAAACGGGACTGATGAGACCCAGGCCGAGAGCACAGAGACCAACACATAGCCCTCAGCCCCGTCAGGCTGGCGATCAACCGTCTACGGGGATCACCGCGATAATGTGATCCTCGAAGTCGGCTTCGTCGACCTCGGTCTCGGAAATGGCGAAGCTGCGCACGCTGATGCCCTTGCGATGCACCCGTTCGCGATCTCCACAGATCAGGTGGTGCCAGCCTGCCAGCTTGCGCCCTTCGGCCAGCCTCCGGTAGGCACATGAGTGCGGCAGCCATGTGAACTGGTGGGCCAGCTCCGGGGTGAGCTGAGTACAGTCTGGCACCTTGGCGAAGCGGTTTTCATAGTCGCTGCAGCGACAGCTGTGGACATCGAGCAGACGGCAGGCGAGCCCCAGTACCGCCAGGTCGCCGGTGTCCTCATCCTCGAGCTTGCGCAGGCAGCATTGGCCACAGCCATCGCACAGCGCCTCCCACTCCTGGGGATTGAGCTCATGCAATGAATAACGCTCCCAGAAGCGCTCTCTCAGCGATGTTTCCAAACCGACCTCTGTCTTCCTCCCTCTGGAGGTAATCGTTTAATAGCGAGCTTCCGTGGGCGTGCGGTACAGGTCCAGCAGATACTCGTCCTTGGCCGGCGGCATCTGCAGGTAGAACCCCTTCTCCTCGATCGCCGCCATTACGTCGGCGCCGCTGGTACGTGCCAGCGTCTTCTCAGGGGTCAGGATCATCGTCATCACCGATACCGGCGCACCAAAGCGCTCCAGCAGAGGTTCCGGTATCCGCTCAAGCCCCTGGCGCTTGTCCACGTAAAGATACATCTCTTCCTTGCGCGAACTCTTGAACACTTCGCACAGCAGCTTGCCTTGCATTGTCGTCATGGCTGTCTCATCGGGCCTTGATGGGCCCTGTCACGGGTGTGGTTGGGGGCATCCCTGTCAGAGGAGGGCAGCAGGCGGCGCCCCCCGTCAGCCGGGGTATGCCAGCCCGCTTATGTCACCCCGCCTGGGCCAGGTCGCCCAGGGCGGCCTGCAGGCCTGGGTTGAGTCGCTCACCGCGCCAGCCGGAAGCCAGCGGTAACGGCGCATTGCGCATGCTGGCCGTCACCAGCGCTTCAAGCTCTCGGCGCCGCAGCAGCACCTCAGGGGCCACCCCAAGGGACTCCGCTTCGCCATTGACCACCTTCTTCAACGCCTTCATGCGTGCCTTGAAGGGTGGCAGCGTTGGCGCCAGTGGCACCGGCGCCAACGCTGCCGCATCGGCGTGGGCGGCTTGCTTGACCAGCGCCAGCAACACATCGCCCTCGCGCTTGATCAGTGGAGGCTTGACGCCCTCGACGCGGGACAGCTCATGGCGGTTGGCCGGCAGTTTCTCTGCAATAGCGTAGAGCACGCGATCCTGCACAATCCAGTTGCGCGGCAGATTTCGCGCCCGCGCCTCCCCCTCGCGCCAGGTGGTCATCAGGCGATACGCCTCCACTTGGCGCGGCGCCAGGCGCCACAGCTGGCGATGACGCAGATACCACTGGCCATCGCTGTCGCTGGAGCGCTCCGACTGGGCTACCAGATCGGCGCAGTCTTCGAGCACCCACTCCAGGCGACCATGCCGTTCAAGAGACTCTCGCTGCAGTTGCCACACCATCAACAGGTAGACCACGTCAAGGGCGGCATAGCTCAACTGTGCGTCGCTCAGCGGGCGTTCGAGCCAGTTGGAACGGGTTTCTTCCTTGGGCAGGGTCTCGCCCACCCAGAACTCCACCAGACGTTGATACCCCATGGCGGCGTCTTCACCCAGCAGGCCCTGGGCGACTTGGGTATCGACCAGTGGCGTCGGTGCCACACCCGCCCAATGGGCAAACACCTCAAGATCCTCGCTACAGGCGTGCAACAGCTTCAGAGCGTCATTGGTCAACAACTCGCGACAGGCATCGCTGCAGGCAACTTCCAATGGGTCGATCAGGTAGGTGGTCTCGCCACCATAGATCTGAATCAGTGCTGGCACAGGATGAAAGGTCTTCTCCCTGAAGAACTCTGTGTCCAGCGCCAGCACAGGCGCCTGGGACAGGGCCTTGCAGGCCTCATCAAGTGCGGCGTCGTTATCGATCCATCGAATATCGGGGGTAACAGGCATTCAGGCTTCCAATTCAGTCAACGGCACGGGCCTAGGTCATTCGCTATCGAAAGGCAGGCGGCCAGAAAAGGCACGGCTCAGGGTTCCCCCGTCGACGTACTCGAGTTCGCCGCCCATGGGCACACCATAGGCCAGGCGAGACAAGCGCGCACCGTGGCGCTTGATTTGAGTGGCGATGTAGTGCGCCGTTGCTTCGCCTTCCACGGTGGGGTTGGTTGCCAGCACCACTTCCTTGACCAGCCCCTCATCCATGCGCGCCTCAAGCTGGTCGAGACCGATGTCTTCCGGGCCGATCCCGTCCAGCGGCGACAGATGCCCGTGCAGCACGAAATAGCGTCCCTGGAAGCCACCAGCTTCCTCAATGGCGAGCATATCCGCGGGAGACTCGACCACGCACAGCACGCTGTCGTCACGCCGTGCGCTCTGGCAGAGACCGCAGAGCGGCTCCTCCGTCAGCGTTCTACAACGCTGGCAGTAGCCCACCTGCTCCACGGCCTCGAGCATCACCTCAGCGAGGCGTCTACCGCCTTCACGCTGGCGTTCCAGCAGGTGCATGGCCATGCGCTGGGCGGTCTTGGGGCCGACGCCGGGCAGCACGCGCAGGGCGTCCATCAGTTGCTCGACCAGGGGAGAAAAACTCATGACAGTCTCGTCCGGGGCGGGGCCGCAAGCGCCCCCCGCCAGTCAGATATTGTCCGGGCCCGCCAAGGCCCGGAACGCCGCAGGTGGACGCCGAATCAGAACGGCATCTTGAAACCAGGCGGCAGGTTGAGGCCAGATGTCACCTCTTCCATCTTGGCCTTGGAGCTGGTTTCCACCTTGCGAACGGCGTCATTGACCGCCGCTGCCAGCAGGTCCTCGAGCAGCTCCTTGTCCTCTTCCATGACGGAGGGGTCAATCTCGACCTTGCTGACGTCGTGACGGCCGTTCATGGTGACCTTGACCATGCCGGCACCCGCTTCGCCCAGCACCTCGGCCTTGGCGATCTCCTCCTGAACGCGCTGCATCTTGTCCTGCATTTCCTGGGCCTGCTTCATCAGGTTGCCCATTCCACCTTTCATCATGATCTGATCCTCTCAAACGACACGGTTTAGCAAAGCGTTTGCCAGGTACGTTACCTGGCAGAAATAGATTCCGGTCCCAGCAAAGAACACATTCTGATCAATGCGGCGGCGATGTCTGTCATCAGCGCCGGGCCTTGCGCGTCTCGCCAGCGGGAGTCACGGTGGACTCTACCAGCCTGGCGCCAAAAGTCTGCTGCAACTGCTGAATATGGGGATCACGCTTCAATGCCTCAACCGCTTGTGCATGGCGTTCCGCCGCCAAGCGCTCGGCCATCTGGCGCGGGGTCTCGACGCGACCATCCAGCTCGACAACGTCGACCTCCAGCCGACGGGCATAGCCAAGGGCCTCCAGCGCATCACGAATGCGATTCTGGTGGACGTCGGCATTCATCGCAGATTGCGACGGGTCCAGCTGAAGGTGCAGCCGTTCGCCATCATCTCCGGCCACGATGCAGTGCGCCGCCAAGTTCCTGGTAAGCCCGGAAATGGCCAGATCGTCGAAGTGCTCCAACCACAGTGCGTGGGTCAGTCGCTGCCCGTCGAGTGGCGCAGTCGTGACCGCCTCAGCCTCGGCTTCTGTCGTGGCCTCATTAGTGGCCTCTGTCGTCGCCTCGCTAGCGGCTTCTGTAGCGACCTCCGAGATGGCCCCACTGCTGTCCGTCGGCCTGCCAGCGGCGGCGGCGGACACGCCTTCCTGCTCGAGCTCGCCAGCAGACGTTGCCACGACCTCCGCCGCCGCGGCATCGACCTCGGACACTGCCAACGCCTCGGCAGAGGCAGCGGAGGCGGCTGGGCTTGCGTCTGGCACCGGCGCCTGGGGCTCGTGGGGACCCTCGGCATCCATGCCCACCTGGGGCAGCGCCTCTGCGATTCCTACGCTATCTGCTGGCGCATCAGCGGGCTCTCGGCTGTCTGCGGGCGCATCAGCGGGCTCTCGGCTTTCTGCGGGCGCATCAGCGGGCTCTCGGCTTTCTGCGGGCGCCTCAGCGCCCGACGTAGGGTCCTCGGGAACGCCGCCCTCCCAGGGCGGAAGGCTGTCAGCAGCGGTGGCCGGCTCATGATCGGCCACCGGCTGGCTCGGCCCACTCGGCTCACTCGGACCGGGGGGCGGAGCATCCATGGGAGCAGCGACCTGCGCTGAGCCTGCCGAAGGCTCCTCGTACGACGATGGCTGCTCGGGTTCAGGCTGTGGAGGCTGCTCGGCTTTTGCTGGCTGGGGCTGCTCGGGTTCCCCGCGCATCGGCAACGGTGTCTTGGCAGGTCGCGGCACGCCCTGCGGACGAAAGGCCAGCATCCGCAGCAGCGTCATTTCCAGTGCGGTGCGGGCATCCGGTGCATGGGCCATGTCAGCCCGCCCCTGCACGCCGATCTGGTAGTACAGCTGGATATCTTCAGCCGCAAACTGCGCGGCAAGTGCCAGCAACGCTTCGCGATCACCGTGGCCATTATCCAGCGCCGACGGCACCATCTGACCGATGGCCAGGCGATGCATCACCGAGGTCAAGTCATCGAGCACGGCACCAAAATCAGGGCCCTGCTCAGCCAGGCTCGCCACCTCGCGCAGCACCCTTGCCGCATCGACCTCGGCCAGCGCTTCGATCAGCGCCAGCACATGACGATGATCCAGCGTTCCGAGCATGGCCGCCACGTCAGCGTGACGCACTTCGCCCTGGCCAAAGGCGATCGACTGATCCGTCAGGCTCATGGCGTCACGCATGGAGCCCGCGGCAGCCTTGCCCAGCAGCCACAGCGCGGATTCCTCGTAAGGTACCTGCTCAGCCTCCAGCACCTTCGACAGATGGCCAACGATGCGCTCCGGAGGCATATGCTTCAGGGTAAATTGCAGACAGCGTGACAGCACTGTCGGCGGAAGCTTCTGCGGATCGGTGGTGGCCAGCAGGAACTTGACGTGGGGCGGCGGCTCCTCAAGGGTCTTCAACAGGGCGTTGAAACTGCTGGTCGACAGCATGTGCACCTCGTCGATGAGGTACACCTTGTAGCGGCCCTGAGTCGGCGCGTACTGCACATTGTCGAGCAGCTCACGGGTGTCTTCCACCTTGGTTCGTGAAGCGGCGTCGACCTCGATCAGGTCGACAAAACGCCCCTGATCGATGGACTGACAGCTATCACAGCGCCCACAGGGGGTCGACGTCACGCCGTCGTCACCCTCGCCCTTGTCGGTGCAGTTCAGACACTTTGCCAGAATCCTGGCCAGTGTGGTCTTGCCCACGCCACGGGTGCCCGTGAACAGGTAGGCATGGTGCAGCCGCCCTTGGTCGAGGGCATTGACCAAGGCTCGCTGGACATGCTCCTGCCCCACCAGTTCATGGAAGGTGCGAGGCCGCCACTTGCGGGCCAGAACCTGATAGCTCATTGAACGTCATTTCCTGCGGCTGGGCTTCGGGCCTGACGACCCGCTATGTCAACAAGGCGGGGGCAAGGCGTGACGGGCACGCAACAGTATTTCCCGCTCGATGGTCGTGGCATTCTACCGGGTGGGACTCACGCCGCAAAGGCCGTGACCCATGACACCGTCACCGGCGCCGGTCGACAGGCCAAGGCGGCTATCATCGACACGCCATGACACGCCATTCACGACTGCCGCCCTCGCCATCCGACGGAACACCTTATGCCTGACAACCTTCCCGGCCCGCGCTCCGGTCACCCCATGCTCCTGCTGACGGGTTCACGCTTGAAGCTGATCATGACCCTCGCCATTGCTGCCATCATCGCCGTGTCATGGCTTGGGATACTCGACCGCGCCACCCAGCGCCAGGTAGAAGGCGCCACCACCCAAGCCTTGCTCGCCTTCGCTGCGGCGAGGGGCCTCAACGCGGGGATATCCGTCCTGCAGTCCACCGAAGTGGGGGTGGTGGCAGCGTCGACCCATCCCTTCGAGGTGCTGGACCCGATCAACGACCTGGTGGAGGACTATGCCAGCGTGATGAAGCTGGCCATCGGCTCGCTGATAGGCCAGACCCTGCTGCTCGAGATCACGGCCACGCTGGCGTTCAAGGTGGCCTTCACCGCCGCCGGCCTGTGGCTGCTGCTCAGTCTCTGGCGCGGCTGGCCGACGACAGCATTGGCCTGGCGCGCCTTCGCCCTTATCGGCCTGGGCCGTTTCCTGCTGCTGTTGACCCTGGCCGCCAGCGCGCTGGTCGATCACGCCTTCCTCGACGAGCGCACCACGAACAGCATGGAGGAGGTCCAACGCCTGTCCGAGGACGTGCAGGCCACCAGCGAAGCCCACACCGATGATGGCCTGCCTGCGGAGCAACGCGAACGGATCGAACGCGAATTGGCGTCCGCCGAGGACCAGCGCGACCAGCTGCGTGGCGGGCTGATCACGCTCAACCGTCGGATCGCCCTGGCAGAACAAGGCGTCGAGCAGAGCCGTGGACGCCTGTCGCTGCTGACTGCTCGCCTCAGCCTGAAGGAACGCCTTAATCCCTTCCATGACAACCCCGAGATCGACCGCCTGCAGCAGCAGCTGGCAGAGCGCCGCGACTCACTCGCAGCGCTGACGGAACAGCGCGAGCATCAGCTTAAACAACTCGCCGAACTGGACCGCCGGCGAGACGCCTTGAGCAGTCGCTTGGCAGGGGAAGACCAAGGCCTGCTGGCTAGCCTCAGTCAGCGTTTCTCCGCCTTGACCGACAGCCTCAGTCTGGCGGCGATCCAAAGCCGCGTGGAGTCCGGTACCAATGCCATTCTAGAGCTGATGGCGCTGTTCGTACTGCGTACCCTGGTCATTCCCCTGCTGTTCCTGTGGCTCGGCATGAAGCTGTTTCGCGCGCTTTACGCTCGGCCACCGCAACCCTTGCCGATGCTGCCCGCCCCTGGGACAGATCGCGACCAAGACGACAGACGCTGAACCTCTGCCATGGGGTCGTGGAAAACACGCCCCCTACTTCGCACGCCATTTAGGGCGTTTTTTAAGCACGCAGTTCAAGCGCCGGTCTCAAATCGCCCTCTACCGATACAACGACGCCCGCCACACCCCCTTGCTCGGTGTGGCGGGCATCATTGTGTCGCATCAGCGCTGCTCGAAGCCCTTCAGCACCTTGACCACGTTGATACCGATCTCCTTCACCGCGTAACCGCCCTCCAACAGGATGACGGTGGGCAGCTCCAGGCTGGCCAGACGCCGCCCCATATCGTGGAAATCGTCACTCTTCAGGCGGAAGCTGGAGATCGGGTCGCCTTCGAAGGTGTCGACCCCCAGGGACACCACCAGCAGTGAAGCCTGGTGACGGCGAATCTCGCCCAGCGCCAGCTCCAGCTGCTCACACCAGGTGGTGTAGTCGGTGCCCGGCGGCAAGGGATAGTTGACGTTGAAGCCGAGACCCCGACCCTCACCTCGCTCGTCGGCATGCCCAAGGAAGTAGGGGAAGCACTGGTCCGGGTCACCGTGGATCGACTGGGTCAGGACGTCGTCACGGGCGTAGAAGATCTGCTGGGTGCCGTTACCGTGGTGGAAGTCCACGTCGAGGATCGCCACACGGCCATGGCCGTCACTCAAGGCATGCTGTGCCACGATCGCGGCATTGTTGAAGAAGCAGTAGCCGCCGAACTGATCCGTGGCGGCGTGGTGGCCAGGCGGCCGACATAGGCCAAAGCTGGGCTCGCCGCTGGCAGCCGTGTGCCGGTAGGCAGCAAGCGCCACATCCTTGCTCGCCATCGCCGCCTCGAAGCTGCCCTGGGAAATCGAGGTATCCCCACCCAGTGCATAGTAGCCAAGCTTGCCACCAATATGGCCAGGAATACGGTCATCGCGCATGGTTCGCGTAGGCCAGGTGGTCGGTATCGCCTCGCCCTGATAGCCCGCTGCCTGCCAGTCATCCCAGCAGTTGGCCACAAAGTCCACATAGGCGGCGTCGTGAACGGCATCAACGGGATCGCGACCGAAGGCTTGCGGCTCACTCACCTGCCCTACCTCGTGCTGACGTATTTGCTCCAGCACCAGGTCTACCCGCTCGGGGCACTCGAACGGCGTCATCAATTGACCGTCGTGAAGCTCGGTCTTGGCGCGACGCAATTTGGTCGCTTCGCTGTGAAACACCTGCATGGAAAACCTTATCCTTATGATCGAGTGAGCTCACTGTTCTGCGGTGTGGGCCCAGTGCACACCGTGGAAGGCAAGACATCGGAGGGTAAAGCAACGCCCGACCCGTTGCAGTGGCAAGCGGTCGGGCGCTGATAGCAAACGCAAATCGCTGATCGCAGAAGCAGGTCAGGCCGTCAGTTCAGCCTTTCCAGCTGCCGCTCCAGCTCACGCCGCATCGACTCGTCCAGCCCCAGAGCCGTACCCAACTCCTCCAGCCAGGCCCGCTCCATGGCATTCTGCTCATCGATCACGGCGGCGCTGGCCAGGTACATTTCTCTGGCAGCCTGCGGAGAATCTGCCTGGCGAGCCAGTGCCTCGGCATCCAGCGGAGCCGTGAGCTGCTGCTCGACCCAGGCATGCAGCTCGTCATCCGCCCCTAGCTGCTGCATCTGTTCGCTGATCAGGGCACGCTCCTGGGCGTCAATATGGCCATCGGCACGCGCCGCCATGATCACGGCCTGCAACACCTCGAGACTACGCTGTTCTTGAGCCGCCCCATTGAGCTCCTCCAGTGGGGCGCCTTCCTGAGCCGACGCTGCGTGAGTCGCATCGGTACTTCCGGAACGGGATGCCTGCCACGCCTTCCATGCCAGCATGCCGACCCCTGCAATGGCACCGTACTTGATCGCCTTGCCACCCATGCTGCGTCCCCGCTTGGAGCCCATCAGCATGCCCAGCGCACCACCTCCCAACAGGCTTTTCATGTCCATCCCCCCGCGGGAGGACGATCCGCCCGACAGCTGGGACGACACGCTATTGATCAACCCCTGTACATCGAAGCCACCGCGCGAAGACCCGGACGATGAGGATCCTCCGCCCGCCTGTTTCATCAGCTGGTCCAGCAGGAACTTGGCATTCATGACGCTCTCCTTGGTCGTGAGACAACCGTGTCTTCGTTGGAATACTCCAGCGCGATGAGGTTCCCCGCAAGCTGCGTGAACGGGCTCATCACTGGAGCCTGAATCTCCGGTGCTGCCAGGTTCACCCTAACCGCCTCCGGCAACCGCTGCGCCGCACTCTTGACGCCAAGGGGGAGCCCGGGTCCTTCCTTGCACCCTACACCCGTCACCCCAGCGACACATCCTGCACATGCGCTCCGTATCAACAGTCCCTGTCAGCAGCCCCCTGTCAACAGGCTCTTATAAACAGGCTCCTAGTAAACAGGCCCCGTCGAGCCAGTTAGCTCGACGGGGCCTGAGAGGCGGCTGCCTCACGCTGCCTCACACACTTTCGCGCGTGACAGCGCAGGATGGTTCAGGACACAACGCTCAACGCGCCATCTTCACCATCTGGCGGTTGACGAACTCGTCCATGCCATCCTTGCCAAGCTCACGCCCGAAGCCAGAGCGCTTGACCCCACCGAACGGAAGCTCAGCCTCGCTGCCGGGCGGCTCGTTGATGTGCACCATGCCCACTTCCAGGCGGTTGGCCAGGTCCAGCGCCGCTTCGGGATTGGTGGTCTGGATCACCGCGCCCAGTCCGTAGGGCGTGTCGTTGGCCAGGTCGATGGCCTCTTCCAGGTCAGCAGCGCGATAGACCACGGCGACCGGTCCGAACAGCTCTTCCTGGAAGATACGCATGTCCCGGGTCACCCCGGTCAGCAGGGTGGGCGCGTACCAGGCGCCCGCCTTGTCCAGGCGCTTGCCACCGGTCACCAAGGTGGCGCCTTGGCTGACGGCATCCTGCACCTGGGCATCAAGGTTCTCCAGCGCCTGCTGGGAGGACATCGGTCCCATCACGGTGTCATCCGCCATCGGATCACCGACCTTGATGTTCTCGACCGCCTGACGGAAGGCCGCCAGAAACTCGTCATGCACCGAGGCATCGACGATGATCCGCTTGGCCGCGTTGCAGGCCTGGCCGCAGTTACCGAAACGTCCCTGCACCGCCTGCTTGACCGCCTGATCCAGGTCTGCATCGGGCAGTACCAGGAAGGGATCGGAGCCACCTAGCTCCAGTACGACCTTCTTGAGCTGCCGACCGGCTTGCTCGGCCACCGCGGCACCCGCTCGCTCCGAACCGGTCAGCGACACGCCCTGCACGCGACTGTCCGCGATCAGCTCGCCAACCTGCTCGTTGCTGGCATACAGATTGGTGTAGAGACCTTTCGGCGCCCCGGCTTCGTGGAAAATGTCTTCGATGGCCTTGGCCGACTCGGGGCACTGGGGCGCATGTTTCAGCAGGATGGTATTGCCATTGAGCACGTTAGGAGCGGCAAACCGCGCCACCTGATAGTACGGGAAGTTCCAGGGCATGATGCCCAACAGCACGCCCAGACCCTGCTTGCGCACTTCGGCCTTGGCGCCTGCCGTCACGATGGGCTCTGGCTCGAGCCAGGCTGGACCGTTGTCGGCGTAGTAACGGTAGATATCGACTACGACCGACATCTCTCCCAACGCCTGGGACTTCGGCTTGCCCATCTCACGCACGATAATGTCCGCCAGCGCATCACGACGTTCCTCATGCAGGTCAGCCACACGGTGGAGCAGGGCTGCACGCTCAGCCGGGGCGACGCCACGCCATGCCAGGTAAGCTTGCTGGGCCAGTTCGACAGCCTCAGCAATCTGGGCGTCGCTGGCCTCCGGATAGGTCGCCTCTACCTCTCCCGTGGCGGGGTTGGTGACCTTGTAGTGACTCATTGAGGCTTCTCCTTTCAACGTAGTGTTTGTAATGACTTGGGGTAAAAGAGATCTGTGTTAACCGTGAACCGAGCTATCCGACGCTAGACCAAAAGCGCTCTGGTGATATCAGGACCCAACAGCATAGCCGGGGCCTTATGGCGTTGACAGGTCGAATCCACCAGAGTTCGACGCCGCCGCCAGACAATACTCTTGAACTTGGTATAAACCCTCTGAACCTGGCATAGACCTTGTGAACCTGGCACCGACCTTCACCATCACGACGCTCGGGTTAGCCGGCAGGATCGAATTCCTCAGTATCGATATCGGCCTGCTGGACGTCACTGTAGCGTCGCCCTGCTACCTGGTCGGGGGTCAGCATGGCGTTGAGCAAGGCGAGCACGCCTGCATCCAGGCTCAGCGCCTCGGCGGCCAGATTTTCTCGCTGATGCGACGGGTCACGGGAACCCGGGATCGGGATGACATCCGCCCCCTGGCCTCTCAGCCATGCCAGCGCAAGCTGCGCAGGGGTGCAGCCCTGCTGCATGGCGATATCTTCAAAAGACGCCAGCAGCGACAGGTTGTGAGCATAGTTGGCGCTGGAGAAGCGCGGCATGCCACGCCGCATATCGCCCTCTTCCAGGTCCTCAGGGTGGCGTAGGCGACCGGTGAGGAAGGCACGTCCCAGCGGACTGAAGGCCACCAGCACCGTGCCAGCCTCGCGACAGGCGTCGAGCAGTGCAATTTCGGGGTTTCGCGTCCACAGCGAATACTCGGACTGGACCGCCGCCACCGGGTGCTCCGCCTGGGCACGCCGAAGCGTCGTGGCGGATACCTCGGACAAGCCTACCCCGCCAATCTTGCCTTCCTGCTCAAGCCGCCCCAGCTCCCCGACACTCTCCTCCACCGGCACCTGGCGATCCAGCCGATGGAGGTAGTAGAGATCCAGATGATCAGTACCGAGCCGTGCGAGGCTCTCCTCGCACTGGCGTCGCAGAGTCTCTGGGCGTCCGTCGATGCGCTTGGCGCCAATCGATAAATCGAAGGCCATGCCGCATTTGCTGGCAAGAAAGACCTCCTCTCGCAGTCCCTTCAGCGCCTGCCCCACGACCTGCTCATTGCTTGTCTTGCCGTAAAGCGTGGCGGTATCGAAGTGCCGATATCCGGCGTCGAATGCCTCACGAATCACCTCTACCGCACGGGCCTCCGGCAAGGGACTGCCGTAGGCATGGGAGACGTTCATACAGCCCAGACCGATCGCTGGTGCACTCAAGCGGGCAAGGCGCTGAACCACGTAAGACATGTCGGCTCCATGGATTGGTCATGAAAAGGTAACAGAACACTCATCGTACGATGCTGATATTAATCCTTCTAGGCGAATCATTTCGCCCCTACCATATAGCTGTCGCGCAACAGACTCGTCCCAAGGCCCCCAGGACCAGCGAAGCATCGGCAACGTCCTGTGCCCGACGAAGATAGCGCGCCTCCATCAGAAAAAAAACGAACCCCCACCAAAGGATAGCAACGCAGTGGAAAACTTCTCGATCGGCGTGGACATCGCCACCAGCCTGGCGATTCTCGGTGCCTTTGTCTCCTGGACCCTGGATAACCATCGCCAACGTCGTATGGCCAGAGAGGTCGGCATCAATGACCAGGCACGCGCCATCGCGGTCACCAAGGTTCAGGAAACCACCATTCAGCTGTCAAAAGACTTCAACAGCATGATCACCATCGCCGGCAAGATCGAGCGTCGATTGAATCGGCTGTGGAAGCAGGATGGCGTCGATGCCGTGCAACGGCATATCGAGAACAATGACAGCTACCTGCAGGATGTCAGCAGCGACCTCCAGGACTTCAAGGGCGAGGTGTCTCGCTACTACGAGAGCTGCCACGTTCACAAGTATCTGCTGTTTCCTGTGCTCGGAAGCTTACCCGAAGGAGACGAGATGGTAGCCAGCGTCAAGCGGGACTTTGATGACATCGCCCGCTGCCACGACGAGATCAACTCCGGCTACGCTCACCTGATGCGTGAACTCGAGACCGCCGTGGCCCTGGCGGCAGAGCTGCAGGCCACCGATGAGGACGACGCTCAGCACCCCGAGATCAAGAAAAAGCTGGTCAACGCCGTCAGTAGCATCGCCTACGATCCAGACTACAAGGACTTCACCCACTACTTTATTCCCGATGGTCAGGAAGAGGCCTTTTACCGGGAGTACGACAATCGGGAAATTCAGGATCGCGAGCTAAGCGGCCAGGTCATCGGCAACCTCTACGGGAGCCTGCTGAAACACCCCGCCCGACCACAGGCCATGTGCCTGCTGTTGGCCCGTCAGTCGATCCAGCGGACTCGTACCGAGTGCAAGGAAGTCCTGTGCTCGCTGAGTGCCGTGGCGAGTGTGCTGCTGGCCCGTAACGAGGGCACTACCCTCTCGGCAGAAATTCAAAAGCTCAAGTCAGACGACTACTTCGCCCTCGACCGCGAGATTCGCTGATTCTCCCGCCCCACCAGGGCCATACCTGACATGCCCCCTTCTGAGCCTCGCCGGCTATCGCCAGCGTCAGGAGGGGTGCCTTTGCCCCCATGCATACCGCTGAGCATGAGCATTGGCCAGTAGTCCTCAGCGAACGTCGAATCTCGGTCTTGCCGATGACCGCCCTTGCCCGTAGAGGCACAACAACGCGACAGTACCAGCCCCCATGACGGGGATCTAAACAGGTAGAGCATACTGGGGCGCTTGCGCTGCCGATAAGATAGGCGAGACTTTGATGGCCGGGCTTTGTTGGACAGGGCTTCAGAGCATTTTGGTCTGTTGGCATTTCAACAGAGGAAGGCGCTGATTCGGGCATCGTTGTACCACCTCGTTGTACCACTGCGGGTCAAAGAGGGGAAAACCTGCGAATCATCAAGGAGGGGGCCTGAAATGGAGGCGGCCCCGACAGCCACATCCCGGCACACGCGTCCACCACTACCGTTGCTCCCTTCCGGGCCTGGCGGGGTTTGCGGTCTAGCGTTGCGGGAGGACCGACGGGGCCACCGCAGCGAGGCAGAGTAACGATTCTACTGCCTGTGTCTGAAGCGCTGGCATGCTGAACTCTCTCGTCTTGCCTTTCAAGAGGTACTCTTTTGGGGAACACCTCAAGGACAAGACCTTCGAAATCAGCCCCTTGCCTCAGAGCGCGTGCACTATACCAAGGTCGCGCCTTGGCCACAAGGGTAAACCCAGTAGACTTTGCCTTTCCGGCCTAAAGACGGCCGATATGTGAGACTTCCCCCCTAAAGCTGTATGGTGAAAGCCTCTTATTGCCTGGGAGCGCACCTTTCCGGGCACCGTCATTTGAGGATAACGACGACCGACGATTCCGACCTCACGCACCTACATGCCTGTTACAGGAGGCGCTGCATGAACAAGGACCCTAATAAAGGCTACATCGCCCTGCTCGGCTGGAGCTTGAATGCCATTGAAGCCGCCGAAAACTTCGATCGCCGCTACGTTGTGGTGGCACCGGACTGGGCCGAGGACTACTGCAAGCAGCACGACATCCCCTATGTCTCCTGGAACTTTGAGCGACTCAATGATCGCTCCATGGAAATCGCCGAGACCTTGCGCGACATGGGCGTGGACGTCGCCATCCCGCTGTTCGAGGAAACGGTCGAATGGTCTGGCGCTATCAACTCGGTACTGCTGGACAACCCCCGTCTCTACGGCCAGTCACTGCTGCTGCGCGACAAGGCACTAATGAAGCGTCGCGCCCAGCTTGGGGGCATCCGCGTCGGCATCTTCGAAGAGGCCCACGATCACCAGGACGTGATTCGCTTTCTCAAGCGCGTCAACCAGACCTTGCTCAAGCTTGATGGCGACCCCAACGACCCCATCCATCTCAAGGCCTTCGACAAGGCGGGCTGCCTGGGTCATCGGGTCATTCGCACGCCAGACGAGGTGGACACCATCCCGGAGGAAGAATTCCCGGTCCTGATGGAGTCCCACCTGGATGGCTGGGAGTTCGCCGTCGAGGCATGGATTCACAACGGCAAGATCGCATTCCTCAACATTTCCGAATACGTGACCTTGGGCTACTCCGTGTTTGTCCCGGCCTCACCGGAGCTGGAGCGCTACCGGGAGCAGATTCGGGTACAGATCGAAAAGCTGATCAAGGCCTTCGATATCGACTTCGGCCTGATTCACCCGGAATACTTCGTCACCAGCGACGGCGAGATGTACTTCGGTGAAGTGGCTTATCGTCCCCCTGGCTTCAAGGTGTTCGAACTGCTGGAGCGGGTTTACGGCTTCAACGCCTATCAGGCCAGCATGCTGGTCTTCGACCCCAAGACAACGGCCGAGGAAGTCGCGGACTTCTTTCCCAAAGAGGTGGTCGACGCCAACGGATTCGCAGGCTGCTTTGGCGTTTATCCCCGTCGCCGTGTGGTCAGCCGTCTGGAAATCCCGGAGTCGGTGGAGGACCACCCCTACTTCGAGTCCCACGAACTGACTGCGCCCCTGGAAGAGACGGTGACCAAGCGCACCGCCTTCGGCACCCACTGGGGACTGGTGTACTTCCGTGGTGACGATGCGCACACCCTTCGAGACCTGCTGAAAGCCCAGGAAGACGAGGACTACTACGTCTAGGCGCCGGGCCAACCGTTCATAAAGGCGTCACCACGCGTTATTGCCCCCGTCCACGGTGCCGATGCCTGCACAACGACACCGTGGCACGCGGCGGCGTTGCACATTTGCGCCAGCGTCACGCATCATACCGGAACGGCTAGACGCCCTCGCCCACCAACCGCCCAGGAGCCGGAGTGACCTCCCCTGACATCTCCCCCACCGACAACGACAAGCTGAAGGGACTGCTGGTCAAGTTGGACGATGCCATCGCTGGTCTTGAGGCCGCTGCCGCGTTCGCCAAACCAGGCAAGCTCCCCCATGTACTCGACATCTGCCGCCGGGTGCTGCTGCAGCCCGATGGTTGTGCGCAGCTGGAAACGCGAGCACAGCGCCTGGAGCAGGCGGGTGTCTTTGACGGTTCCGACTGGGCCTACCCCCACATTCTCATCCCGTCGCTGACCAGCCACTCGCTCAAGAGTGCTGACCCGCAGCTGGTGGTGATCGAGGTGCTGAGCGAGCTGCGTATGCTGGCAGTGGCCAAGCAGCAGTACCGACACCCCTTGATCTCGAGTGAAGGGGCTCACCGCTATCTGACCCAGGTCATGGCCATCAATCTGCCGCTGCTGTTCTCGGCCCCCAGCGAAGCGGAGCGGGAAACCCAGGGGCGACTGGCCCAGATCCCCCGCGCGCTGTTCCAGCACTTGGCCAACCGGGTCGGTTACGAACACGTCATCGACGAGCTGATCAGCGAAATCTGGCGGATACTCCAGCAGCGGCCGATTCAGGTCGAGCCGGTCAAGCAGATGGTGACCCAGATTGCGCTCTGCCAGGCCAACCCGAATATTGATCTGGGCGCCAGTGGCCAAGGCGCGGACCGGCTGGTCAGCTCGCTGTTCGGCCCGACCCAGGGCTGTCGCGAAGACCCCGGCGTGGAAGTCTATCGGGAGCGCCTGACCGCCATGGATGCCAGGGCACTGCAATACGAAGCCAGCGGTTTTGCCCGGGCCATGCATGACACGGGACTGGTGTCACCCTATCACCCGGTCCTGCTCAGGCACCTGCTGGACCTGGGCGACAACCTGCTGTCGGAAGCCCTTGGCCTGTCGTCGACCGGGCGTGATTGTCTGCTGTGCTATCGGGACCTGGTGCACAGCATGATTCGCACCGCGATTCATCCCCAGACAGCCCAGGCGGTCTACGGCCTGGCCCTGACCCTGGAGCGCGGCATTCTCTATCAGCCCCCCGTAGCCCCCGCCCTGTGGAGACAATTGGGTCTCACCTTGTCGGACTGGTCAGAGGCGCGCCTGCATGCCGCCTTCGGGGATGCGGTGTCACACCGCGCCCGACTGATGGAGGGCGTGCTGTGCATGCTGGGCCTGCCCCTGGGGGTCGGCCAGGGCAACAACCCCACCTGCCAGTCCGCTCGCGCCCTGTCCATGTGGGCCTACAACGACCCGGACTACCTGCTGCAGATGGTGACCTGGGCAGCCAGGGATGATGAAATCATCATGCACTTCGAGGGCCAGCCCATCTCGTCCCGCGACAGCGAGTCAGGGGTTGCCCAGACCTTGCCGCTGGATCTCGACCCGGTGTCATTACTGGTCGTTCCCCACCTCGATCGCATCTATGCGGAAATGGGGCGCCGCTGTATCGGTCGCGAGGGAGACCCCCACCGCTGGGTCAATCCGGAATTTCACGGCTGGTGGGCCGGCCGTGGCTTTGGCATCAACGTCGACGTCGCCACCGGGCAATTGGCCGATGTGGACATCTTTTTGCGCCACTTCTATGCCAGCTACCACCCCTACTACAACGGCAACCAACCGCTGATTCACCCGCAACCTGCCGGCATCGCGGTCACCGACAGCGCCGGCCGCTTCATTGGCTGGCACGCCATCACCATCCTGCGCGCCTCCCTCGATCCCGCCGGCGACATGCGGGTCTACTTTTTCAACCCCAATAACGACAGTGGTCAGGACTGGGGCCTGGGCGTCAAGGTCAGCACCTCTGGCCAGGGCGAGCGCTTCGGTGAAGCCTCACTATCCTTCGAACAGTTTGCCTCACGCCTTTACATCTACCACTACGATCCACTGGAGCATGGCGAGCTCGCCCAGGTGAGGCAAGAAGAGCTGGACCGGGTCATCGCAATGATTCAAGAGAGCTGGGGGGCAGACAGGATTCCGGCGGGGGGCCTGCAGGCCGTGGACAGCAGCAACCCAGGGTGACACGCAGCACGGTGAATTCTGCCCCATCTCCTGACCGGCCTTTTGGTTAATCCCTCAAGCGACCTCTCGAGCAACCTCTCGAGCAACCTCTCGTTCAAACCGTGGGCGCCACCCGTCGTGAGAGTGGCGGCGCCCATGGCATAATGCCGCCGCATCTCACGTCAGGAACGTTCTATCGCCATGCTTCGTCTCGACCAGCTTCTCGTGAGCCAGGGGTTCGCCCGCTCTCGTACCCGCGCACAGCGCTTGATACGCCACGGCCGCGTCAGCCGCCTGTCAGATGGCAAGGTGCTCACCCGCCCTGGTGAGAAGTGCCCTGAGGACCTGGCACTCCAGGTGGAGCAGGATCCGGAAGATCGCTACGTCTCACGGGCAGGACTCAAGCTGGAAGCCGTGCTACAGACCCTCGGGTTATCTCTGGAAGGCCTTCGCGTGCTGGATGTGGGCCAGTCGACCGGCGGCTTTACCGACTGCGCACTGGCAGCCGGGGCGCGGCACGTGGTGGGTGTCGAAGTCGGCCATGATCAGCTGGATACCAGCCTGCGCGCCGACAGCCGGGTCACCTGCCTTGAGGGGCTAAACGCCCGCCACATGGCAAGCGCCGCGCCGCTGCTCGAGCTTTTGGAAAGGGATGGGCGCCCGGACGTCGCCGTGATGGACGTATCCTTCATCTCGCAGACGCTGATTCTACCGGAGCTGGCCAAGCTCCTAGCGTCCGACGCCCTGCTACTGTCACTGGTCAAGCCGCAGTTCGAGCTGGGGCCAGGCGCGGTCGATCAGCGTGGACTGGTCAGCGACCCGCGCCGCTACGCCGACGTCGAACAGCGGATTCGCCGCTGCTGCGACCTGCACGGATTCGACATCCTGCACTGGCAGGAGAGCCCGATCCTTGGCGGCGACGGTAACCGTGAATTCCTGCTTCAGGCCCGACGCCGTTGACGGCAAGGGCCTGAACCCACACTGCGCTCGCGATCAGCGCCCCCCGGCATCGCCACCGCCATCTGCGCCACCCTCTCCACCGCCGATACCGACATCCCCTGGGTCTCCCTTGGCGCCGGGAGGGGGGTGACCATCGCTAGGGTCGGCATACTGGCGCTGAATACCTTTCCACACGTCTCGCTGGCCCGACCGCCGTATATGCACATCGAGTTGATCGAAGGCGATACGAATACCGTTTTCGGCAAACAGGTCCCCGATGCGACCGTTCAGCTCATCCGTGGCGAGCAGACGGTCCCCCAGCGCATTCACGTAGATACGCAGCTCGTATTCCATGGTGCTGGCGGTGTACGCCATAAAGTAGATCTCTGGAGGCGGATCGGTCAGCACCCGCTCGTTCTCCTGGGCCGCCTGTTCCAGCAGACGATGCACCAGACTGCGATCCGCGTCATGACTGACCCCGTATTTCAGGGTGACCCGCGTCACGCTATCTGACAACGACCAGTTGATCAGCTGATCGGTAACAAAGGTCTTGTTGGGGATGATGATTTCCTTGCGATCAAAGTCCGTCACCGTGGTCGCACGGATGCGAATACGACTGACGGTACCCGTCAGGTTCCCCAACGTAATGGTGTCGCCGATACGCACCGGGCGTTCAAACAGGATGATCAGGCCCGAGATAAAGTTGGCAAAGATCTCCTGCAGGCCGAAACCAAGACCCACACCAAGCGCAGCCACCAGCCACTGCAGCTTGGACCAGGACACGCCGAGGGCACCCAGCGTCATCACCGAGCCGGTACCGACGATCACGTAGGACAGCAGCGAACTGATGGCATAGGCACTGCCCTGCTTCAGTTCCAGCCGCGACAGCACCATCACCTCGAGCAGACCCGGCAGGTTGCGTGCCAGCATCATGGTAATACCGGCGATAAACAGCGCGACCAGCACGTCGCCCACGCTGAGGTTGTCCTCCAGCGCCTCGCCGCCTTCGCCCATGGCACCCTCGACCAGGGTGACATTGTCGAGATACCCGATGACCGCCAGAAAGTCAGCCCACACCACATACAGCATGGCGGCGAAGCCGATGGTCAACAGCAGCTTGGACAGCCGCAGCGATTGCTGGTTGACCTGTTCCATGTCGAGCGGTGGTTCCTCGACGATGTCCAGGCCGCTGTCATCCTGGCTCAAGGCCCGCCGCCGCGCCAAGGCGCGGCGGTACGCCAGCCGCCTGGCCGCCACGGCCAAGCCGCGGACCACGGTCGCCTCGACCAGTATCCATACACCGAGCAGATACAGGGAGATCACGAAACGGCTGATCAAGCTGAGCGAAGAGTAGACGTAGCCGTAGAGCACCGCCCCAGCCAGCGCAATCGGCACCAGCGCCAGGGCAAGCCCGAGCACCAACCGGAACAGCTTGACCCCGAAGAATGGCGTATGCGCCAGGATCAGCTTGGACAGGGCCACGCTCATGCCGAGCAGCCCCACCAGCAGCAACCCGAGCCCCAGCGGACGCTGATTGAAGGTCAGCGCGGCATCCCGGGCGTGGGGAGCAATCAGCAGCACCGGGGCCAAGCTCACCCCCAGCCACAGCATCCACCAGCGCAGCTTGGCGGCGTACTTGACCGGCCAATGGAAATGCCGGGTCGCGACCCCGTCGTTCACCAGCAGTCGGCGCGACCAGGCCACCACGCCCCAGGCCAGCGACAGCTGCAGTACGGAGTGACCGATATCCACCGCCACCTCAGACCCGCCCAGCGTCAGCAGCAGCCCAAACGCCACCAGGCACAGTGGCCCCGGCGCGGCAATCAAGGCGTTGAGGGCAATCGCCCTCGGCGTGTGCAGCTGGCTATCGAAGCGCAGGCGGCCGATCTGTTCATGAATTTCGCCTAGCCTGCGCAGAATGGCCCGGCGCAGTAACAACAGCAGGGCCACGACCAGCAGCACCGGCGCCGCTATCCATCCCCCAGGTCCGGGCCACTGCCAGTGTGTCGGCAGCACCTGCCGCCATTCTCCCTCGCGCCACTCCATCAGCAGGTTCTGGGGAATCTTCATCATCCACCCCAGGTCGATGGGGCGGGCGTTGGCGACCCAGAACAGCTGTTCATCGATGCTCGAGCGCAGCTCAGCACTGATATCCAGCAGCTGTTGCTGGTTGAGCTGCAGGTCGATGGCCGCACTCAGGATTTGACCGTAGGTGGGTTCCAGCTGGTTGATCAGCTCCCGGCGGGAGTCAAGCAGCTGCACAAGGGGCTGAACCAGGGGCTCCGGGTTGTCTACCGCGGCCTCGTCAAGCGCCTTGCGTGCCATGCTCTCGGGGGATCGCAGTGCCTCTCGCTCGCTATCCAGCTCGAACTGGGCCAGGCGCACATCGGCGATCTCATCACGCAGCCCGGGGCGCGGCTGCACTTCGGGCAGTGACTGACGCTGCTCGCGGAGAATGCGAGACAGCAGAATACTGCCGCGTACGGCTTCGATGTTCTGACTGAGCCCCTGCTGCAGGCGACGCACCCTTTCAAGTTGACGCCTGACTTCGAGCCCATCCCGTACCAGGTCATTGGCCCGGGACGTGGCATTGAGCAAGTCCCTCGACAGCTCCCGGTTGGTGACCTGGGCCGCCTGAATGATCGGATGCTGCGACACTGCCTCAGGCTCGTCACGCACCGCATCGGCAATCGCACGCTCGGTCTGCTCGCGACGCAGCTGATCGAGTCGTCCCTGTAGTGCGGACACCCAGGCTTCCTCGCTGGCGGCTTCCAGTTCGAGCAGCTCCAGGCGCTCCTGCAGCACTTCGCGCATCCGCGTGTTGGTCGTCAACTGACGCTGATGAAAATCCAGCTGTGCGTCGGCCAGTGCTTGCTGGGCTCTCGCCGCCAGGCGCTGTGGAGCATCGTCCGGTAGATCACGACGGTTCAGCTCCTCCAGCGACAGACGCGCATCGTCCATGGCCTGATTGGCCTCCGTGATGGCCTGTTGGGCGCGCTCCGGCAGCGTCTGGGCACCCAACAGCTGACTCTGCACACTGGTGAGCGTGTCCTGGGTCGACTGAAGCACACGCGCTGCATCACTCAGACGCTGCTCCACGGCAGGTATCTGCAGCCCTTCCAGCTCCGACAGGTCATGGGACTCGTCTTCCTCTCGCTGGCGCAACGCCTGCTCCAGCGCCGCCAGACGTTCGGGAGCCTCCTCCAGGCGTCGCTCGAGACTCGCCATGTCTCGCTTGACGTCCTCAAGCTTCTCCAGGGAGTCAATCGCCGAGGTCAACGCATCGATATCCTGTTGCGCCGCAGCACTGGGGGGATCACTGGCATTGGCGATACGCTCGTCCAGGCGGGACTGCAGCTCCTGCTTATCGGGAAGCCCCCTGTCGGGAGCTTCCTGAGCGGCCACCGGAAAGGCCGCAAGCGCCAGGCAGAGCAAGCAGGACAGCAGCACTAACAGCGCGGAACGAGGGCTTGGCATCTTAAGGAAATTTCCTGTCGCAACGGGGTGAAAGGCGCGATTTTCAACCCAGTGTGTCAGTATGGCAATCCAGTGCAAGATTCTTTCATGAAGTTGACTCGTGCTGCCGCCATGGTAGAACAACGCCTCAACCTGTCCATTGGATCATCCTATGAGCCGCCCCGCCCTCCATTTATCCTTGCTACCCACCCTGCTGGTGCTTGCCATCGCTGGGCAGTCGGCCCAGGCGGCAAGCCTGACTGAGGCAGAACGCTCGGCCAAGGAAGCCCGCGTTGAAGCGCTCAAGGCCGAACTTGCCAGGCTGGAAAGCGAGCTCAACGACGATGAAGCCCAGCAGGAGACCGCCCAGGCCCTGACGGGCACGGCCGGTGAGGCTCCGGATACCACTGGCTTGCCAGCGTCTGAAGAAATCGTCGCCCAGGCGTCCGGCAAACCTATTGAAGAGACGGTTGAACAGCGTCGCCTGCTGGAACGTGAGTCCGCGAGCAACCCCTTCGCGATCACCACCCACCGCCGCAACTACATCTTGCCGGTGACCTACAACAGCAGCCCCAACGAGGATGCATTCCGCGCGGACGACGACGACCCGAACATGGACAACACCGAACTGAAGTTCCAGTTCAGTGCCAAGTTCAACCTGGCGGAAGATCTCGTGTTCGACAATGGCGATCTGTATTTCGCCTACACCCAGAAGAGCTGGTGGCAGGCCTACAACGGTGATGAGTCATCGCCCTTCCGTGAGACCAACTACGAGCCGGAGTTCTTCCTCGAATTCCAGAACGACTACAAGCTCTGGGGCTGGACCAACGTCAGCAACCGTATTTCCCTCAACCACCAGTCCAACGGCCGCTCCGATCCGCTGTCGCGCAGCTGGAACCGCGTCATCGGCACCACCGCCTGGGTCAACGACGAGTGGGCAGTGGCCGTCGCACCCTACTGGCGCGTGCCGGAAGACGATAACGACGATGACAACCCGGACATCGAGGACTACATGGGCTACGCCGATATCACCGTGGCGCGGCAAATGTTCGGAACCCATGAAGCTAGCCTGATGATGAGGGGCAATCCTGACGAAGGTAACTACGGCAGCCAGCTGGATTACTCCTGGCCGCTGTTCGGCAAGGTGCGTGGCCACCTGCAGTACTACTACGGCTACGGCGAAAGCCTGATCGACTATGATGAGCGTACCAACCGCTTGGGGATTGGCTTCAGCTTGAACCCGCTGTTTTCGGCGGGAAGCTTCAGTCCCTGATAAGGTGCTAGCGTGAGTCGCAGGTCCGGCGCCCTGGCGAGCCGCCTTGCCAGGCGCCAAGGCCATTGCGGCACCTGCTACTCTAATGCGAGCATAAAGAAGATGGCTGATGCCTCTTCAGCGTCTGTCCACCCACGTCAAAGGAAGACATGATGGCTACACGAAGCTCCAGCACCACCAGCAAGACCAACGCCAAAGCCGATGCCGCCGAAGCCGCTTCTTCAAGCGCCTCCACGGAGCAGCTGCGCGCAGACCTGAAGCAGCTGTCCACCACACTGGAGGATCTGCTCAGCGCCACCGCCGATGACTCCAGTGAAGCGGTGAAGGAATGGCGCAGCAAGGCCGAAGCGCGCCTCAAGGATACCCGCGCTCGTCTCGAGGCCACCGGTGAGCGAGTCTATCGCCAGACCCGTGACAGCGTGACCGAGCAAGTGGATGCCTGCGACCGCTATGTCCACGACAACCCGTGGAAGAGCATCGGTATCGGCGCCGCCGCTGGCGTCGTGATCGGCATGCTGCTCGGGCGTCGCTGATGTCTGACAGCCAAGGACCGGCACAGCGACTGTTCGGCGCAGGGAAGCGTGTCCTTTCCAGCCTGATCGCCACCGGCGAGACGCGTCTGCGTCTCGCCGTGCTTGAGCTGGAAGAAGAACGCGCCAGACTGGTCACCATGGCACTGCTGCTGGGCCTCAGCATGGTACTGCTGATGCTGGGCATCGCGACCCTGACGGCGTTCGTGATCATTGTCTTCTGGGATTCGTATCGGCTGACCGCCATCGCCGTCAGTGCGGCCGTCCTGCTGCTGTCGGGAGTGGGCATGGCGCTGGTGGCCATGCGCATGGCACGCCAGCGCACCCTGCTGGTCAGCACGCTGAAACACCTGGCGCTGGATCGCGAACTGGCAGAGTCATCGCTCAACGACGATCCTGACGCGCATCGGGATATGCGAGGACCCTCGGCATGAATCGTGATCAACCTTCTGCCACTCGAGCGCAGCGCAAGGCAGCGCTCGAAGCCACTATCGAGCAGCAGCGGCTGGACATTCTGCTGGCCGCCCACCGCTACCAGCAGGCCGGCCAACGCATCGACGCTGGCTGGCAGGCCGTGAGCCGCTACCGCACCCCGCTGTTGCTTGGAGCCGGTGCCGCGCTCATTCCGGTTCTGCGCCACCCAGGTCGACTGACACGCTGGGGACGCAAGCTGGTCGTTACCGCGCTGGCCGTGCAGCGGGTCAGACGCCTGATCCAGCGCTAGCCTGGTGGTTCTTGCCTGGCATTCTCTTGCCACGCTGTTCCTGACCGACTCTTTCTGCCTCCCTCTGCCTCGCTTCCTCTGCCCCGCTTCCTCTGCTCCGCCTTCAACCTGGTCCCAACGTCTACCTCTATCGAGCGCCAGCCTTTGGCCAGCCCGGCATGGGCTCTGCCGCGACAGGGGCTTATCCTACAACGACTCGGCCGTGCAATCTGCGCGTTGCTGACGGAAGACTCAACCTCCGTTCCATGACACAGCGAAGCTGCTAAAGCTGTGTTAGAGTCCTTCGATAACGTCATCAATTATCAGGGATAATCGGCGATGCGAATGCTGTCGCTCTACAGCATCAAAGGCGGCGTCGGCAAGACCGCGTCCGCCGTCAATCTCGCCAGTGAAGCCGCTGGATCAGGCCTGCGCGTGCTGCTGTGGGACCTGGATCCTCAGGCGGCCACCACCTTCTATCTCAAGGTGAAGCCAAAGATTCGCGGTGGCGTCGAGAAGCTGGTCAAAGGCAAGGCCGCTTTCAACAAGGTCATTCGCGCGACCAATGTGGACGGTCTCGATGTGCTCCCGGCATCGCTGGACTCGAGGGAAATGGACCACCTGCTGGAGCATCAGGGGACCAGCCACCTACGCCAGATACTGGCTCGGGTAAGAGACGAATACGACCTGGTCATCCTCGACTGCCCGCCTACCCTTTCGCACATGTCGGAAAACATGTTCACCAGTGTCGATGCCTTACTGGTGCCGGTCGTGCCGTCGACCCTTTCTCTGCGCACCCTTGAGCAGCTCGAGACATTCCTCGATGATCGCCATCTTACCTGCCCACTATGGCCCTTCCTGACCCTGGCGGACCGGCGCAGAAGCCTGCATCGGGAGGTCATCGATAGCTTCGACAAGCGCTGGCCACTGCGACTGTCGACGGTGATTCCGGCGGCAAGTGCGGTCGAGCGCATGGGGCTTGAGCGTGCCCCGATCCGTCACTTTGCCCCAGCAAGCCCGGCTGCTCACGCTTACGCTGGCCTGTGGAGGGAAGTGTCCCAGCGTCTGCAGTAGTACTGTCAGGCCATTGCAGCCGTCAGAACGATGCTGAGGTCAGGACGATGCCCTCATCTGCTGAGCGGCTTCTTCGAACCTGGTCGCCAGACGTTCAAGCTGCGGCTTGCGACACAGGGTCATGACACGGGTCAAATGCACCTCAGTCTGCTCTTGCTGGCGTCCATGCAACAGCATAAATCCGCGCAGATGGCGGGGAGCGCTAGCCCGCAGTGGCGCATCCGTCACAGCACTTGCCAGTCGGTCTAATGTTTCATCTTCGGCGTGTCGCAGTGCTGCGGCCGTCAGGGCATCTGCCCGCACCAGGTCATCGTGGAGATCGCCGAAGGCATCCTGAAAGCGCTTCATCTCCTCTTCCAGTTCAACAAAAGCACTGCCCTGTTCTCGCCAGGGTTTCAGCAGATAGCGCAATCGCTTGCCGGTGATACGCGGACGATGCAGCGCTTCCTCTTCAGCGCCAACGCGCACCTGGGCAAGCTCCGCCAGCCACTGGTCTCGCAGGCGCTCCAGGACCTCAGCACTGGCAACCCCAAAACGGGGGGCTTCACGCACATCCTGCTTGCGCGTCGACTTCCGCTTGGCGCTGGTGCCCAGTGCCGCCCGTTTACCCCGCGCTCGATTGGCCGCCTCGCGCAGCTTGGCATCGAGCATAGGGAAGCTCGCGATCGGCGCATCCAGCCTGGCGTAATGCCTGTCGACCTGAGGCGCCAGGCGCTCACGCCACCAACCGAGTGCGCCCCGCTCAGCGGCTCCACTGGTCGCCACCTGTTCGTCCAGCCAAGCCAGCATGACCTCGCTGTCACGCGCGTCGTTGGTCGCACGCGCCAGCGCTGTCAGCTGTCGATAGAGCTCTTTATCGACAGCCACGCCGGGCTGTGAGCGGAAATCCTTGAGCAAGGAGCGTAGGCGACGCAGGGCCACCCGGAAATCGTGAAGCCCTTCCGGCTCATGAGGTTGGCGAATACGCGGGTAGGCCTGGCGCGCCTCATCGAGAAGAGCGCTGATGATGGACGCCATGGCCGCATTTACACGCCGTCGCCCCAACGCCTTGGCCATGCCCCCTCCTGAACAAGAAAGTTGTGATACATCCAAGCGTAGCGTAAAACCTCAGCGCTCCGACAGGTCTCTGGCCAGTCGCATCAGGCGTACTGCCTCGGCACGATAGCCAAAGCGATCTTCGCCCCTGTTGCCCTCCGCCAGAGCGATGGCATCGTCCCAGCCCCAGTCACCGAGATAACGGTCATCACTGAGTAACTGGCCAAAGCCAGCGATGGCGGCGGCGAAGGACGCTTCGCTATCGGGCAGCTGCCAGGCTGCTCCCGTCGGCGCCTTGATCGGCATCTCGATCAGACGGCTGCGATCGCCCCCCGGCACCTTGTAGCGAAGCGCCAAATGGCCGAGCTCGTCGCTGTAGGGACCCGCCGGGCTGTGATCCTCCTTGGCGTAGCGCCGCGGTTCGCTCATGGCGGCATGGGACCCCACCGGGGTGATCTCGTAAAGTGCGGTGACCTGGTGCCCTGCGCCTATATCGCCGGCATCTACCCGGTCATTGCGGAAGTCCTCAGGCCTCAGCCCCCGGGTTTCATAGCCGATCAAGCGGTACTCCTGCACCCGCGCCGGATTGAACTCGACACGCACCTTGACGTCATTGGCGATGGGCTCAAGCGATGCCGACAGTTGATCTACCAGCACCTTCTGCGCCTCGGCCAAGCTGTCGATGTAGGCCGCCTGGCCGTTGCCATGCTGGGCAAGGGACTGCATCACGGCATCGTCAAGATTGCCGCGCCCGAAGCCCAACACCGACAGGTAGGCGCCATCGTCGCGCTGGTCGGCGATAAAGCGCTCCAGCGCTTCGGGGTCGCTGATGCCCAGATTGAAATCGCCATCGGTGGCCAGCACCACTCGGGTCGTCTCGCCTTCGCCGCTCATCCGCCTCGCCACTCGGTAGGCCTGACGCAAACCCGCCTCACCGGCGGTGCCACCACCCGACGTCAGACGCTCCAGTGCGCTGATGATGTCATCACGCTGGGCGACCCTGGTCGGCTTCAGTGCTATACCGGCGCTGCCAGCGTAGGTGACGATGGCGATCTCGTCGTCGTCTTCCAGTTCACCCAACAGAAGCGCCATGGATCGCTTGAGCAAGGGCAGCTTATCCGGCGAGTGCATCGAGCCAGACGTATCGATCAGCAACACCAGATTGACCGGCGGGCGGGGGCCTGGCGTGGCCGCCCTGCCCTGAAGCGCTACTCGTACCAGTTGGCGCCCGGAGTTCCATGGCGAGGCAAAGACGTCAACGATCGGGAGAAAGGCCTCTGCGTCAGGCTGCGGGTAGTCGTAGCTGAAGTAATTGATCATCTCCTCGATGCGCACCGCCTGGGGCGGCGGCAACTGTCCCTGCATCAGCGACGAGCGCACCACCGCGTAGCTCGCCGTGTCCACGTCCACCGAAAAGGTCGACACCGGCGCCTCGGCGGTCACCCTGAGGCTTGAGGCATCGAACTCGGGATAGGCTTCCGTGGTGACGGTAGACACCCGGGCCGAAGGCCCCGGGCTCGGCACGGCCGCTATCCGAGCGACCTCCTGACTCGGCATCAGGCCGCGCATCGCCGTCGATGTCGATGTCGATGTCGATGTCGCAGGAGAGAGCGACGCCGATGGTGAAGAAGCCAGACGTCCACGCTCGGTCGACTCAAGGGCGGCCTCGGACTTGCTGGCCGTTCGAGGTGGCGCGACGACCATCTCGGCATCCTGGCTCGGCTCGGACCCCGTCACGACGTCGACGTCCTGGCCCTGGGGCCACAGCAGGTAAAGCCCCAGTGACAGCGCCGCCAGCGAGGCGGCGGCAGCCACCGATGGTCGACGGTGCAAGGGTCGATGTGTGCTTGATCGATTCATAGGGGTATCCCTCCGGGGGAAACGTGGCCGCGACCTGGTGTCGTCGCGACCTTCCCCCGAGAGACGTGGCTCGTCCCTGGACTCTTGGTCGGTGGCCTGACATTGATCGAACCGATCAAGCGCCGCCTTCAAATGCCCGGACTTCACCTCCGCCTCTGGCGCGGGTGCCGATGACAGAGCCCGTTCGAGGCGCTTCAGCTCATCACTCATCTTTCCTCCTCCCCCCGGGCCAGCGCGCTCAATTGTCGTTTCACCTCACTCATGCGCCAGGCTACGGTGCCCTCAGATACCTCCAGCACCTCGGCCACCTGGGCCTGGGTCATGCCTTCACCCAGCGACAGCGCCACGGTGTCACGCAGCTCCATCGACAGCGTCGCCATCGCCCTGGCGAGCCAGCGATGCTCATCGTCGCGCTGTCGATTGCGCCGATGTCGGTCTTGCTCCCAAGCCTCCCAGCCCTCGGCAGCCTTGCGCCGAGTAGCCTGCTGCCGGCGGCGATCATGGGCGGCGTTGACCGCGACCCGATACAGCCAGGTGGAAAAGGCAGCACGCCCGTCAAAACTCGGCAATTTATCGGGTAGTGCCAGACAGATGTCCTGGGTCAGATCCTCGGCCTCGGCGCGGCTTCCGGTCAGCCGCCAGGCCAGCGCAAACAGCCGATCGTAGTGGCGAGACAGCAGGCGCGCGAAGGCCTCACGCTCGCCTCCGGCAGCGCCCTTCACCAGTTCTATATCCGTTGGTACCCGGGCTTCGGGCTGTTGAATCGACAAGTGGCCGCTCCTCGCGGTCGGACTCTCGGAAAATCACATCACCCCACAGGGGGGCGTCTTCATGTAAAGACGTCGCTGATGCCCTGATCCTTGGGCGGCCGAGAAAAAAAACCGCAGGCAGCATCCCTTGAACAGGAAGCCTCCACGTCTGTGCAAGGTAGTAGCATAAAAAAGAGGCGGCCCGTAGGCCGCCTCCCCGCGCTTTGCCACCCGGGCTTGCGCTCTGCTTCAAGACGCCAGGTATCGCTGCGCCCTGTCTTCGCTGCCTTGCCGTTCTTGACAGGGCAGCGTAGCGACTCAGGAGGGCAGCGTGCCGGCGCTCTTGTGGCGCAAGCGTTGGGCGCCCCAGATCGTCGCACCGAGCCCCAGCCCCACCAGATCGGTCACCAGTCCGCCAGCAATCATCGCCAGGGCAGCCACTCCCAGTACCAGCCTTGCCACCAAGCCCACAGGTGCTGCCAGGAAGTAGCCCTGAAGCGCCGCCGCCAGCAGATAGATACCGATGCTGGCGGTGACCGCCACCCTGACGATCTCCCACCAGGCTCCTTGCATCAGCAGCGCAGGGCTGTAGAAGAACATGAAAGGCACGATAAAGGCGGCCAGGCCGAACTTGAATGAGGTGGCCGCGGTCTTCAGCGCATTGGTGTTGGAGATCGCTGCCGCCGCGTAGCCCGCCAACGCCACTGGCGGCGTGATCGCCGACAACACCGCGTAGTAGAACACGAAGAAATGGGACACCAGCGGTGAGATGCCAATCTGCTGAAGTCCTGGCGCCACCACCGAGGCGGCCACCGCGTACGCTGCCGTGGTGGGCATGCCCATGCCCAGCAGGATCGAGATGCACATGGCGAAGAACAGCGCCAGGAAATGGCTGGTATCGGCAATTCCCAGCAGCATGGACGCAAAGCGCGCGCCCACACCGGTCAGCGAGATGACGCCGACGATAATCCCGGCGCAGGCACACACCGCGATCAACGGCACCGACATCCGCGCGCCCAGCTCCAGCGCCCTGAGCAAGGCCTTCGGCCCCATCCAGTGCGGCGTCAGCCAGGACACCACGGCGGCGCTGACCATGGCCAGCGTGCCCGCACGGATGACCGAATACCCCATGAACAGCGTGGCGATCAGGATGATGATCGGCAGGAACAGGTAGACCCGCTTGACCATCTCACCCACCTGGGGCAGCTGCTCCCTGGGCAGGCCCTGCATGCCATCCCGGCGCGCTTCCAGATCCACCATCAGGTAGATGGCGAGGAAGTACAACGCCGCCGGAATCAGCGCGGCAAAGGCAATCTCGGTATACGGGATACCGGTAATCTCGGCCATGATGAAGGCCCCGGCACCCATGATCGGCGGCACGATCTGGCCACCGGTGGAGGCCGCCGCCTCGATTCCCCCGGCACTCAGCGGGTGATAGCCGACCCGCTTCATCAGCGGAATGGTCAGCGACCCGGTCGCCACCACATTACCGGCAGAGGTGCCGTTGATCATGCCCATCAGTCCCGAGGCAAAGACGGCTACCTTGGCGGGCCCACCCCTGGAGCGCCCGGCCATGGCAAAGGCAAAGTTGACGAAGTAGTCGCCCACCTTGGACGCCTGCAAGAAGGCGGCAAAGGTAATGAACAGAATGATGTAGGTCGACGATACCGCCGTGGTCGGCCCAAGCACCCCACTGTCGGTGTACAGGTAAGTGAAGAAACGCTTGGCGGTGTAGCCGTCGTGGGCCAGGATGCCGGGCAGGTAGGGGCCGGCGAAGGCATAGACCAGAAAGACGCTGGTGATGACGATCAGCGCCAGTCCCGCGATACGCCGTGTAAGCTCCATGATCAGCAGGATACCGCTGGCAGCGACCAGCCACTCAGCGGTGCCGACCAATGGTGTTCCCGCCGCCATGCGCCAACGGCCCAGGACAAAGATCAGGTAAGCGGCCACCACCAGCGCCGACACCATCAACGCCAGGTCCGGCCAGTGAATCCGGTCCCCTCGACTGCTCGGCGCCCGGCAGAAGGCCCAGCTTGCGAGCACGCCGAGCGTACTGGCAAGCGTCAGCGAGACGGCCAGATGCATCGGTAAAGCAGGGTGAAAGGCGGCGCCACGGGCATCGCTGAGTCCCCACAGCACCAGGGCACAACCCGCCGCGTACAGGCTCGCTGCCAGGGTCAGCGTGGCCATCGCCCGCTCGGCGCCAGACGGCCGGCGCGCTCCACTTGTCACCGCATCAGGGTCTACCGACATCGCCGCGGTGATCGCGAACCCCACCAGCAGACCGCCTGCCACGTGAAGAATGCGAAAGGTCCAGGTTTCGATCGGCGCAATGTTCAGCGCATAGAGATGCATCGCCGTAAACAGCACGCACCCCAGCATCACCGTACGGCCGACCAGGCCGTCAAGCACGCGCTCATTATGGGCACGGGGCAGGTCATCGGCGCCCTCAGCCACCACCGTGTGCAGAGGAGCCACCTCGCCAGCGGGCTCCGCTTGTCTTGTCGTGGTCATGTTAGTCGTCCCTCAGATCACCAACGCCGAGACCCACCCAGGGCCTCGGCGCAAGGGCATCAAGGCCAGCCGCTACATCGGCCGGCCCATGCGCATCAGCCTTCCAGGTTGTCCGGGATGTCGTAGCCGTTTTCCTCGAACCAACGGACCGCTCCCGGATGCCAGGGCATGAAGCTGTTCTGGGAAGCGTTCTCCGGCAGGGTTTCCTTGGCCGAGCCGTGCACCTTGAGCATGCGCTCGTGCTCTTCCATCACCGTCTTAGTCACCTCATACACCAGCCCCTCGGGCATATCCTTGTGGGTGATGGCAAAGTTCCAGATCGACACGGCTGGGGTCGGTTGTTCCAGCGACTGATAGGCACTCGCCGGAATCGACGAAGCGCTTAACGCAGGGAAGTCCTCCAGGAACTGCGCGCTTTCCTCCGGGGAGAACGAGAAGATATTGACGTCGGCTTGCGCCTCGAGCTGACTGAACGCGGAAACCGGTATACCGGAAGCGAAGGCAAAGGCATCGAGCAGGCCATCCTGGACCTGCCCCGCCTGATCAGCGGCGCCGCCATTGCGGGTGTCGACCTCGATACCCAGCTTGTCGAAGATCTGCGGGAAGTAGAGATCACCGGTACCGCCGGCAGGCCCGATGCCGATGGTCTTGCCGTCCAGGTCGGCGATAGAATCGATGCCTGAATCCTTGAGCGCAATGACCTGCAGTGCGGTCTGGTACATCGGGAAGACCGCCCGCACGTCGGTGTGCTCAACCCCTGGCGCCAGCTGGCTGTTGCCTTGCCAGGCCTGATAGGCGGGTCCCATGGTGACCATGCCGAACTCATGCTCGCCCATCTGCACCATGGTGACGTTCTGCACCGGGCCACCGGTGACCTCGGCACCAAACGAAATGCCCGTGCGCTCGCCGACCAGGTTGCCCCAGCCGCTGCCGTAGATGTAATAGGTGGCACCCTGGCTGCCGGTACCGATGGTGACGCTCTGCGGCCAGTCTGCCGAGTCGTCGGAGGCGAAGACCGGGCTAGCGGCGGCAGCGATCAGTGCGCTGACAATAAGCGGTGTGGTGTTCATGGCGTTGCTCCTCGATATTGTGATTGTTGCTGGCAAGCCTCTTGCTGGGCTTGTGGAGCGGAGAGCCGATGGTCTCCGGCTCCCCAGAGACTCACGCAGGTGGACATGACGCTGCGCGAGTCACGTCATCGCCCCCCGAGGCCACGGCTCCAGGGGGAGTCAGGCTTATCCCTGGGCTTCAATATCTGCACAGATGGCGGCGGTCACGTCTCGGGTAGTGGCGTCACCGCCCAGATCCCTGGTCTGCATGCCGGAGGCTGTCAGGCGTTCGATGGCTGCCATCAGGCGTTCTGCGGCAGTGGTTTCGCCGAGGTGTTCAAGCATCATCGCGGCCGTCCAGAACGACCCTACCGGGTTGGCAATGCCTTGGCCTGCGATATCAAAGGCGGAGCCGTGGATCGGCTCGAACATCGATGGAAAGTTGCGTTCCGGGTTCAGGTTGGCGGTCGGGGCGATGCCCAGGCTGCCGGACAGCGCCGCCGCCAGATCAGACAGAATGTCAGCGTGCAGGTTGGTGGCCACCACCACGTCCAGGGTCTCAGGCTTGAGCACCATGCGGGTGGTCACCGCATCCACCAGCTCCCGGTCGATCTCGACCTCGGGAAAGTCCTTGGCCACTTCGAAAAACAGCTGGTCCCAAAGCACCATGCCGTGACGCTGGGCATTGGACTTGGTCACCAGCGTCAGCTTCTTGCGCGGGCGGCTCTGGGCCAGCTCGAAGGCAAAGCGATGGATACGCTCGATGCCCTTGCGCGAAAAGATGGAGAGCTCAGTGCCAATCTCGTCAGGCAACCCCTGATGCACCCGGCCGCCGTTGCCGGAATACTCACCCTCACTGTTTTCACGGACGATCACCCAGTCGATCTTGTCGGCGCCTTGCAGGCGACTCTTGACCCCCGGCAGCACTCTGGCCGGGCGCACATTGGCGTACTGATCGAACCCTTGGCAGATCGCCAGGCGCAGCTCCCACAGTGACACGTGGTCGGGCACGTCTTCGCTGCCCACAGCGCCGAAATAGATGGCATCGAAGCCCTTCAGACGCTCCAGTCCACCGTCGGGAATGTACTGCCCCTGCTCCAGGTAGCGCTTGGAGCTCCAGTCAAAGTCTTCAAATTCGAAGCCGAAGTCGCCACTTTTCTTGGCCAGAGCCTGCAGTACTTGCTTGCCCGCTTCGATGACTTCCAGCCCGATCCCATCGCCGGGCATGATCGCTACCTTGTGTATTCTCATCTGTCTTGGACCTCGTTGACGGACCAGAAAACCTGGTCATTGATGGTGTCAACGAAGGCTAAGTGACAGCAGGAAATAGCGGCAATAGACTGGCGGTTGAAGCTACCTTGACCCTAGGGTTAACCATGAAATCCATTGCCGATCTCGAATTCTTTGTCTACCTGTGCGAAGCCGGCAGCCTGTCCCGCGCCGCCAAGGACCTGGATATCACTCCCGCTGCGGCCAGCAAGCGATTGGCAAACATGGAGAAAGCGCTGGAGACTCAGCTGTTTTATCGCACCCCGCGTGCGATGAGTGTGACGCCGGATGGGGTGGTGATGCTGCGCTATGCCAAGCGAATGCTGGCCGATATGGCATCACTACAACGCGCCCTGAAGGTCAATTCCGACGACACCTCGGGACAGATTCGGATCAACGCGCCTTTCGGTTTTGGCCGCCGACATATCGCCCCTTTTGTTGCGACGTTTGTCGAACAATATCCCGGTATCGACTGCCAGCTTCAGCTATCGGACCACCCGCTCAACCTGGTGGCCAATGCCTTTGATATCGGCATTCGCTTCGGCAGCCTGCCTGACTCAGGACTGCATGCGCGCAAGATCGCCTCACATCGCCGCCTGCTGTGCGCCTCGCCAGCCTATCTGGACCGACACGGCCATCCCCGAACACCGGAGGAACTCAGCGATCACAACTGCATAGTGCTCAGGCAGAACGACGACACCTACGGCAACTGGCGCTTTACCCGCGGCGAGCGCCACCATCAGATCAAGGTCCGCGGCAACCTGTCCGCCAACGACGGTGAGAGTGTCCTGACCTGGGCGATGCGCGGACACGGCATCGCCGTAAGGGCAGAGTGGGACGTGCACGAGCATCTGGCACAGGGACGACTGGTGCAGGTACTGCCCGACTATCAGCTCCCCAACGCCGACATCTACGCCGTCTATCCCTACGCCGACCACCTGCCCACCCGCATTCGTCGCTTTATCGACCACCTGGTCAGCGAGATGGAAGCTCTGCCCTGTGCTACTTGAGCTGATTGCCTACAGCGACTGCCCGCAGGCGACGGCACTGGCCCATGCCCACTGGAAGTTGTAGCCGCCAAGCTCGCCGGTCACATCCAGGACCTCACCGATAAAGCGCAGCTGCGGCAGGCCCTGGACCTCGAAGGTCTTCGAGGAGATGGCGTCGACCGCCACGCCCCCCATGGTCACTTCCGCTGTGCGCCAGCCTTCAGTGCCGGCGGGCTTGATGCGCCAGCGGTTGAGGGATTCGGCCCAGGACGCGAGGCTTGCGTTGGAACGCTCGGCCAGCACGCCATCATCCCCGTGCCACTCCACCAGCGCCTGAGCCAGGCGCTTCGGGTAGCGCTCGGACAGCCAGGTCGACAAGCGCCGCTTCGGCGTCTCTCGGCGGGCGATACACAGCGCCTCAAAGGCGTCTTCACCGGGGAGCAGGTCAATCTCTAGGTCATCGCCGGGCTGCCAATAGCTTGATATCTGCAGCATGGCAGGGCCCGACAGCCCGCGATGGGTGAACAGCAGCGGCTCGCGGTACTCGCCACCGCGACAGCGGGCGACGACATCCGTCGACAGACCCGACAGCGCCGAAGCCCGCTCCTTCCATTGCGATGTCAGGGTGAACGGCACCAGGGCCGCCCGAGTCTCGGTGACCTCAAGCCCAAACTGGCGGGCAATATCGTAGCCAAAGCCACTGGCACCCATGGTCGGAATCGACAGGCCTCCTGTGGCGATGACCACGGCTCCCGCCTCGATGCGACCGGCCGAGGTCGTCAGGCGCATGCCTTCCCCCTGGCGTTCGATGCGCTCGACGCGGGTCTTCAAGCACAGCTCGACACCGGCCCAGTCACACTCGGTCAACAGCACGTTGAGCAGATCCTTGGCGGAGTCGGCGCAGAACAGCTGACCGGGGGCCTTTTCTACGTACTCCAGACCATGCCGCTCTACCAGCTCGACAAAATGGTCGGGGCGATAGCGCTTGAGGGCCGAAATGCAAAAGTGCGGGTTCGCGGAAAAGAAGTTGGCAGCGGAGGTCGCCATATTGGTGAAGTTGCAGCGGCCGCCGCCTGACATCAGGATCTTCTTGCCCGGCTTGTTGGCGTGATCGATCACCATGACCGAGCGACCGGCGTAGCCGGCCGTGAGCGCACACATTAACCCCGCGGCACCCGCGCCAATGATGACCACATCCACCTTCATACGACTGCTCCCCACACCCTGACAAAGCCGCCAATACTAGCAAACAGTGCGCCATGAATCGCCCAGCTTCGACGCCCTGACGTCACGCTCTGCCGTCTCGCGGGTGAAACGGGCGTGTGCAACGCTCTGTTGTTATCCGGCGAACGACTTGCGAAAACAATGTGCAAGTGCACCAGGCTCGGGCTATCAACGCCATGTCTCCGGCATGCTGTCGCTATACTCGGACATTCTGTCACTCAAGGTGACCCACCCGTTTCGTTGTCACGCTCCGCCGAAGGGCTGCCGGGTGTCGACGCCGCTGCTTCGCCCATGTTTATCAGGACGATTACCATGCCACTACGCTTACCACGGTCACCTTTCTTGCCGAAAACTGCATCACGGCACCGGAAAGGCTGCCTGGCATGGGCCAACGCCCTGCTCCCGGCGCTCGCTCTGTTTGCTACCCCCTCCCACGCTCAGCAGGCCCCCGGAACCACACCGCAAGGACCACCGCCGACCCCGATCATCGCTGCAGAGGTGGTGCTAGACGACTGGTCAGACCCGCTGGAATCTCTGGGCACGCTGTCCGCCAATGAGAGTGTCACCCTATCGGCCACGGTGACGGACACGGTGTCGGCGATCAATTTCGAGGGCGGTGAAGAAGTCAGCCAGGGCGATATTCTGGTGGAGCTATCCGATACCGAAGAGCGTGCGGCCCTGCGCGAGGCCCAGGCCTTGCGTACCGAGCGCCAGAACGCAGTCAACCGGTTCGCCCAACTGCAAAGCCGCAACCTGGCGCCGCGAGCCGATGTAGAAGACAGTCGTGCCCAGCTGCAGCAGGTGGATGCCACCATCGCCGGGTTCGAAGCCATGCTCGACAACTACCGCGTCCGCGCGCCCTTCGACGGCGTGGTCGGGGTACGCGATATCAGCGTGGGTACCCTGGTCACGCCGGGCACCGAGCTGACCACCCTCGACGACATCTCGCGCATGAAGCTCGACTTCGACGTTCCTGAGGTGCAGCTGGGTTCGCTATCGCGTGGTCTTAGTCTGTCCGCGACGACCGCCGCCTATCCAGAGCGTGTATTCGAGGGCGAGATCGCCACCATCGATTCTCGAGTGGACCCGGTGAGTCGCAGCATCACCGTGCGGGCTCTGCTCGACAACGACGAACGACTGCTGCGACCAGGAATGCTGATGCGTGTGACCATTGCCCGAAGCCCCCGCCAGGCGCTGGTCATTCCCGAGTCGGCCCTGGTCCCCGAAGGCCAGCGCCAGCGGGTCTGGGTGTTGCCCTCAAGGGAGGACAGCGACGTGGTGCAGCGAGATATCGAAGTCGGCTCTCGCCGCGAGGGCGACGTCGAGGTCATCGACGGACTCGAGGCTGGAGAGCTGGTCGTGACCCACGGCAACGATCGACTGCACGAGGCTTCCCGGGTCGAGCTGATCGGCATCGAGGACGAGACCACCAGCGTCAGCGACATCCTGCTTGAGCAGCGCCAGGAGGGCGACCGCTGATGCGCCTGTCCGATGTGTCCGTCCAGCGACCGGTGCTGGCCACCGTCATGGCCGCGCTGATTGTCGCCTTTGGCCTGCTTGCCCTGACCCGCCTGCCGCTGCAGGAATATCCCACCATCGACCCGCCCATCGTCAGCATTCGCACCGCTTACCCTGGCGCCTCAGCCGATGTGGTCGAGACCCGCATCACCCAAGTACTGGAGGAGCGTATCGCCGGCATCGCCGGGATCGAGGTCATTTCCTCTACGTCTACTGACGGCAATTCGAACATCAACGTCGAGTTCAGCCTGTCCACCGATATCGACGCCGCCGCCAACGACATGCGCGACCGGATCTCTGGCGCCGCCGACAACTTGCCCGATGAAGCCGACCCACCGGAGGTGCGCAAGGAAGACACCAGCTCCGAGGTGGTGATGTGGCTGATGCTGTCCGGCGAGGGCTACACCACGGCAGAGCTGACCGACTACGCCGAACGCTATCTGGTGGACAGCTTTTCGGTCCAGGAAGGCGTTTCGGGGGTGTTCGTCGGCGGCGCCAAGGAATACGCCATGCGGGTGTGGCTCGACAACGATGCCCTGGCCGCCCGCGGGCTGACCGTCAGCGACGTGGAGTCGGCCCTGCGGGCAGAGAACGTGGAGCTGCCCGGGGGCGCGGTGGAATCCCAGGACCGCCAGTTCATGGTACGCCTGCCGCGCAGCTTCTCGACCCCGGAAGACTTCCGTGCGCTGGTACTGGACCGCGGCGAAGGCGGCTACCTGGTCAGGCTGTCCGATGTCGCCCGGGTAGAGCTTGGCACCGTCGAGGAGCGCTCGCTGTTTCGCGGCAACGGCAACACGGTGGTGGGGCTCGGCATGGTCAAGCAGTCCACCGCCAACGTCATGGCCCTGTCCAGTGCCGTGCGCGCCGAGATGGAGCGCCTCTCCCCTCGCCTGCCCGATGGCATGAGTCTGTCGCTCAACTATGACGCCTCGACCTTCGTTTCCGGTGCCATCCGCGAGGTGGTCAGTACCCTGTTGATCGCCATTGGCCTGGTGGTGGTGGCGATCTTCGTGTTTCTTGGCAACCTGCGCACCACCCTGGTCCCTGCGGTCACCGTGCCGGTCACCCTGATCGGCACCTTTGCGGCCCTGGCCGCCATGGGCTTTACCATCAACCTGCTGACGTTGCTCGCCCTGGTGCTGGCCATCGGCCTGGTGGTGGACGACGCCATCGTGGTGCTCGAGAACATCCACAGGCGCATGCACCTGTACGGCGAAACGCCCTTGGTGGCCGCCTTCCGCGGCGCCCGCCAGCTGGCCTTTGCGGTAATTGCCACCAGCCTGGTGCTGATCGCCGTATTTGTGCCGCTGAGCTTCATCCAGGGAGACGTCGGCAAGCTGTTCACCGAATTTGCCCTGACACTGTCGGCGGCGGTGGCCATTTCCACCCTGCTGGCGCTGACCCTGACACCGATGATGGCTTCCAAGATCCTGTCATCGAGTCTCCACGAAGGGCGCCTGGCTCACCTTGTCGATCAAGGCTTGCAGCGTGCCCAGGGGGTCTATCGGCGCTGCCTCGAGGCGGTCCTGAAAGCGCGCTGGCTGGTGGTGGCCTGTTTCGTCGCCATGCTCGCCGGCATCGCCTGGCTCTACCCCCAGCTACCCGCCGAGTACACGCCCAGAGAGGACCGCGGCACTTTCTTCGTCATCATCAGCGGTCCCCCTGGCGCCACCTTCTCCTATATGGAGGACTACATGGACGAGGTGGAAGCCCGACTGCTCCCGCTGCGCGAGTCCGGCGAGGTCGAGCGCGTGTTGATCATCGCCCCCCAGGGCCGCGGCAATACCGAGAATTTCAATTCCGGCTTCAGCATCGTTGGCCTGTCGGACTGGGCCGAACGACGCCCCGCCTGGCCGATCATGAATGAAGTTCGCCAATCCCTGGCAGAACTGCCGGGCATTCGTGCCTTCCCGGTCATGCGCCAAGGCTTCGGTGGGGGTACCGAACAGGGCCTGCAGTTCGTGCTAGGCGGCGGTAGCTATGAGCAGCTGGCCACCTGGCGCGATGCATTGATGGACCATATCCGCCAGACCAACCCCAACCTGCTCAACCTGGAAAGTGACTACGAGGAGAATCAGCCCCAGCTCAACGTCAATATCGACTACACCCGGGCGGCGGACCTTGGCGTCACCGTCAGCGAGATTGGCCGCACCCTGGAGACCCTGCTCGGCGGGCGCACAGTGACCCGTTTCACCGATCAGGGCGAGGAGTACGACGTTATCCTCGAGGGTGAACGCGGCTCCAATCCAACGCCCAGTTCACTGGACAACGTGCGGGTGCGCTCCGATCGCAGCGGCGAGCTGATTCCGCTCTCAAGTCTGGTTACCGTGGAAGCCTTCGCCGGCCCCAGCCAGCTCAATCGCTACAACCGGCTGCGTGCGGTGACGCTTCAGGCCGACCTGGCCGACGGTTACTCCATGGGCGAGGCCCTCGACTATCTCGAAAATGCCGTCAACGAGGTGCTGCCAGCGGGCGTACAGACCGACGTCAAAGGGGCGGCCCGTGACTATCGGGAGTCCACGGGCGCGACCACTTTCCTGCTGGTGCTCGGAACGCTGGTGGTGTTCCTGGTTCTGGCGGCCCAGTTCGAGAGCTTTATCCACCCCCTGGTGATCATGCTGACGGTACCGCTGGCCATCGGCGGCGCCCTGCTCGGGCTGTGGCTGACGGGACAGTCCCTCAATATCTACAGTCAGGTAGGGCTGGTCATGCTGGTGGGGCTGGCCGCCAAGAACGGTATCCTGATCGTCGAATTCGCCAATCAGTTGAGAGATGAAGGCATCGCCTTCCGTGAAGCGCTGATGCGAGCCGCCATGACCCGCCTGAGGCCCATCGTGATGACCTCGGTGACCACCATCGCCGGCAGCGTACCGCTGATCCTGTCCAGCGGCGCCGGTGCCGAGACGCGCATGGTCATCGGCACGGTGATCTTCACCGGCGTCGCCGCCGCCACTTTCTTTACGCTGTTCGTGGTCCCGGTGGCCTACGACCTGATGGCACGGCGCACCGGGTCTCCCGGGGATGTGGCGCGCAAGCTGGAACGCGAAATGGAACAGTCGCCGGAAGCCCACTGAAGCAGAGCGTCACAGGCCCGCTTGCTCAAGACAGCTGGCCAGACGCTCCAGGGCATCGACACCCTGGATATCAGTGGGCAACCAGGGCACCCGGGGACGCGGCAAGTGGGCAAAGGTCTCATCGATGCGGCTCAGGTAGCTCTGCTCCTGAGCGCGCCGGGATGCCAGGAAAGCGCCATCGGCCTCTTCCGGCAGCACCCCTCCCCCTAGATACCACCTTCAAAACTATGCCAAAAACAGCATTTTAGATATCTGCCAGGATGGCGACCGAGATCAATTCACGGACCAGGTTTGCCGGATGGGCCTGGCCAGAAGGAGGGATGGTGGGCCACTTCCCAGAGATGTCCGTCGGGGTCGGCAAAGTAGCCCGAGTAGCCTCCCCAGAACACCTGTTGACCCGGTTTGAGCAGCGTGCCTCCCGCGGCTTTGGCCTGGGCCAGCACCGCATTCACCTCATCAATGTCGCGAGCCATATAGGCCAGGGTCACGCCACGAAAGCCCTCGCCACCGGCATTGACCATCACATCCTCGGCAAGCGCGTTCCAGCCATAGAGGGCCAGCCACGTGCCTTGCAGGGTGAAGAAAGCGATCTTGGCGTCATCTTCCTCTAGACGTGGCCAACATAGTCCGTGCTGATAAAACTCGATGGCCCGATCAAGCGATTGGACCCCGAGGGTAATCAGTCCGATACGCGGCTCCGGTGGGCGGGGTTCGGCCTTTGGCATCATTCGACTCTCCATTCCTGAGGCGTTACACGCCATGCTGAGAGCCTAGACGGGAAACCTTGCATGCTGGATGCGTAAACACCCGCCGTGCCGAAATGACACAGCGGGTATCTGTCGGGTATCGGTGTGGTTCAGTTATTCGCCGTCTGGCTAGGCCATTCTCTGTGGCCCCGCCGGCGGCCTGGCTGGGTGCGGGAAACAGGCTCAGCCTTCAACGACCAGGGTGTAGTCCAGGGTCGGGTTAAGCGGGCAGGAATAGACGTACTCACCGGGCTCCAGGCTGATGGCAAAATCCTTGGTCTGTCCGGCGGCCAACCCGCCCCCTGATACGCTGGGCAGACGCGCACGGTTGACCAGCCCATCCCCGCGCAGCCAGAAGCCCAGTTCGTAGGGGACACCTTCGTTCTTGACCCGAAAGACGTAGTCGCCAGGGGTCAGGTGGATCACCTTGGACGCGGCCAGACGAGCCTCGCCCGTCTCATCATTAAAGGCCTCGCAGTCAGCCTTGCTGCGCGGTTGGACACCATGGTGGGTGCCGTTTTCGCTTTCCAGGAATTGACAGCCCACCTGGGTCAGCTCGATCACCCTGGGAGACGCGGCGTGGGACTCAGCGGCCTGGGCGGGAGCCGTCCAGCCGATCGTCCCGGCCAACCCGAGCGCCAACGCCCAACTCGCCCACCACCCCCTGTTGCCGCCGTGAACACTCGTTGCCCGAGCTTGCATAAAGGCCACCCTCGTTTGCATGATGATGAAGGCGAGGCAAGAGGCCTTCGCCCTGCTCCATCGTCGTCGCCAACCGACCAAGGGGCCTTACAGGTACAACGTCAGGCCTTTCCAACGTAAGCCCGCGCAGCGCCCGTCGCGGCCAGCAGCGACTATGCTGAACATGGTGCTCCAGGTTTGCTCCCGCGACCTGGCGACGCGCCCCCACCGTCCCCCGACAAGGAGATTTCCGATGCTCGAGCAGATTCCACATCCCGCTGATCATGTGGTGGCCATCCGTGCTGGTGGCACCGTGACCGCTCAGGAACTGCAGCAGGCCATCGACCTCATCGAAGCCGCCAAGAAGCGCTGCCCCAAGGTCAGCATGGTGGCCGAGCTTGATGACCTGCGTTGGATGACGCTGACCGCGCTGCTGCGAGACCTTGGCTACGGGCTGACGCAGATTGGGGAGCTCGACCACTATCATCGTGCCGCCGTGATCACCGACAAGGAGTGGATCAAGCACGTCGCCCATCTGGAAGATCGGCTGGTGAAGAAGATCGAGATCCGCACCTTTTCACACAAGGAGCGGGACGCCGCCATGGCCTGGGTCGCTGCGCTGCCGCCAGGCGCTGACGCAGCAAGCGGGGATGAGCCGGAACGAGATGGCTATCACGGCGCCTGACGGCCCGGCTCCCGACACCAGCTCCGTGCCTACTCGAGATAGCAGACAGCACGGACAGGGGCGCTCAGCCGAGCGCCCCTGTCACTGTATCTGTATCTGTATCGCTACGCCTTCCAGCCGACTACAAGAACAATCTCCTGTTCAGCTGCTCTTTCTCAATGAGTGGAGCCCCAGCTGGTCGAGCCGGGTGATGCCGAGCAGCGCCATGTTGCGCTCGATTTCCTCGCTCAACAGGCGTGTGGCGTGGGCCACACCAGCAGGTCCTGCGACGCTGGCGGCGTAGTTGTAGGGGCGGCCGATAAAGACAAAGTCAGCCCCCAGCGCCAGCGCTTTCAGCACCTGGCCACCGCGCCGAAAGCTGCCATCGATCATGACCGGGATAGCGCCCTCGGTCGCCTCGAGCACTTCAGGAAGCATGGTCAGGGGCGCCACCGTGGCATCCAGCTGGCGCCCTCCATGATTGGAAACGATCAGCCCGTCGGCACCGATGTCCCGCGCCCGACGCGCATCATCGGGATGCAGAATCCCCTTGACCACCAGTTTGCCCGGGAAGCGCGAGCGCACGTGCTCCAGGGTCGACCAGTCGAGATGACGACGCCCGGCAAAATCACGGGCCGCATGCTTGGCCAGTACCGGTACGCCACGGGTGGCAAAGTTGTTTTCAAAGTGAGGCACGCCATGGCGATACAGCGTTCGCAGGAAGGTGCCGAACAGCCAGCGAGGCCGCGTCACCCCATCCCAGGCGAGCCTGACACTGGGCTTCAAGGGGCTGGAGAAGCCCGCTCTGCGGTGGTTTTCAGGATTGGGCGGCACCGCATAGTCCACCGTGACCACCAGACGGGTATAGCCCGCCTGTATGACCCGATCAAGCAAGGCGTCGATGCCTTCCAGGGTGCCTGGCAGATAGGCCTGGAACCACTCGGCACCGTGTGACTCAGCGAGCGCTTCCATGGGAATCAGGGACGAGCCGCTGACGATCATCGGAATCCCTGCTCGGCGGGCTTCATCGGCCAGCACCCGGTCACCCTGATAGGCGGTCAGGGCACTGATGCCCATCGGGGCAATCCCGAAGGGCTGGGCATAGCGCTGTCCCAGCAACTCCACTTCGGTGGAGGTCGTCGAGACATTCACCAGCGCTCGCGGCAGCCACTGATAACGATCGAAGGCCTCGCGACTGGCACGCGCCGTGGCGCCCTCTTCCGCGACGCTGGCCACATAGCCAAACAGCGGACGCGGCAAGTGACGACGGGCCACCCGCTCGAAGTCATCAAGGCTGTAGATGTCATCGAGACACCGCTTCATTCGCTCTCTCCCTTCCTTGTTATTCACCGAGGGTCGTCGGCCAGGACACCGCCATTGACCGCGTCCACCTCTCCGCGTCCCGTCAGAGCATTGATCAGATTGGCGACCGCGCGCCCAGCCATGGCGGCACGCGTCTCATGGGTCGCCGAGCCAATGTGCGGCAACACCACCACATTGTCCATTCGGCATAGGGGTGAGTCGGGGTTCAGCGGCTCCTGTTCAAACACATCCAGCCCAGCCGCGCGAATCACGCCACGCTGCAGCGCATCGATCAACGCCTGCTCGTCCACCACCTTGCCCCTGGCCACATTGATCAAGGCGGCCGATGGCTGCATGCGCGCCAGCGCGGCGGCGTCGATCAGGTGGTGGGTGTCCTCCCGATACGGGACGCTCAAGCAGACGATATCGGCACGCTCCAGCAGCTCGTCCAGCGAGCAACGCTCGGCCCCCAGCTGCTGCTCCAGAGACGGCTTGGGGGTGGACGCGGCATACAGCACCGGCATGTTGAACCCCTGCGCGGCGCGCCTGGCGATGGCCGCCCCGATACGGCCGGCGCCAACAATGCCCAGCACCTTACCGTGCACGTCATGACCGAAATGCTGGGGGCCAACATGGTTCTGCCAGCGCCCCTCGCGCACCATGCAGGATAGCTCCACCAGCCGCCGTTGAGTGGCCATGATCAGGGCGAACGCTGTATCCGCGGTGGTTTCCGTCAGCACATCCGGCGTGTTGCACAGCAGGATACCGCGACGATTCATCGCCGCCAGCGGCAGATTGTCGTAACCCACCGAAATGGTCGACACCACCTTCAGCTGCGGTGCGCGCTCAAGTGCCGCGTCATCCAGCTCCAGCTTGCCGCCAATCAGGCCATGGGCCCTGGCCAGCGCGGCGTCATACTCGGCACGATTGCCGTCATGCAGCTCATCAAAGTAGTCGACCTGGGCCACCGCCTGCAGCGCGGCCAGGTGCGCCTCGCTCAATCTGCGCAGGGCCACAATCCTGAGGTCGTGTTGTGCCATAGTACGTGACTTAGTACGTGTCTTAGTACGTGCCATCGTGCTTGCCATGCTGATGCCCTCGTTCACCCATCCTGTTAGTGGGACACATCTTTGCCTTCCGGCATGCTGAACCCCTGAGCCTCGAGCGCTGCCAGCAAGGACTGCCGGCGCTGGCTATCCAGCTCGACCAGCGGCGGCCGCAGCCGGTGCCAGTCGTCGACACCCGAGAAGCTCGCCTTGGCGGCCTTCATGGCGGGAATCACCGGGTAGCTTTCGAACAGATCACGCACCTGGTTGAGGCCAGCCTGACGCTGGTCGGCGTCGGCGTCTTGCCACGCACCGGCAAGCGCTGCGATGGCCGCGGGGTTGACGTTGGCCGTGGCACTGATGCAGCCGGCTCCCCCTGCCCGCAAGGTATCGAGCAGGAAACGTTCGCTGCCCGCATACACCTCGAAGCCGTCAGCGGCAAAGCGCTCGATCAGGTTCAGGGTATGAGCCCAGTCCCCACCGCTGTCCTTGATGCCAACCACGGTCTGTGGGAAGGCATCACGCAGACGTTCGATCAACCCCAGCGACAGCGGGACCTGCGCCACCGGCGGAATATGGTAGAGGAACACCTTCAAGCGGGAATCGCCGACCCGCTCGATGACCTCGGCGTAGTAACGAAACAGCCCTTCATCACTGACCCCCTTGTAGTAGAACGGAGGCAACATCAGCACCCCAGCGGCCCCCATCTGCACCGCATCACGGGTCAGCGCCACACTGTCATCGATGGCGCAGTGGCCTGTACCAGGCATCATCCGCGCCGGATTCAGCCCGGCTCGCTCCAGACGGCTTAAAAGGTCGCGCTTCTCGGTGACACTCAGGGAGTTGGCCTCGGAGTTGGTGCCAAACACCGCCAGCCCCACACCGTGGGACTGGAGCCAACGACAGTGGTCGATCAGCCTCGGCGTATCCACGCTCAGCGACGATGTAAAGGGAGTAATGACCGGCGCCCAGGCGCTGCCCCGGCGTTCAGGATGGTTCGCGTTCATGATGTGGATTCCTCACGCTGTACAGGGCGGCAGATTGACGACGTCACATGCCGCTATTCCATGGCTAGACCGTGCCTCAAAAGCGGGCCTCAAGAGCGGGTCTCAAGAACCGGTCTCACGACCATGGCTCGCTGGCGTAACGCTCCAGCGCATCGCTGCAGAAGTTGAAGCCGAGCCCAGGGGTCTTGGGCAGCAGCAGGTTGCCGTCGGCAAACTCCAGCTGGGTATCGACCAGGCGGCGGAAGTTGAGCACCTGATCGTCGGCAAAGAATTCCACCATGCGCGCGTTCGGGGCCGACGCCACCAGATGGACATGCAAGTCATGGAACCAATGGGGATAGACCTCGACGCCAAAGCTCGCCGCCGTCGCAGTGATTCGACGAAACTCGGTGATGCCGCCACAGACGGCGGCGTCGGTCTGCAGGATCATCGCCGCGTCCTGCTCCAGCAGCTCCTTGAAGCGCCACCGCCCGGCCTCGATCTCACCGGTGGCGACCGGCACCGGCGTCCGCTCTGCCAGACGGCGATGGTTGTCGATGTCATCAGGGCTGAACGGTTCCTCGATCCAGTAAGGGGCATAGGGCTCAGCCATGCGCATAAAGGCCAGCGCCGACGGCAGGTCTCGCCAGGCATTATTGGCATCGAGCATGACCGCCACGTTCGGCCCCACCGCTTCGCGCACCGCTGCCAGTCGGGCCTCCTCGCCTGCGAGATCGTCGCGCCCCACCTTCATCTTCACCGCCTTGAAGCCCTGCGCCACATAGCCGGCCATCTCCTCGGCCAGCAAGGCGGGCGTCTTGCCCTCCAGGTAATAGCCACCGCTGGCATAGGCCGGGACCGACTCGCTGTCGCTGGCCCCCAGATACTTGAACAAGGGCAGCCCGGCGGCACGGGCATTGCGGTCCCACAGTGCCGTATCCAGGATGCTGATGGCTCGCATCACCGAGCCACTTCGACCATGCAGCAACGACTCCTGATACATGGCCTGCCACACGCCTTCCGTGGCGTGGGCGTCGGCCCCCAACAGCACCGGTCTTAGCAACTCACGCACCGCCTGTGACACCAGTGCGCCGGCGTTATTGCCGCCGTAGCAGAAGCCGATACCCACCACTCCGTCATCGCCTTCGACCTCGACCAGTGCATAGTCACGCTTGAACACCTGGCGGTTGGAGAAACTGGTGGGGTGATCCAATGGAACGCTGACGGTACGAGCACGAACATCGGTAATACGGGTCATGGCGAACTCCTTGAGACATTGTTGTTGGATCTGTCTGTTTCGGGCGTGTCTATTTCAGGCGTGTCTGTGTCGGACCTGCCTATTTCAAACGTGTCTATTTCAAACGTGCCTAGGGTCGATACCCGGCGATCCACCCTGGAGGACGAACGCCGGGGGTGGGCACTGTGCCCCGGCGCTCTAGCCGCGCTCTAGCCACGTTCTGGCGCTAGCCCGTGCGGCCCCGGCGTGAGGCGCCGGTCAGTCGTCCCCGCAGCCAGCGGAAGAAGGGCGTTGCCTGGAGGATCGACAGCACCGCGATACCCAGCAGCACCATGGCGATGGGACTGTTGAGGAAAATCACGGGACTGTTTTGACCAATCAGCATCGACTGCTGAAAGCTGGTTTCCATTACCGGCCCCAGGATCAGGCCAATGACCATCGGAGCTGGCGAGATACCGGCCTTGTTCATCCAGTAGCCGAACAGCCCGAACCCCAGCATCAGCCCTACCTCGAACAGACTGTTGTTGATCGCGAAGGCGCCGATCACGCAGAGCGTGATGATGGCGCAGGCGACGAAGCTGTCCGGCACCTTGGTCACGCCCACGCAGACACGGGTGAAGGCCAGGCCGACCGCCAGCAGGCCCACATTGGCCAGAATCACCGCCCAGATCAGGGTGTAGGTCACGTCGCCGTAGTCGGTCAGCAGGTTGGGGCCAGGCAGAATGCCCTGAACCATCAGCGCGCCGAGCAGAATCGCGGTGGAAGAACTGCCTGGAATGCCCAGGGCGATGGTGGGAATCAGAGCACCGCCGACAACGGCGTTGTTGGCGGACTCCGGGGCCGCGACCCCCGCGATGTCACCCTTGCCGAAACGGCTCTTGTCCTTGGCGAAGCGCTTGGCCTCGTTGTAGGCAAACCAGCTGGCGGTATCGCCCCCCGTGCCGGGGATCAAGCCAGTCACGATCCCGATACCGCCTGAGCGCAGAATGTTCGGCATCAATTGGCGCAGCTCCCTGAACCGCGGTACCAGGCGGTCGGTGATCTTGCTTGCCACCTTATCGTTGTCGTGGGCGTTCTCCAGCAGGATCAATGCCTGGGGAATCGAGAACAGCCCAATCAGCGCCACCGTGAACTCGATGCCTGAAAACAGGTTGATGTTGCCGAAGGTCATGCGTGGAGTGCCGGTGATCAGGTCCATGCCCACGGTACTGAGCAGAAGCCCCATCACCCCCGACAGCAGGCCGCTGACGATGGAGCCCTGGGACAAGGAACCAATGATGGTGATGCCAAGCACGGCAATGGCAAACAGCTCGACCGGGCCGAACTTGAGCACCAGCACGCCGAGCAGCGGTGCCGCCGTCAACAGCGCGACGCCGCTCATCAATCCCCCGAAGAAGGAGGCAAACAGCGAAATCCCCAGCGCCTTGCCCGCTTGCCCCTGCTGGGACAGCGGAAATCCGTCCAGCACGGTCGCAGCAGCCGAAGGGGTACCAGGGGTACGCAGCAAGATGGCGGCGATGGAGCCACCGTAGGAAGCGCCGACGTACAAAGAGGCCAGCATGCTAAGCCCGGTCGCCGGGTCCATGGTAAAGGTCAGTGGCAGCAGCAAGGCCAATGCCATGGTGGCGGACAGCCCAGGCATGGCGCCGACAAACAGCCCCAGCAAGGTACCGCCGAGGATCAGTGACACATTGGTCAGGGTGAGCACATTGCTCAACCCCACCATGACGAGATTTTCGTTCATAGGGTCAGGCTCCAGGTTCGCTCAGATGCGCTCAAGGCTCCGGCGAAGCGGATCACATTGGCAGGACACTATCCGGCTCATGACAGCGACGGCAGCAGCGGCACGGGCAGGCCCAGAAAGCCGATGAACACCAGGCACACCACCGTGATCAGCGCCGCGATACCGATCAGACTGAAGCGCAGCGATACGTGGCGGACCAGGACCAGCGCCAGGCCCATGAAGGCCGCCGTCGCGATCACGTAGCCCAGATAGTTGATGGCCTGGACGTAAACGACAGCCAGCGCGAACACCATCAGCGCCTTGACCGGCTTGGCGGGCGGTGTCTGGGTCTGAGCAAGGCCCGCGGAATCGATAGCGTCGGCGGTATCAGCTTCACCTGGTACGGCGGCGGGGTCATGGGCCTTCACATCTCGCAACTGACTGCCTTCTCGCGTCGGTCGATGACTGGCCTCGGCGGTCCTTGCCCTCCTGGCTCCGAGCACTTCCTGAGCAATCATCGCCAGGGCGAAGCCTGCCACCACCACTGCATAGATCAGCGGCATTCTTGCCGCAGCGCTGGGATATCCCAGCGAGGTGATGCCAAACAGCGCGGCAACACCGAGCGCCAGCAGGCCAAACAGCAGACGGCTAAGTTTCATCTTGTCTTCTCCCGATGATGTCGAGGGGGGAGAGGCGCTCGACCTCTCCCACCCCTGCCATCAACCGTTGACGTCATCCTTGACGCTGGCCCAGATCTGCTCGAACTGACCTTCCATCTCCTCAATCATCCGCTGGTAGTCGTCACCGGTCTGGATATCCAGGTTCATGGCGCGCTCCTCGGCGACCTTCTTGAACTCGTCGTTGGTCTTGAGCGCCTCGAAGGCATCGATCAGCTGCTGGCGTGCCTCGTCAGGAATACCGGCGGGCGCGCTGTAGCCTCGCGACGACCCGGCCACCACCTCGATGCCCTTCTCGCTCAGGGTGGGCACGTCCGGCAGCATCGACAGACGTTCACGAGAGAACACGGCCAGCGGACGCAGGCTGCCAGACTGGATATGCCCGTAGACGTTGCCAAGATTGTTGAAACTGGCGTCGATCTGCCCGCCCATGGCCGCCGTGGCCGATGGACCATCGCCCTGGAAGGGCACCTTCTGGAAGCTCAGCCCGGTGGCCTGCTCGATCAGGATGGTCGAGAAAAAGTCGTCTCCACCAACGCCGGAATTGCCGACCGTGATGGCGCCGGGACTCTGCTCAGCGGCGGCGAGAAAGTCCTCGACGCTCTGGTAGGGGCTGTCGGCCGGCACCACGATGATGCCGGGGTCGGTCACGACGTTGGCGATGGGCGTCAGCTCATCAATCGAATAGGTGATGCTGTCGTTCATGATGTAGTTGGTCATCAGCATTGGCGTATTGGTGATACTGATGGTCGTGCCGTCGGCCTCGGTCTGCTTGGCCAGACGCGTCCAGGCGATGGCCCCGGTCGCCCCCGGCAGATACTCGTTGACGAAGTCGACCCCGAGCTGCTCGCGCAGGAAAGGCTGCGTCAACTGGGCCAGGGCATCGCTCCCCCCGCCCGCCTTGAAGCCCTGAAGCACCTTGATCTCGTCGCCGGCGGAATAGTCCGCCATGGCGGCGCCAGGCAAGAGCAGGGTCGAGAGGAGAATGGCGGCGTATGCTCCACGCTTGTTCATGGCTGCACCTCACGTGCTGTTGTCATTGTGTTGCGCTTGTAGTTGCGCTTGTTGTTGCGTGCGGTTCGATGTCGAGCTTTGGTCACGCCCTGGGGCGCTGGGTGTTATCGGGTCCGGCACCGAGCACATCGTGATTGCCAACATCAACGTAGTAGGTTGCCAATAAAATTGTCAATAATCTTGTTAACCATCTTTTCTCGTCCTAATCTTGCTGCAACGAGAGGCGGGAAGGACCAGTGACACCCTTCCCTGTCACCTCCCTTCGGGAGCGATAACAACGCCAAGGTAAACGCACGCTATCGCTCACCCGTCAGCACCCAGAACTGTGAGGACCCCACCATGAGCCAGGACTCCGACAACAACCACAAGAGTGCCACCCTGGGCATGTCCAACCGCTTGACCAATTATGGCGATGCCGACTTCTCGCTCTTCCTGCGCAAGGCCTTCATCAAGGGCATGGGCTACACCGACGACGCGCTGTCCCGGCCGGTTATCGGCATCGCCAATACCTACAGCGGCTACAACGCCTGCCACGGCAACGTCCCTGGGCTGGTCGAGAGCGTCAAGCGCGGGGTCATGCTGGCCGGAGGACTGCCCGTGGAGTTCCCCACCATTACCCTGCACGAGTCCTTTGCCCATCCCACCAGCATGTACTTGCGCAACCTGATGGCACTGGATACCGAGGAAATGATCCGCGCCCAACCGATGGACGCTGTCGTACTGATCGGTGGTTGTGACAAGACCGTGCCGGCCCAGCTGATGGCCGCCGCCAGCGCCGACATTCCCACCGTCCAGCTGGTGACAGGCCCGATGCTGTCCGGCTCCCATCGTGGCACTCGTGTCGGCGCCTGCACCGATTGCCGGCGTTACTGGGCGGCCTACCGTGGACAGGACATCGATGATGCGGAAATCAGCGAGGTGAACGACAAGCTGGTGCCGACGGTGGGGACCTGCTCGGTGATGGGGACCGCCAGCACCATGGCGTGTCTGGCCGAGACCATGGGCATGATGCTGCCCAATAGTGCGACCGCTCCGGCGGTCTACGCTGACCGTCAGCGAATCGCGGAACAGTCGGGGGCCGAGGCCGTGCGGCTCGCCAAGGAAGGCATCACGCCATCGCAGATTCTCACCCCCGAGGCCTTCGAGAATGCCCTGCGGGTGCTGCTGTCACTGGGTGGTTCGACCAATGCCCTGATTCACCTGACGGCCATTGCCGGACGACTGGGCATCGACATCGATCTAGAGGCCTTCGATCAGATGAGCGCGCAGACCCCTGTGCTGGTAGACCTGAAGCCCTCTGGCGAGGGCTACATGGAAGACCTTCACCGGGCGGGTGGCTTGCCCACCTTGCTGCGTGAGCTGGGGCCGCTGCTGCACCTGGACGCACCGACCATCAACGGTCGTACGCTAGGCGAAAACATCGAGGCGGCCGTGCACCTGATCGATCAGCCGGTGGTCCGCCCTCGCTCGCGCCCCATCTATGCCCAGGGCGGCATCGCCGTCTTGCGCGGCAACCTCGCGCCCAGCGGCGCCATCATCAAGCAGTCTGCGGCGTCTGCCAGCCTGATGCAGCATCGCGGACGAGCGGTAGTGTTTCACTCGCTGGAAGACCTGGCCCAACGCATTGATGACCCTGAGCTCGACGTCAATCCGGACGACGTGCTGGTGCTGGCCAACATTGGCCCCAAGGGAGCGCCGGGAATGCCGGAGGCGGGCTATATACCGATTCCGAAAAAGCTTGCCGCCCAAGGGGTCAAGGACATGGTACGGATCTCCGACGGGCGCATGAGCGGCACCGCCGCCGGCACCATTGTCCTGCATGTGTCGCCGGAGGCTGCCGAGGGAGGCCCCCTTGGGCTGGTGCGCGATGGCGATATCATCACCCTCGACGTGGCCGCCAACCGGCTGTCGCTCGAGGTCGATGAGCAGACCCTGGAAAGCCGTCGTCGGCAGCACAGTCCAGCCGCTGCGGACACGGGCGCTTTGCTCGGCTATCGTCGGCTGTTCATGGAGCAGATCCTGCAGGCTGACCAGGGCTGTGATTTTGCCGTATGTCGCCCTGAACTCCACTGTCGCGTGCCGCGCCGCAGTGCCCAGACGCCTGACCAGCGGTGACAATGCCAGACCAGCGGTGAAGGCGCTCGCCGCTATTGGTAGACTAGACGAGCATCGTCCTCGCGCCGATGCTCGACCGCCACCACCATCGCAGGGGACGCGAGATGAGCCGATCTAGTGTGCAGGATGCTGACGACCTCGAGACTCGGCCAAGTGCCGCCAGTGTGGCTGAGGAGATAGTCGGCAGTGTAGAAGAAGACATTGTTCTGGGGCGCCTGCACCCGAAAGAACGTCTGGTGGAAGAGGATCTGATTGAACGCTTCGACTGCAAGCGGCATGTCGTGCGTCAGGCGCTGTTCCAGCTCGAGGATATCGGACTGGTCGAGCGCATCCGCAATCGCGGCGCCTTCGTCAAGGCCTATACGCCGGAGGAAGTGGAACACCTCTACGCCATGCGCGAGATTCTTGAGCTGGCCGGCGTCGACGCCCTGCCCTTGCCGGCTCCGAGCTCATGGCTTGACGAGCTCAGCGAACTGCACCAGCGCTACAGCGCTGCGGTGGACGCGCAGGACCTGCGCCGTGTCTTTCACCTCAACATCGCCTTTCATCGGGCCCTGTTTGCGGCGACCGGCAATCCCTACCTGGCTGACACGATCAATGAATTCGCCCAGAAAGCACACGGCATTCGCTTTATCGCGATCGCCGATAGTGACAGTCTCTCCAGGGCACGGCATGAGCACCAAGCGATGATCGACGCCATCCGCCATCAAGATCGCGACGCCCTTCGCGAGCTGTGTCGCCAGCACCTGCTCCCGTCGAAAAATCGCTACCTTCAGCTGCATCCAACCCGCCGCTGACACTGGACCACTGGCCGTATTTAGGCGCTACCAGGGCGCTGCCTGGGCAATATCAGCGGGCAGCGCAGGCGCCCTTGGCCACTTCCCAGGACTGACGGATGTGGTCCTCCAGCAGATGCCGGGCATCATGAATGCGGCGCTCCAGCGCCAGCGTCACCAATTCACCGTGCTGGGCGTCCAGGCGCTCGCGAATCTCAGGATTGCCCGGGGCCAGACGGCGATAGCGGTCGAACTGATCGTGCAGTTGTTCGATGAAGCGAAGCAGCCAATGAGAGCCACAGGGCGCCAGCAAGGTGCGATGAAATCGCTGGTGGGCCTGCTCCCACTGTTCCACCTCGCCCTGAACCTTGTTGGCACGCGTCAGCCGGTGACTGGCGGCGAGCAGCTGTGACTCCCACTCCGCATCCCCTTCTTGAAACGCCTGGGTCAGTGCCATGCATTCCAGCTGCACCCGCAGCCTGGCGATGTCTTCAAGCTCATCCGCTGACAGCGGCGGCACGCGAAAACCCCGCTGATTGTGCTGTTCCAACAAACCGTAGGCGGCAAGCCGATTCAGTGCCTCCCGCAGGGGGCTCAAGCCCACCTCATAGCGGTCCTTCAGGGCGCTGATGGCGAGTTTCTCCCCGGCGGCAAAGCGACCGCGAATCAAATCCACCTTGAGGGCATGGAATACCTGGCTGGCTGCGGTCTCGCCGCTGGTGGCCGCCTCGGCCGGTTGGGACGTGGTCATGACAGGACTCGTGAAGGACAGAGATGCAGGGTACGTCGGCAATTGACGTTCGCCAAGCGCCGGGGCATAGTTTTTGCCGAAATATCGATTTTACCATAATATGACGATATTTCTTACATCAATTGCGACATCAACCAAGAAACATCAGAGATCGACCGCACGTCAGCCAGCCTTCGGCCACGCTTCAGTCGCCATCGTCCAGGCCGGACCAGACCTGGAGCCTTCGCGAACCTTCAGCAGGGACGGTCACCAGGCGGTCTGCGTGAAGAGAGCTGTCGTAAAGAGCGGCCATAAGGGCTATCTGAACGGCTATCTGAACAGCTCTCTAAACGTCGATCTCGACAACACAACCATAACAACTTGCCTTGGAGCGCCCTATGTCCCAACACTCCTCTTCAGCGGCTGAACGTGCCCCCTCCACGGGAGGCCCTTCCCACCCCGAAGACGTCCAGGAACCAGCGGTCTCCCTTTCTGGCCGTCGCCACGCGCTGCTGCTGGTAGCCGCCATCGGCAGCCTGCTGGTCGGCATCATGGGCCTCGGCATTCCCACGGCGGTGGCATTGATCGTCGCCGGCGCCATCGCCATGACCCTGTGTCTGGTGTGGGGTATCGCCTGGTCACGCCTCGAAGCCGACCTGCTCAAGGGGATCCAGGCGATGCTGGTGCCTATCCTGATCCTGATGAGTGTCGGCATGATGGTGGGGGTCTGGATGCTGTCCGGCACCATCCCGGCCATGGTGACATTAGGCCTGGAGTCACTGACGCCGGGTTTGTTCCTGGTGGTGGCGTGTCTCTCGTGCTCCTTGATGTCGGTCATGGCCGGTACTTCCTGGGGCACCCTCAGCACCATCGGTGTGGCCTTGATGGGCGTCGCGCTGGGACTGGGTATTCCGCCCGCCTACGCCGCAGGAGCCATCGTCACCGGCACCTTCTTCGGCGACAAGCTGTCGCCCCTGTCGGACACCACCGTCATGGCCTCGGCGGTGTGCGAGGTCAACATCATCAGTCACATTCGCCACATGCTCTATTCGACCCTACCGGCGTACCTGATCGCCCTGGTCGTCTATGCATGGCTCGGCAATGGTGTCGCCGAAGCCGGTGCGGCGATGACGACGGACGGCATGTCGGACCAGACCCAAGCCATCATCGACACCCTGGCCGCTACCTTCAGCGACAATCTACTCACACTGCTTCCGCCGCTGGTCGTGTTCGGCTGCATCCTGGCCAAGAAGCCGGTGCTGCCCGCCTTCATGCTGGGTATCGTCAGCGCTGCGCTGATCGCCGTGGTGTTGCAAGGCGCGAGCCTCGCCGAGATCGGTAGCGCCATGAACGCAGGCTTTGTTGCCGATACTGGCGTGGCGATGGTGGACAAGATGCTCTCCCGTGGGGGACTGCAGGGCATGATGTCCACCGTGGCGGTGCTGATTGCGGCGGCGGTGCTGGGAGCACCGTTCAAGAGCGCCGGCACCCTGGACGCCGCCATTGCCTGGTTGGCCCGCCGCCACGCCGCGCGCCGCCAGGTATTGGGAGGATCGATGGCACTGCACAGCCTGGCCTTTCTGCTGACCGGCAGCTACTACGTGACATTCTCTCTGCTCGGCCCGCTGCTACGTCCCTTGGTCGCCAGCAGCGGCAGCCCTACCAAGAACCTGTCACGCATCCTCGAGGATACCGGTACCACGCTGTCGCCGCTGGTGCCCTGGGGTGTCACCGGGGCCTTTACCGCCGCCACCCTGGGCGTCGCCACGGCGGACTTCTTTGTCTACGCCATCCTCTGCTACGGCGCTATCGCCTTTTCCCTGCTGTATGTCCTGACCGGCTGGACCCTGGGCCACGACAGTGAAGAGCTCCCGCAACAGCAACCCGCTACCCTGCGCTGACAAGCGATAGCCCTGACGCCATAGCCCTGTTGCCATAGCCCTGTCGCCACCGCCCCTGCTGTCTTGCCCAGGGGCGGTGGTTGGAGAGAGCCCGCACGGCACTGACATCAGTCGCCTGCCCAGGGATTGACGCTCGCTGCAGCGCACGGCATAGTCAAACCACAAAATCGATTTTTAAACACAATACCGATTACCACCTTTTCTTTCGACGAGAGACGCCATGTCTTCCCAGCGCGATATCCCTGGCACTGCTTCCGCAACCGCTTGCGGTCACCTGTCCACGCCCTATCCCGATGCCACGCCCTTCCCGTCTCGACGCAGCCCTACGTATTCTCGCCACGGCATGGTGGCCACTTCGCAGCCCCAGGCGGCCCAGGTGGGACGCGACGTGCTGGCCCGCGGCGGCAATGCAGTCGATGCCGCTATCGCCACGGCAGCGGCACTGACGGTCGTCGAGCCGACCGGTTGCGGCATCGGCGGCGACGCCTTTGCCCTGGTCTGGATCGCCAGCGATGACAACGGCAACGGCGAGCTGCACGGACTCAACGCCAGCGGTGTTGCCCCCCAGGCGCTGACGCGGGAGATGCTGGTCGAGGCGGGGCATGACAAGGTGCCGCTATACGGCTGGACCCCTGTCACGGTCCCCGGTACGCCGTCCGCCTGGGCGGAACTGTCGCGCCGCTTCGGCAAGCTGGACTTCGCAAGCCTGCTGGCACCCGCCATTCGCCTGGCCCGGGAAGGGTTCCCGGTCTCGCCCGTTATCGCCAGCCTGTGGCAGCGCGACACGGCCACCTTCAAGCGCCACCTCGAAGGTGAGGCCACCCAGGGCTGGTTCGATACCTTCACCTTCGACGGGCGTGCCCCGCAGGCGGGTGAATGGTTTACCAACCCCGGTCAGGCCGACACCCTGGAGGCGATCGCTGCATCCCATGGGGAGAGCTTCTATCGCGGTGAGCTGGCTGAGGCCATCGACGCATTTTCACGCCGTACCGGTGGCTATCTGCGCAAGGAAGACCTGGCGAGCTATCAGCCCGAATGGGTCACCCCCATTTCTGCCCGCTATCGTGACGTGGATGTGTGGGAGATACCGCCCAATGGGCAGGGTCTTGTGGCCTTGATGGCACTGCGCCTGCTCGACGGTTTTGCACCGTCCCATCGCGACGATCCTGAACTGCTGCATCGCCAGCTCGAGGCCATGAAACTGGCCTACACCGACGGCAAGACGCACATCAGCGAGCCCGAGGCGATGACCTACTCGGTCGAGGAGCTGCTGTCCGACCACTACACCGACGCGCGCCGCGCGCTGATCGGCGACTCGGCCATCGACCCCGAGCCTGGTGACCCAAAGGCCGGCGGCACCGTCTACCTGGCCACGGCCGACGCCGATGGCAACATGGTGTCGTTCATTCAGAGCAACTATCACGGCTTCGGCTCGGGGGTCGTGGTCCCGGGTACCGGTATCTCCTTGCAGAACCGCGGCCATGATTTCAGCCTGGACGAGCATCATGACAACGTCCTCAAGCCCGGCAAGAAGACGTTCCATACCATTATTCCCGGCTTTCTCACCCGTCATGGCAAGGCGCTGGGGCCGTTCGGCGTCATGGGCGGCTTCATGCAGCCCCAGGGCCACGTGCAGGTCGTGATGAATCTGGTCGACTTCGGGCTCAATCCCCAGGCAGCACTGGATGCGCCGCGCTGGCAGTGGCTGGGCGAACGCACCATCGGTATCGAACACAGCTATGCTGCGCCGCTGGTTCGCGCCATGGCAGCGCGCGGTCACCGTATGCAGGTCGACACCGACAGCCGCAGCTATGGCCGCGGACAGATGATCCTGCGAGACCCGGACACCGGCATCTATTGCGGCGGTACCGAGCCGCGTACCGACTCCAGCATTGCGGTGCTCTAAGCCATGGGACAACACGCCTCACTGTTCGCCGCGTTCTTTCGCATCGGTATCTTCGGCTTCGGCGGTGGACCGTCGATGATCCCACTGGTCCACCAGGAGGTGGTCAAGCGCCACGCCTGGATGGACGACGACGCCTTCGCCGATGTGCTGGCGATCGGCAATACCCTACCGGGCCCGATTGCCACCAAGATGGCCGGCTATATCGGCTTCCGTGTCGGTGGCGTGCTGGGCGCCATCAACGCGGTGGTTGCCGTCATCGTGCCGGTGATCTTCGCGATGATCGCCCTGCTTGGGCTCTACAGTCGCTACGGCGATCAACGCTGGGTCCAGGGCATGGGCCTCGGGGTGGTACCGGTGGTCATGGTGATGATGGCCCAGCTGACCTTTGACTTCTTCAACAAGTCCCGTGCAGGTCTCGGCGTTATCGCCACCCTGGTGCTTGGCGGGGTCGCCGGCGGGCTGATCTACGGCCTCGGCGTACATCCAGGTCTGGTCATCGGCGCCCTTCTCGTCGCCGCCCTGCTGCGGCCCGAGGCCAGCCGCAAGGCATCTCAGGGAGGGCCCTCTGCATGATCTACTGGCAGCTCTTTCTGGCCTTCTTCATTCCCAACATCGTCGGCTATGGCGGCGGACCGGCCATCATCCCGCTGATCGAGAACGAGGTCGTCGGCCACTACGGCTGGATGACCCATCAGGCCTTTGCCGAGACTCTCGCTCTGGGCAATGCCCTGCCCAGCCCCATCGCGACCAAGATGGCAGGCTACATCGGCTACGACGTGGCCGGCGCCGGCGGTGCCATTGTCGCGGTGCTGGCCACCGTTGGTCCCTCGCTGCTGCTGATGCTGGCCGCCCTGGGCACCCTGTATCGCTACCGAGATTCGATCAAGGTCAAGTCCATGAGCCAATGGGTCCGACCTGTTGTCATGGTGCTCATGGCCTATCTGACGGTGAGTTTCCTGCGCGAAGGAATGGCGACGTCAGGCCTGCTGCACACGGCCATCATCGCCGCAGTGGCCGCCTTCCTGCTACTTCGGACCAAGGTACATCCGGCCCTAGTGGTGTGTTTCGGCCTCGCCTACGGGGCCTTGCTGCTGGGGTGATCCGCTCACGCCGACGACAGACGTGAACACCACGACACATAACAACCGACGCTTCATTCACAACAATCATCAACAACGATCACTTGCTCAGGACATCAACATGACCACTGTACATCGCCGTTGCGCTACCTCCCTCGCCCTTGCCGTGGCAGCTGCTTCCATGGCCATCGTCCCCCAGGCCATGGCCCAGGAGGCGTTTCCAGAAGACCCCGTCGAGTTCATCGTGCCCTGGTCCCCTGGCGGCGGTAGCGACACCCTGATGCGGCTGGTGGCGAACCACGCGGAAACCTACCTTGGCCAGCCCCTGCCGGTCATCAATATGCCCGGCGTCAGCGGGACTACCGGTCTCAAGGAACTCTCACGGCGCGATGCGGACGGCTACACCATCGGGCAGGTGCACGAGGGCCTGATGGTCGCCAGCCACACCGGCCTCACACCTCTTAACTACGATGACTTCGAGGCGGTAGCCGCCGTCACTCAGTCCCCTCAGTACCTGACCGTGCCCGGCGATGCTCCCTACAGCACCTTTGACGAGTTCGTCGACTACGCCAAGCAGCATCCTGGCGAGGTGCGCTTCGGCGTGACCCTGGGTGGCGTGCCACATATCCACGCCGCAATGATGGAGGAAGCCGAGGACCTGCAGTTTCGCTATGTCGGCTTCGAAGGCACCGGCCCTCGCATTCGCGCGCTGGTAGGCGGTCATATTGATGCCGCCATCGGGGATATCTCTTCCAGCGGGGAATTCGTCAAGAACGGTGACTTGCGCTTCCTGGCCGTCGGCAGCGAGGAGCGCCAGCCAGAAGCGCCGGACGTGCCCACCTTCGCCGAACTGGGACACCCGGAGCTGAAGCTCAACATCATCCGCGGCATCCTGGCGCCCAAGGGCACACCCGAGGAACGTATCGACGTGCTGGCCGCCGCCTTCGAATCCATGAGCCAGGATGAAGCCTTCGCCCAGGCCGTGCACAACGCTGGCGCCAGCGTGGTTTTTGAAGGCCCCGACGCCTTCGCCGAATACCTCGAGACCAGCGATGCCACCATCGAGCGTCTATCAGGGAAGCTGGCGCGATGAGTGCTTCCCACGACGACACCCTGTCCCCTGCAACCGCTCCATCAGCCGGCTCCCCCCAGGGGGGGCCGGACGCTCAGGGACGTGGCGACCACCTGGCCCACGTGCTTCTGAACCTGGGGTTGGCGGCGCTGTTCACCGGTCTCTATGTGCAGGCCCGTGACCTGCCCTCCTCGATGTGGGAGCCACTGGGGTCCGGCAGTTTCCCGCGTCTGGTGCTGGCGGCGCTAGTCGTTCTCAACCTGGCCATTACCGTCAAGGAAGGCCGCCGCTTCATGGCCCAGCCCGCTGCGGCTCGCGGCCAGGCCGGCACCTGGATATGGCGGCATCGACTGGCCTTTGCCGTGTTAGGACTCTTTGCGGTCTACATCATCACGCTGCCCTGGCTGGGCTTTAGTTTCGCGTCCTTCGGCTTCCTGCTGGCAGGTCAATGGTTGCTGGGTGCCCGCACCGCAAAGCCGGTGGCCATCGCCGTGGTGATCGCGGTGATCTTTTCGCTAGGCGTGGACACTCTGTTCCGTGACGTCTTCGTCATCAGCCTGCCCCGCGGCCTGTTCGGCTAAACCGGCAACGACGTCTCGAGGAAACTTCTCATGATGGATACGCTGCTGTCCGGTATGGATCAGCTTTTTACCGTTTCAACCATGATCGCCATGCTGCTGGGTGTCATCGCCGGTGTGATTGCGTCGGCCATTCCCGGCTTCACCATTACCATGGCCATCGTCCTGACCCTGCCTCTCACCTTCACCATGGAGCCGCTGCAAGGCGTGGCCACCATGCTGGCGGTGTATGTCGGCGGCTACAGCGGCGGTCTGATCTCGGCCGCATTGCTCGGCATTCCCGGCACGCCGTCATCGGTTGCGACCACCTTCGACGCCTTCCCCATGGCGCGCAAGGGCGAGCCGGGTCGTGCCTTGGCGCTGGGTATCTGGGCCTCCTTCTTCGGAGCCCTGGTCAGCGTGGTGGTGTTGATCATCGCCGCCCCGCCGCTGGCGATCATCGCCGTCAAACTGGGTGCCTGGGAATACTTCTCCCTGATCATCTTCGCCATGACGGTGGTCGCCAGCCTGGTCGGCAAGTCCATGCTGAAGGGCCTGATGACTGGGCTTCTGGGGCTGTTGATCGCGACTGTCGGCTCCGATCCGATGATGGGCGTGGCTCGCTTCACCTTTGACTCTGACCTGCTCGCCAACGGCTTTCCCTTCCTGGTGGTGCTGATTGGCATCTTTGCGGTCAGCCAGCTGCTGTCCGAGGTAGAGGACGCAGACGGCATCAAGCACGGTAAGGCGTTGATGCCGGAGAGCGTCAGCTTCAGCCCGCTCAAGGCGTTGAAGGAAACCATCAGCTATCCGATCAACCTGCTGCGCTCTTCGCTGGTCGGCGTCTTCATTGGTGCTGTTCCCGGTGCCGGAGGCAGCATCGCCAACCTGCTCGCCTACGACCAGGCCAAGCGTGCCTCCAAGACACCGGAAGCCTTCGGAACGGGCACCCCCGAGGGGGTCATCGCCTCGGAATCCGGTAACTCCGCCACCTCCGGCGGCGGCCTGATTCCGATGATTGCACTCGGCATCCCCGGCAGTGCCGTGGACGCCGTACTGATGGCCTCGTTGATGGTGCATGGTATCGGCGTCGGCCCCCGGCTGATCATGGACCATGGCGACCTGGTCTACGGCATGTTCATGGCGATGCTGGTGGCCGCCGTGATGGTGCTCGTGGTGTGCCTGTTCAGCATGCGCTGGTTCCTGCGCGTCACCGAGGTACCCAAGTCGATCATTGTTCCGGTTGTGCTGGTGTGCTGCGTGATCGGTGCCTTTGCCCTCAACAACCGCGTCACTGACGTCTACCTGCTGTTGGGCGTCGGCATCTTCGGCTACCTGCTGAGCAAGCTCGACTATCCTCTGGCTCCGCTGGTGCTGGGTGTGATCCTGGGCCCCATCGCCGAGACCAACCTGCGCCGGGCGCTGATGTCCGATGAGAACTGGACGCTGTTCTTCACGCGACCCATCTCACTAGGACTGCTGCTGCTGGCGGCACTGTCCATTGTGCTGGCGATACGCCACCACCGTCGCTCCCGACGCCTGCAGCCGGCCTGACCCCGGCGCGGACGACACCCGACACCCGACAGACCATGGGGGGCGCAAGCAGCCCCCCGTGATCCACATAACGACAACGTCACCAAGACTCCCCCGACGACAACACAAGGTCTTCCATGCGTTCAATCTCCAAGTATTTGCTGTCTCCCCTTGCCCTTACCTGCGCGGTGGTGGCGGCAGCCCCCTCCTTCGCCGATGAGTCCCGCCAGGTACGCATTGCCGTGGATGTGCCCTACCCTCCGTTTGAATATCGCGATGCCAACGGTGAACTCGCCGGCTTCGAAATTGATCTGGGCAACGAGCTTTGCCGCCGAGCTGAACTCGACTGCGAATGGATCGTGCAAGGCTGGGACGGCATCATTCCTGGGCTGCTGGCACGCAAGTACGACGCCATCCTGTCATCCATGCGCATCACCGAGGCCCGCGAGCGCCAGGTGCGCTTCAGTGAGCCCTACGCCATGTCACCCAAGGTCTGGGTGGCTCGCCGAGACGCCGTAGTCGATCCCGAAGACCTGGCAAGCCTCGAGGGCATGACCGTCGGCGTCCAGCGCGGCACCACCCAGGACACCTATATCACCGGTCGCTATCGTGAGGTGCTGGACATCCGGCGCTATGCCACCGCCGATGAGGTGGCCCTGGATATGGAAAGCGGGCGCCTGGATCTCGCCTTCATCAACTACCCGGTGGCCATAGAAGCGCTCTCCATCCAGCAGGAAGACGGCGACTTCACCCAGGTCGGCGAGCGCATCAATTCACCGGAATCGATCTTTGGCAGGGGCAACGCTATCGCCGTACGCCCCCGGGACGAGGCCCTGGCCGCAACCTTCAATGAGGCCCTCGACGAGGTCTATGCCGACGGCACCTTTGAGCGCCTGATGGAGCAGTACTTCGACTACGATCTGCGTCCCGCCAGCCGACTGTAAACCGCTTAGAGTGGCGCCTGACATGACCGTCGGCCCGTAACGAAACGCGCCCTCACCTTGCGGCTGGGGGCGTGTCGCATTCAGGGGTATGCCACCCTCACGTGCCGGTACGCGGCGACGTTAGGCAATCGAGTCCCTAAGATCGACCATCTCGCGTGGAAGCCCCCTGCCGTGCCAACAGTGCGCGAACACAGCGTTCGTAAAGCCAGGTGGGCAGCAACCAGTGCAGTCCCACCAGGATCTTGGCGTGCAGCGGCAACAGGTAACGCCGACGCGGTCGCGCCGCGGTCAACGCATGCAGCACTACCCTTGCTATCTGCTCAGGCTCGCCATCCTGGCGCTGATCAGCCAGCACCCTGGACATGCCACGCTTGATGCGAGCATAGGGTGTTCCAGCGGTATCCTCCTCCAGGGATGCACGTGCGATGTCTGCCCACTCGCTACGTATCATTCCGGGCTGGACCAGGCTCACCTTGATCCCGAAGGGTCGCAGCTCGACCCTCAACGCATCGCTCAGGGCCTCGAGCGCAAACTTGGTGGCGTGATACCAGCCGCCCACGGGCATCCATAGTCGTCCCGCCATGGAACCGATATTGACGATGCGACCACGGCCATGCTGGCGCATGCTGGGCAGCAACGCCTGGGTCAAGGCCATCAGCCCGAAGACATTGACCTCGAACTGACGCCGAGCTTCCTCGATGGGGACTTCTTCCAGCACCCCATAGCTGCCATAGCCGGCATTATTGACAAGCCCCTCGAGCACCACTCCGTCATCACTCAGCGTCTTCACCAGCCTGGCGATACTGTCTCCATCGGCGATATCGAGCGCCATGACGTGGGCGCCTTGCTGCGCCAATGCCTGCATGCGCTCGGTACGCCTGGCAACGGCGTAGACGGTGAAGCCCTCCTCGAGCAGCGCCCGACTGATGGCATCGCCGATGCCGGATGAGGCCCCTGTCACCAGTACGCTGCCTTTTGCGGGCGACGCTTGATATTGCTCGGTCATATGCAAGATTCCTTGATTCGTGATGGCCTGTGCGCCATGCCTGTCACGGTTGTGGTCACGGACACTTGGCAGAAATCAGCCTGCTTCCATCACGTTATGCTCAAACATGCTTCTGATAGGCAAGGCCCACTCTCAAACGACATACGCTGATCTAGAGTATGAACTGCCTTTTCTTGACGTGGATGGGGGCTGTCTTGGATAGGTCTTGACCTGGACTGTGCCTGACAAGCCGTTCGCTGAGTGCTCTCTGCGCGGACTCCAGACGCCATAAGCCGGGTGCCATCGAACGGCGTCTGTACTGCTGGCAATGGCGGCCCCAGCGATGCCGCCCACGCCCTCAGGACGGGCTGTTCAACGTCACTGCGTCACCACATCCCGCGTCACAAGAAACCACGCCCCTGAAGGAGTCGCCAATTGATGCGCACGATCCCTGCTATCGCTCTTGCTGTTGCCCTCTGCCTGCCCCTGGCAGCAGGTTCCCAGATCGCCGCGGCCGATGAAATGCCCGGACGCCAGTATGCAGATGTGGGCGACTACCGTGTCGCCTATCGAGAGTGGGGGCAGGAAGGTGATCCTGCTGTCATGCTCATCCATGGCATCCCCCTCAACAGCGTGCTGTTTTCCAAGGTCGGTCCGCTGCTGGCAGATCAGGGCTACCATGTGTTCGCGCCGGGCCAGCTCGGTCTCAGCTACACCGACGGACCCATGGACGCCGACCATTCCCTCAAGGGCCAAGCAGAGATCATGACGGCCTTTGCCAATCAGGTGATGCCAGGCCCCTATATTCTGTTCGGCCACGACCTTGGCGGTGGTATCGCTCAAATCATGGTGACCGATCCTGAGCTGAAAGATCACAACGCGGTGCGCAAGATCGTCATCGGCAACTCCGCCGTGCTGGACATGTGGCCGGTCCCTGAGGCCAACGCGGCTATCGCCAAGGCCAAGTCAGATGAGGCGGAAGAGATCTTCAACGAAGAAAACGTGCGGGACATCGTCAGGAATTTCGCATCTGCGGGGCTGTTGAATCCCGACGAGACCCTGACAGACGAGATACTCAACGACCTTTACGGCAACTATGCAGAGAACGCCTCCACCCGGCGCCACTTCATTGAATATTTAAAGGCCATGGACAATCGCCTGACCCTTGAAGCCTCCCCCCAGATGGTGATGTGGAACAAGCCTGCGATGCTGCTGTGGGGGATCCATGATCCCTTCCAGCCCCCCTACGTCTCAGGCGTTGCCCTGGCCCGGATCATGCCTCACGCGACCTGGGAGTACCTGAACGCCAGCCATTTCTATCCGCTGGAACGTCCCCAGGAGGTGGTCGACGCCTTTGTTCGCTGGGACCGTGAGTGAGCGCACGCATCTTACGCACGCACTTAGCGCACGCACTTGGCTCCCGCCACCGACCTCACGCCCGCCCTGCGCGGGCGTGCTCTTTTCCTCGCGCTGATAGCGTTGAAAGGTTAGCGAGTCCTCGCTCTCTCGTGATAGAGGCCATACTGATGCATAGTGAGAACACCTAGACGCCTTATACCTCGACCACCCCAGCCCGCACGCGACAGGCGGTCACCGCTACAGCGCTGGACGGCGGGCCTCAAGCGAAGGAGCCCTGATATGGCACGGATCTATGAAGACAACGCCACGGCCATCGGCAACACCCCTCTGGTACGACTGAATCGGGTCAATGAAGGCGCTACCATCTGGGCCAAGATTGAGGGCCGCAACCCGGCCTACAGCGTCAAGTGCCGAATCGGCGCAGCGATGATCTGGGACGCGGAGGAGCGCGGCGTGCTCAAGCCGGGCATGACCATCATCGAGCCCACCAGCGGCAACACCGGGATTGCCCTGGCCTACGTGGCCGCCGCCAAAGGCTATCCGTTGACGCTGACCATGCCGGCCTCGATGAGTCTGGAGCGCCGCAAGGTGCTGAAGGCCCTGGGCGCAGAGCTGGTGCTGACCGATCCTGCCAGGGGCATGCCGGGCGCCATTGCCAAGGCCGAGGAACTGGCCAAGTCGGATCCCGAGCGTTACTTCCTGCCGCAGCAGTTCTCCAATCCGGCCAACCCGCGTATCCACGAAACCACCACCGGGCCAGAAATCTGGCAGGATACCGATGGCGCCATCGACGTCTTCGTCGCTGGTGTCGGCACTGGAGGCACCCTCACTGGGGTCTCACGCTATATCAAGAACACCCAGGGCAAGGCCATCACCACGGTGGCGGTGGAGCCCAGCGACTCCCCCATCCTGACCCAGACCCGCGACGGCGAGTCCCTCTCTCCTGCCCCCCACAAGATTCAGGGCATCGGAGCTGGCTTTGTCCCGGACAACCTGGACATGAGTCTGGTGGATCGCATCGAAACGGTCACCAATGATGATGCCATGGAGATGGCTCACCGGCTGATGCGTGAAGAGGGCATCCTGTGCGGTATCTCGTGCGGTGCAGCTGTTGCGGCCGCCACTCGTATCGCCAAGCTGCCGGAATTCGCCGGCAAGAACATCGTGGTGATACTGCCGGATAGCGCCGAACGCTACCTTACCTCCGCGCTGTTCACGGAACTGTTCACCGAACAGGAACTGAATCAGTAAGCTCCGTCAGACGGACAACAGGCGAGCCGGCACGGGCCGGCTCGCCTGCCATTTCGATGTTGCCTGGCACCACTGCTGCCGGTGAGACGAGTCGTCAAGCCAGCCATGGCATCTCAGGTATTGAGCACGACGCCACCATTGAGGTGCAGCGTCTGTCCACTCATGTAAGACGACTCTTCACTGGCCAGGTAGACATAGGCGGGCCCCATTTCGCTGGGCTGACCCGCTCGATTCATAGGCACTTGGCTACCAAATTCAGCTACCTTTTCCTCGTCGAAGCTTGCCGGTATCAGCGGAGTCCAGACAGGACCAGGTGCGACGGCGTTAACGCGAATTTCACGGTCCATCAGGGTGGCTGACAGCGAACGGACCAGTGCCTGTACTGCTCCCTTGGTCGCGGTGTAGTCGAGCAACGTGTCGTTGCCCTTGAAAGCATTGATCGACGACGTAGCGATGATCGTGTCGCCGGCATCGAGATGGGGCACCGCCGCCTTGGCCAGATAGAAGTGGCTGTAGACATTGGTGCGGAAGGTCCGCTCCAGCTGCGCCTCATCCACCTCGGTAATGTCGGACCAGTCATACTGTTCGGCGGCATTGTTGACCAGGATATTAAGCCGCCCGAACCGCTCGATGGTGCTGGCCACGGCCTGACGGCAGAAGTCAGCATCGCCGACATCCCCTTTTAGCACCAGACACTCACCGCCTTCCTTCTCGACCATCTGGCGGGTGGTCTCGGCATCCTGGTCTTCTTCCAGATGCACAATGGCGCAGTGTGCGCCCTCACGGGCATAGTGTACCGCCACGGAGCGGCCGATACCGCTGTCGCCGCCGCTGATCAGCGCCACCTTACCGTCAAGCTTGCCGCTACCACGGTAGCTGTCGCGGATTACCTCCGGCTCGGGTTGCATGGCCGACTCGCTGCCGGGCTGACGATGCTGTTGCTGAGGGGGTTGCTGTGTAGACATGAATCCACTCCTTCGGCTCATCGACATGGTGAACGTCATCCCCCGCCGCTCAGGGCATCCCTGGGGGCCGATGGTACGCAACAGGCGTTTGCGGCAGGAACCCATTATCTGCACGCGCTGTAAAGGTTGCGTACCACTTCTGTAGAGAGTGGAGCAGTCAGCGACTGACTTCAAGGGGCAAGCAACGACACACGAGTTTACCACTCGGATCAGCTGCCAATGGGCCTCCATAAAAAAGGCGCCGGAGTCGTCTCCGGCGCCTGTCCTGCCTACGGCTTGGACACCCTCCTTCTCAACTGGCTTCGCGATCCTGCATGTCCTGATGGTACTCCTCGGCCAGATTGGCCTTGGTGGCGTCATCAAACACGCGGCCTGCCAGTTGAAAGACCTCTTGCTCTTCCTCGTCAAGGTGATGGGTGACCAGATGCTGCAGTTTTTTGGCGTTGGCCAGCCAGCCCGGCGAGCTATAGTCCGTGGACTCCAGTGTTTCGATCAATTCATCGATTTCGTGGTGCTCGGCAACGCTGTGGCGCGCCTTCTCCTGGGTCATGTCATGCTCCATCATCGGCATGTACAGCGCCCGTTCTTCCGCGCCGGCGTGGTTCTCGAGCTCCTCCTTGAGTCGCTTGAACAGCTCGTCACGCCCTTCGCTATTACCTTCCGTCTCCACCAGCAGTTCCAGCAGGCGGCGCTGCTTGTCGTGGCTCTCGCGCAGGGCTTCAAAGATGGTCACGGTTCTCTTCCTCCTTGTAGAAGCGGTGCCAGGATCGCGCCGTAAGCGGCGTCTGATTACCGGCAACATCACGGTCCGAACTGTGCGTAGCAAGACGCACTACGTCATGTACCAAACTTATACAAGAATGGACGCACAGATCGAGAACTGCAACCGACAGCCTGCCGAGGCCGAAGTCTACCGAGCTGACGGCAACTGACCAGTAGCATTGATGCCTAAGCGCGGTGGGAACGAAACACAAGCAACGATAGAGCAACACAAGCAACGATAGAGATGGCCCGGTCCAAAGAGCTCAAGGAAAGTGACGTCGGGGTCGGGAACGTCAAGACGGGACATCAGGGCCAGAAACAGCGGCTCAGCCATAGAAAACTGAGGACGCCCGATCTCCCACGGTCCAAAAATACGCCGCAGAATATCCCCCGCTGGCTGGGTCGAAGACTTAAAGGCGCTCAAACAAGCCAACGAAGGCGCCACCGATGAAATTGTGGTGAATCGTGGCCAGGCTGGTACCTGGGGTTCTGTCTTATCGTCGCCGAATGATATCTTGAGCACAGCTGCATCAGTAAGTACACGATGGGCCCGTCTCCTACCGGTCACTCTGGCAAGAACCTTGGCTCCCTTCGGCCTGATCACTCGCAAAGACAGCTTACTGAGCGAGCCGGCTCGCGCCCTGGCGGAACGCTTGCGGCAAGAGGCCGCAACGCTCAAGCATGGGTCCCGCTGACGGTCACCCCTGGCTTGATCACTCACGCTATTGGTGGTTTGCTAATACAACATGCGACAAGGACCTTCCTATTGAGAGCCGTCCTTCGAAGCCTGCTTCTGGCAGGGTGCGTTGTCCTATTGAGTCACCCCAGTCACCCGAGCTACGCGGCGAATGCCGCTCCGGCTGCCGACGATCAGCGTGTCTTGATCGGTATCTCCGGCAGCTCCGATCTTGATATCGGCTTTAGCGCCGCCATTTCCCGCCACCACCAGCAGGGTCCTTCGTCACATCGGATTGAAATGACCACACGACAGGATGCCCTGTTCACCCTGGTGGAGCTGGACACCATGTTGAAAGAGCGCCTGAAAACCGCCTGCCTCCTGGCAGCCTTGGCCGAGGTACGCCGCATCAGCGCCGAGCAGGTCGGGCTACTGGGGCAAGATGGCGATGAGTTCCGCTTTCGCCTGCTGACCATGATATTACCGGTGACGGCAGCGCCCGACGTTGCGCTGGTCACCAGCGAGGACATCGTGGCAGAGCTGGAAGACGGTGAGCGACGGCAGACGCCACGCACCTTGGCGGGATGCCTTGGTCATCTGGGCAATCACGCCGCAGCCTTGGCCGCCAACGGTCATGATGTGATTCTCGCCATTCCTCATCCGCAAGCACTCAGTTGGGCCGCTGCCCATGAGCAAGGGCCAGAGTCCCTAAGAGGCTATGCTCTGGGCATCCTGCTCGGCGAAGCGATAGCCTTGGCAGCGCCGGATCTTACCCGATCGTCACTCACTGCAGCGCTGCAAGGCATGCCCCTTAGCGCCAATACCGTCTACCTGGAGCCACACTTCACCCCTGCATCACTGATCAGAGCGCCGCTCAGATAGCAGTGAAGAGTCGCGCCGCCAGATACATGCCGAGCGCGAACACCACATGACCTACCACATTATTCATGCGTGCTAGACCGGGGTTGGGTGCATTGGAACAAGCCACGCCAACCCCCAGTCCCGGCTGCAGGATGAACCAGCCGGCCCCAACGGTCACCAGCCCCACCAGCAAAGCCGGACCAAACGTCGGCATAGCGGCCCATTCAAGGCCCCAAATCAGCAGAAGTACCAGCGCGAAACTGATTCCTACCACGTAGTGCATGCACCATCCGATGGCCAGCTCCCCTCGGATAGGTGCCGACGACGAGATACCTTGACGATGAACCAGCTGACCTCGCGGCAGGCCGGCGAACCAGCGGCCGATCAGGTGCCAGGGCGGTAGCGGCTGACCCAACGTCCTGTTCAGCAGCAGGTTCCATACATCGAGTAGCGCAGTGCCACCAAGCCCGATCAATACCGCAAGTCCCAAGGTTTCCAGCATGTTCGCCTCCCTGCCGGGGCACTCGTGCCCCTGATGATCCAGTAGAGAAAAGCCACGAGGCCCATCCCTGTTCGCTCTACTATCGAATAGGTCGACACATTTCCACAATGCCCTTTTGGGTGGATCTCCCGTGATCGCTGCGCTAACGACAGGACATAGACGCCCAGCCCCTCATCACAACGAACTTAAGTACAACGGATAGTGCTTAAGCGCGCCCACGTGTAGCAAATGGCTGAACGTATAGAGAGTCCATGGATGCGGCTCTTTAAATAAAGAAAGCCCAACTCCTTTCGGAATTGGGCTTCTTCTAAATAAATGCCTGACGATGACGCCGTGGCTACAGCAACTCTTGCATGGGGGTGAGTCACCCTGGAGCTCCTTACAACGGCTGCAGCGACGCTGCAAAGGGTGGCGAACGCCACGAGCCCGCCCTTGAGAAGAGCCAGGCGCGACCGCGCCGAGGGGGTATTCGGCGTGGCCCCGCAAATAAAGAGCGGGCTGAATGTATCAAGAGCCCATGCATGCGGCTTTTTACACAAAAGAAACCCCGACCATCTCACGATAATCGGGGTTCTTCCGAATAAATGCCTGACGATAACGCCTAGATATCAATGTCTTTACTCGCCTCATCCCTGAGACTCGCCCTTCGTTCCTCAGGGCCCGCCTGCGGCGGTTCTCCCCTGTTCCCTACAGGGGAGTCGCATGGGGGTGAGCCACCCTGGAGCTCTTTGCAAGGGCTGCAGCGAAGCTGCAAGGGGTGGCGAACGTCACGAGCCTGCCCTTGAGAAGAGCCGGGCCGGACCGCGCCGAGGGGGTATTCGGCGTGGCCCCACAAATAAAGAGGGCTGAACGTATCAAGAACCCATGCATGCGGCTTTTTAAATTAAGAAACCCCGACCATCTCTCGATAATCGGGGTTCTTCTGAATAAATGCCTGACGATGACGCTTAGATATCAGCTTAGATATCAATGTCTCTCGCATGGGGGTGAGCCACCCTGGCTTTTGCAGCGAAGCTGCAAGGGGTGGCGAACGCCACGAGCCTGCGAGTGGCCGGACCGCACGCAGTGCGGCCCCA